>CAZUBF010000005.1:0-48271 GCA_964618555.1 uncultured Azohydromonas sp.
AGTGCCAGTTGTCCTCGCTCATGTTGCCGAGGCTGGCGCCGATGCCGCCCTGCGCCGCCACCGTGTGCGAGCGTGTCGGGAAAACCTTGGTCAGCACCGCGACGTTGAGCCCGGCCAGCGCGAGCTGCAGCGACGCGCGCATGCCCGAGCCGCCTGCGCCGACGATCACGACGTCGAAGCGCCGGCGCGGAAGAGAAGTCGCCACGTGCATCACAGCCTCCACAGCACTTGAACCGCCCACCCGGCACAGCCGAGCAGCCACACCAGGGTGAAGACCTGCAGCACCAGCTTCACGCCGACGGGCTTGACGTAGTCCATCCAGATGTCGCGCATGCCGACCCACACGTGGTACAGCAGCGAGACGATGACCACGAAGGTCAGCACCTTCATCCACTGCGCGGCGAAGATGCCGCTCCAGCGGTCGTAGCCGAGCTCGCCGGGTGCCAGCACCTGCACCAGCAGCGCCAGCGTGAACAGCGCCATCAGCGCCGCGGTGACGCGCTGGCTGAGCCAGTCGCGGAACCCGTAGTGCGCGCCGACGACCAGGCGCTTCGAGCCGTAGTTGACTGCCATCGCTTGACTCCCCGATCAGTACAGGCCGAACAGCTTGGCGCCGAGCACCAGCGTCAGCACGACGCTCGCCACCAGCGTCACCAGCGCCGAACTGTGGCCCTGCGCCTTGCTCACGCTGTGGGTCATGTCCATCCACAGGTGGCGCACGCCGGCGATCGCGTGGTGCAGGTAGGCCCAGACCAGCGCCAGCGCGACCAGCTTGAGGAACCAGCCGGCGAACGGGCCGACGCCGGCATCGAAGGCGCTCGTGAAGACGTCGTACGACACCTCGGAGCTGACGCTCGCGTCGAACATCCAGATCACGAACGGCAGCAGCACGAACATCAGCGCACCGCTGACGCGGTGCAGGATCGACACGATGCCCGCCGGGGGCAGCCGGTAGCTGACGATCTGCGTGACGTGGATGTTGCGGTAGACCGGGCGTGGCGTGGTGGTGTCTGGCATGTCCGACCTTGTGGGGAGCGAGCCGCATCCGGCTCGGGAGCAACCGGCGTGAAACCCTCGAAGTTTATTGCAACGCAGCAGCGTAGCCGCGACGGCCGACACGGGCCTGACGCGCCGCGCCGCGCTCAGCTCAGTTCATTGCGGTAGTGGTGGTCGCGCGTGTCGTACAGCCCTCGGCGCAGCTCGACCGGACGATCGCCGTAGGTGAAGGCCAGCCGTTCGACGCTGAGCAGCGGCGCGCCGTGCGGGCGGCCGAGCAGCGCGGCGGCGGCGTCGTCGGCCGCGACGGCGCGGATCTTCTCCTCGGCGCGGATCATGTGCACGCCGAACTCGCTCTCGAAGAGTCGGTACAGCGGTCCGCGCCACTCGCCCAGGCGCTCGGCCGTCAGGCCCTTGAACACCGCGCCGGGCAGCCACAGGTCGTCGAGCACGATCGCACGCGGGCCCAGCGACAGCAGCCGGCGGATCTGCACCACCGCGTCGCCGCTGCGAAGCTCGAGCGCGCGCGCCACCTCGGCGGGCGCGCGCAGCCGGCGGCAGTCGAGGAAGCGCCGCTCGAGGCGCTCGGCGCCGCCGTCGTCGGGGACCAGGCGCAGGAAGCGGTACTGCACCTGCGCCTCGGCGTGCGTGGCGACGAAGGTGCCCTTGCCCTGGCGACGCACCAGCAGGTTCTCGGTGGCGAGTTCGTCGATCGCCTTGCGCACCGTGCCCTGGCTGACCTTGAACCGCTGCGCCAACTCGGTCTCGCTGGGGATCGCCTCGCCGGGTTTCCAGTCGCCGGCCTGCAGCCCCTGGGTGATCAGCGCCTTGATCTGCTGGTACAGCGGGCTGAACGCCGGGGTCGCGGCGCCCGCGTCGGCGACGGAGGCGATGGTGGCGCGCATGCCGCGATTGCAGCACAAGCGACCGCCCGCGTCCATCGAAAAACCATCTCTTATATAAGACAGCAGATATAGCTGGCGGCATCACCACCCTGCGCGGCGTCAAGGTCCGCGTCAGGTGCGTTGACCTAAACTCGCGGGATCCGGCGGTGGCACCGAGGGCGTCCCCGCCACCTCCCTTCCCCCACTCATCCGGAGCCTTTCCATGAGCAAGAAGCCCGTCCGCGTGGCCGTCACCGGCGCCGCCGGCCAGATCGGTTATGCCCTGCTGTTTCGCATCGCCTCGGGCGAGATGCTGGGCAAGGACCAGCCGGTCATCCTGCAGCTGCTCGAGGTGCCGGCCGAGGGCCCGCAGAAGGCGCTCAAGGGCGTGATGATGGAACTCGAGGACTGCGCCTTCCCGCTGCTGCACGGCATGCAAGCCCACGCCGACCCGATGACCGCGTTCAAGGACGCCGACTACGCGATGCTCGTCGGCTCGATGCCGCGCAAGGCCGGCATGGAACGCGCCGAGCTGCTGTCGATCAACGGCCAGATCTTCATCGGGCAGGGCAAGGCGCTGAACGCGGTGGCCAGCCGCGGCGTCAAGGTGCTGGTGGTCGGCAACCCGGCCAACACCAACGCCTGGATCGCGATGAACAGCGCGCCCGACCTGCCGCGCGAGAACTTCACCGCGATGCTGCGGCTGGATCACAACCGGGCGCTGAGCCAGGTGGCCGCCAAGACCGGCAAGCCGGTGGCGAGCATCCGCAAGCTGTGCGTGTGGGGCAACCACAGCCCGACGATGTACGCCGACTACCGCTTCGCGACCGTCGACGGTGCCAGCGTGAAGGACATGATCAACGACCAGGCGTGGAACCAGGACGTGTTCCTGCCCACCGTCGGCAAGCGCGGCGCCGCGATCATCGAAGCGCGCGGTCTGTCGTCGGCGGCGTCGGCCGCCAACGCGGCGATCGACCACATGCGCGACTGGGCGCTGGGCACCGGCGGCGAGTGGGTCACGATGGGCGTGCCGAGCAACGGCGACTACGGCATCCCGAAAGACGTGATGTTCGGCTTCCCCGTCACCTGCGCCGGCGGCAAGCACGAGATCGTCAAGGGGCTGCCGATCGACGAATTCAGCCAGGGCTGCATCGACAAGACGCTGGCCGAGTTGATCAGCGAACGCGACGGCGTCAAGCACCTGCTGTGACCGCGACCTCGCGGCGCTGACGTCCAGAGCCGGCCCGCAGGCCGGCTCTTTGCTTCGTGGCGCCCGCGGTGCCGGGCGCGGCGGCCGCATCCCCTCGTCGGCCGATGACGCGGCGGCGCCGCCGGCGCCCAATGCCCTCGCGCGCCCGCCGGCCACGCCAGCCGCCGGGTCGGCGCCCACCCACCGCAAGAGAGGCACCCCATGAACCGCACTGCCATCCACCCCATCGCCCTGAGTCCCCTGCTCGCCGGTCTCGTCGCCGCGACGATGTCGGCGGCGGTCGCGGCCGTCGAGCCGCAGGTCGCGTCGAGCGTCGAAGTCACCGCGCCGGCGACCCTGCCCGTGCACGCGCTGCGCGAACTCACCGGGCGTTACCGCCTGTCCGACGGGCGCGAACTGCGCGTCGACCGCCACGGCCTGCACCTGTGGGCGCAGGTCGGGCGCGCGCGCGCGCAACGCCTCGACGACGCCGGCGGCCACCGCTTCGCCAGCGTCGACGGCCGCACCACGATCGCCTTCGAGCCGATGGCCGACGGCAGCGTCGATCGGCTGCGCCTGACCGAAACGCGTGCCGGCTCGGCGGCCCGCGTCGCGCAGGCGACGCCCGACTGATCGCTGCCGCCGCGTCGGCGGCGCGATGGCGCTACGCTCGCGGACATCGCCAACCCGACGTCCGTGCCATGCCCGCGAGCCCTCCGGTCCATCCCCGCCAGGCCCTGTTCGATCCCGGCGAAAGCCCCGCCGCGTCGCTGCCGGTGTGCGACCACTACGCCGGCGTCGAGTTGCGCATGCGCAAGAGCCTGGAGTTGCAGGCCGAGCTCGGCCCGGTGTTCGACGTCACGCTCGACGGCGAGGACGGCGCGCCGGTGGGCGGCGAGGTCGAACACGCGCAGCTGATCGCCGAACTCGTCGACTCGCGGGCCAACGTGCACGGGCGCGTCGGCGCCCGCGTGGTGCCGGTGTCGCACCCGGCGTTCTCGGGCATGGTCGAGACCATCGTGCGCCGCGCCGGCGCGCGACTGGCGTACCTGATGGTACCCAAGGTGCACGGCGTGGCCGACCTGCGCGCCGCGGCCGAGCGCGTCGACCGGGTCGCCGCCGCGGCGGGCATCGGGCGAGATATCCCGCTGCACGCGCTGGTCGAAACGCACGGTGCGCTGCACGAGGCTTTCGCGCTGGCGGCGCACCCGCGCATCGAGTCGCTGTCTTTCGGCCTGATGGACTTCGTGTCGGCGCACCGAGGCGCGATCCCGCACACCGCGATGAGCGCGACCGGCCAGTTCGAGCACCCGCTGGTGCTGCGCGCGAAGCTGGAGATCGCCGCCGCCTGCCACGCGCACGGCAAGACGCCGTCGCATTGCGTGGTCACCGAGTTCAGGCACCCGGCCAAGCTGCAGGAGGCGGCCACCCGCGCGGCGCGCGAACTGGGATACACGCGCATGTGGAGCATCCACCCGGCACAGGTGCGCCCGATCATCGACGCGTTCACGCCCACCACCGCCGAGGTCGACCTGGCGATCGAAATCATCGCCCGCGCGCAGGCTGCACAGTGGGCGCCGATCAGCCACCGCGACACGCTGCACGACCGCGCCAGCTACCGCTACTTCTGGCAGGTGCTCGAGCGCGCCTGGCGCACCTCGTACGCCGGTGGCCCGCAACTGCCGGCCGAGGTCCGCCGCGCCTACTTCGAGCCGGCGGCGTGACGCGCCGCGGCGGCAAACGAGAACTGTGCCCGTGCGGCAACATCCGGATGCACCCGCGGTGGCGCGTGCGTCCACAATACGGGCCTGTCGCCGCGCCACCGGAGCCCCTGCCATGATGATGCGTCCCGCCCTGCTCGCCAGCGCCGTCGCCCTGTGTCTCGCGGCGGCGGGCCCTGCGCACGCCCAGTCGAGCGCATCGGCCAAGAGCACCAAGCCGCAGGCCAAGGTCAAGCGCATCGCCGAGCAGCCGCGCCGGCATGCCGCGCCGCCGGCTGCGCCGACCGAAGTCGACCTGCCGGTGGCCGCCGGCGAGCAGGTGGCCGCCGCGTCGCTGGCCCACTTTGGCGAGTACCAGTGCGAGTTCGACCAGAAGCTGCTCGTCGCGATGAACCCGAAGCACGACGCGTACCTCGACGTGAACTTCCGCAACCGCACCTACACGATGAAGCCGGTGCTGTCGCACACCGGCGCGGTGCGGCTCGAGGACGTGCGCGGCCAGATGCTGGTGGTGCAGATCGCGACCAAGTCGATGATGATCGACACCAAGCTCGGCCAGCGCGTCGTCGACGGCTGCATGCACGAGAAGCAGCGCGTGGCCGCTGCGGCGCCGGCGAGCGGCGAAGGCATCGGCATCGACCCCGACCGCGCCGTGGCCAAGGCGCCGGCTGCCGATGCCGTCGCGCCCACCGCCTCGGCTGCCGTCGCCCCCGCCCCCGCCCCCGCCGCTGCCGTCACGACCACCGCGTCGACGGAGGCGGGCGCGGCGCCGGCAGCGGCTTCGCCCGCCGAGCCCGCGCCCACCGCGGCACGCTGACCCTCGCGGCCCGGCGTCGCGTCGCCGCCGCGGCGCGGGCCGGGCCCGGCCCGCTCCAGCGCGCCTTCAGAACGTGCCGGGAAACGCCCCGCCGTCCAGCAGCAGGTTCTGCCCGTTCAGGTAACCGGCGTGCACGCTGCAGACGAAGGCGCACAGCGCGCCGAACTCGTCGGGCGTGCCGAAGCGGCGTGTCGGGTTCAGCGCGCGGCGCTCGTCCATCACCGCATCGACGCTGCGTCCGCTCTTCGCGGCCGCGCCGACCATCGTCGCGCGCAGGCGGTCGGTGTCGAACGGACCGGGCAGCAGGTTGTTGAGGGTCACGTTGCGCGACGCCAGGCGCGGCTGGCGCGCCAGCCCGGCGACGAATCCGGTCAACCCGCTGCGCGCCCCGTTGGACAGCCCGAGCGCATCGATCGGCGCCTTCACCGCACCCGACGTGATGTTGACCACGCGGCCGAAGCCGCGCTCGGCCATGGCGTCGACGGTGGCCTTGATCAACTCGATCGGCGTGAGCATGTTCGCGTCGAGCGCGGCGATCCACGCGGCGCGGTCCCAGTCGCGGAAGTCGCCGGGCGGCGGCCCGCCGGCGTTGTTGACCAGGATGTCGACCTGCGGGCAGGCGCCCAGCGCGGCGGCGCGGCCGTCGGCGGTGGTGATGTCGGCGGCCACCGCGCGCACCTCGACCGCCGGGTTCAGCGCACGCAGTTCGACCGCCGTCGCCTCGAGCGCGTCACGCCCGCGCGCATTGACCACGACGTTCACGCCTTCGCGCACCAGCGCCTCGGCGCAGCCCCTGCCCAGCCCCTTGCTCGCGGCGCACACCAGCGCCCACCTGCCCTGCAGTCCCAGATCCATCGTCGCTCCTCTTCGTCAGATCGTCGTGCGCCGCCACGTCAGCAGCCACACCCCCAGCAGCACCAGCGCGGTGCCGATCGCGAGCCAGGGCGTCAGCGGTTCGCCGAGCAGCAGCACGCCCATCGCGATCGTGCTCATCGGCCCGATCATGCCGGTCTGCGAGGTCAGCGCGGCACCGACGCGCTCGATCGCCATCATCACCATGAGCACCGGCGCGAAGGTGCAGGCCACCGCGTTCAGCAGCGACAGCCACAGCACCTCCGGCGCCACGGTCCACGCCGTCTCGAGCGGCCGCAGCACCGCGAACTGCGCGATGCACAGCACGCAGGCCACCGTGGTCGCCAGGCCCGTCAGCCGAAGCGAGCCCAGGCGCCGCACCTCCTGCCCGCTGTACACCAGGTACACCGCGTAGGTCACCGCGCTGGCGAACACCAACCCCGCGCCGAGCGCGACGTTCGCCCCCTCCAGCCGCGCCTCCTGGCCGAACACCAGCGCGACGCCCGCGTAGCTGACGCCGAGCGCGACGACCTCGCGCGCCCCGACACGCCGCCCGTACAGCATGGCGCCGAGCAGCAGCACCAGGGTCGGGTTGAGGTACAGGATCAACCGCTCGAAGCTGGCGCTGATGTACTGCAGTCCCGCGAAATCGAGGAAGCTCGACAGGTAGTAGCCGCAGAACCCCAGCAGGCCGACGGCGCGCCAGTCGCGCGCCGTCAGCGGCGGCTTGCCGCGCCCGGCCCACCATGCCAGCAGCACGAACAGCGGCAGCGCGAACAGCATGCGCAGCATGATCAGCGTCACCGCATCGACGCCGTGCCGGTAGGCGAGCTTGACGATGATCGCCTTGCCCGAGAACGCCACCGCGCCGACGCCGGCCAGCGCCAGCCCGGGCCACAGCGGCGCGGGCGCAGCGGCGGCCGCAGCCGAGGAAGGGGTCGCAGACATCGACCGCGATGGTAGCGGCGCACGCCACGTGGCGCCGGCTCGGGGCGTGCACGCCGCTGCGCACCCGCGTCCCACGGGCGGGCAGGTCACAATCGCGCCGACGCACCCGCCGCAGCGGGCCCGCCCGACCCTCGCCATGCACTTGCCGCACAGCCGCCAATGGTCGGACCTGACGACCGAGCAGTTCGCCGCGCTCGACCGCGATCGCCTGATCGCCGTGCTGCCGGTCGGCGCGGTCGAGCAGCACGGCCCGCACCTGCCGCTGTCGACCGACCACGCCGCGCTCGAGGGCATCGTCGCTGCCACCGTCGCGCGGCTGCCGGCCGAGCTGCCGGTGCTGTTCCTGCCTGGCGTCGCCTACGGCAAGAGCAACGAGCACGCGCGCTACCCGGGCACGGTGACGCTGTCGCTGCCCACGTTGGTCGCGCTGTGGACCGAGATCGCCGACAGCGTGGTGCGCGCCGGCGTGCGCAAGTTCGTGTTCTTCAACGGCCACGGCGGCCAGATGAACGCGATGGACATCGTCACGCGCGACCTGCGCGAGCGCCACGGCGTCCTGGTCGTCGCCTCCAGCTGGTTCACGCTCGGGCTGCCGCCGGGGCTGTTCGACGACCACGAGCTGCAGCACGGCATCCACGGCGGCGACCTCGAGACCTCGGTGATGCTCGCGCTGGCACCGCAGCACGTGCGCATGGATCGCGCGCAGCGCTTCGGCTCGCTGACCGAGGAACTCGCCGACGAGGGTCATCGCTTCCTGTCGATCACGCGCAGCGGCAAGATCGGCTGGCAGACGCAGGACCTGAACCCGCTCGGCGCCTGCGGCGACGCGTCGCGCGCCAGCGCCGACAAGGGCCGTGCGGTGATCGACCACGTCAGCGACCGCTTCGTCGAACTGCTGCACGAGGTCGATCGCTTCGACCTTGCGCGGCTGGGTCGCGCCCCCGCATGGCGCTGAAGCGCGCCGCCACGCTCGACGCGGCGGGCGAAGGAGCGCCCCGCCCCAGGCCGGCCGCGCCGCCGCCGGCCGCCACCACCGACGACCTGCGCACGCGCGTGTTCGACGCGCTGCGCGACATCGCCCCCGAAGCCGAGCCCGGCGCCCTCGCGCCGGAGCGACCGCTGCGCGAGCAGGTCGACCTCGACTCGATGGACTGGCTGAGCCTGATCGAAGCGCTCGGCGAGCGCCTGGGCACCCCGCTGCCGCCGGGCCGACTCGGTGCGTCGGCGAGCCTCGACGACATCGTCGCGGCGCTGGGGCGGCCGCGCCGCGGCGGGCGCCCACGCGCGCCTGCGTCGGTCTTTCGCGCGCACGTGCACCGGCTCGCCGACGGACGGCGCGTGCGCGTGCGCCCGATCGTCGCCGCCGACACCGCACTCGAGGCCGACTTCGTGCGCAACCTGTCGACCGGTTCGCGCTACAAGCGCTTCATGAGCAGCCTGCGCGAACTCACGCCGGCCAAGCTGAAGTACTTCACCGACGTCGACCAGGTGCGCCACATCGCTCTGGCCGCCGCCGAGGTCGGCCAGCGCCGACGCGACTGGATCGGCGTCGCGCGCTGCGTGGCCGACCCCGGCGGCGACGCCTGCGAGTTCGCGGTCACGGTCGCCGACCGCTGGCACCGCAGCGGGCTGGCCGGCGTGTTGATGCGCGCGCTGATGGCGGCGGCACGCGAGCGCGGCCTGCAGACGATGCGCGGCATCGTGCTGTCGGGCAACCGCCGCATGCTGCGGCTCGCGCGCCAGCTCGGCTTCAGCGTCGCGCACGAGGCCGACGAGCCCGGCACGGTGACCGTGACGCGGGCGCTGTAGACCCCGCGCCCGGAGGATGCCGGTCTCGGCAGCTTCAGCGGGCTTCGCGCGACCCGCGGGCATCCACGCGCGGACCCTCCCCTCGTCGTCGCGGATCCGGGCTGGGCCGCGGCACACATCGCCGTCGCGAGGCGTGCCCGCGCCGAGGCGCAAGCGCCTTGACGGTGTGCCGTCACTGCCCCCCGTGTCGGGGTCGAGGAGCCCGGGCGCCCGCGAGGCGCGGCCGGCGCTTCGGGCGCCGCTTCAGTAGCCGGCCACGAGCCCGTCGCGCCGCGGGTCGCTGGCGCCGACGTAGCCGTCGACCGCCGGGTCGCCGAGGCGCCAGATGAACTGGCCGGCGCCGAAGTCCTGGTAGCTGTCGGTCGACATCCGGACCGCGTGGCCGAGCGCACGCAGCGCCTCGGCGGTGGCCGCGTCGAAGCCCGGCTCGAGCAGCAGCGTACCGCCGGCCCAGCGCCAGCGCGGCGCGTCGCACGCCGCCTGCGGGTTCTGGCCGTGGTCGAGCATGCGCACCAGCGTCTGCAGGTGGCCCTGCGGCTGCATGTCGCCGCCCATCACGCCGAAGCTCATCACCGGCGCGCCGTCGCGCGCGAGAAAGCCGGGGATGATGGTGTGGAACGCCCGCTTGCCCGGGGCGACGACGTTGTCGTGCGCCGCGTCGAGCGTGAACCCGTGACCGCGGTTCTGCAGGCTCACCCCGTACCCCGGCACGACGACGCCCGAGCCGAATCCCATGTAGTTGCTCTGGATGAAGCTGACCATCATGCCGCTCTCGTCGGCGGCGGCGAGGTAGATCGTGCCGCCGCGCGGCAGGTGTCCGGGGCCGAAGTCCTGCGCGCGCCGCATGTCGATCAGCTGCGCGCGCGACGCGAGATAGTCGGGGTCGAGCAGCCGCGCGGGCGCGACGCGCATCGCGCGCGGGTCGGCGACGTGGCGGTACACGTCGGCGAAGGCGAGCTTCATCGCCTCGATCTGCAGGTGCTGCGACGCGGCGCCGTCGACCGGCAGCGACGCGAGGTCGAAGTGGCGCACGATGCCCAGCGCGATCTGCGCGGCGATGCCCTGCCCGTTCGGCGGGATCTCGTGCAGCGTATGGCCGCGGTAGTCGAGCGCCAGCGGCTCGACCCACTCGGCGCGGCACGCCGCGAGGTCGGCGGCGGCGAGCGCGCCGCCGTGAGCGCGCGCGTGCGCGGCGATCGCCGCGGCCACCTCGCCACGGTAGAAGGCCTCCCCGCGCGTGTCGGCGATCAGGCGCAGCGTGCGCGCGGCGGCGGGAAAGGCGAAGCGTTCGCCGACCTGCGGCGCCCGGCCGTGCGGCAGGAAGGCTTCGGCAAACCCCGGCTGCCCGGCCAGCTCGGACTGCGCCGCCGCGGCCCACTTGTGCTGCACGACCACCGGCACGGCGTAGCCGCGCTCGGCGACCTCGATCGCCGGCGCCATGAGATCGGCAAAGGGCAGCCTGCCGAAACGCTGCGACAGTTCGCACCAGCCGGCCACCGCACCGGGCACCGTCACCGAGTCCCAGCCGTGCTTGGGCGGCGTGGTCGCCGCGCTGCCGTGCCGCGAGCGGAAGTAGTCGGGCGTCCACGCCGCCGGCGCGCCGCCCGAGGCGTTCAGGCCGTGCAACCGGGCGCCGTCCCACAGGATGCAGAACGCATCGCCGCCCAGCCCGTTGCTGCACGGCTCGACGATGGCCATCACCGCAGCGGCGGCGATGGCCGCGTCGACCGCGTTGCCGCCCGCGGCGATCATGCGCAGCCCGGCCTGCGCGCCCAGCGGGTGCGACGTGGCGACGAGGTTGCGCGCGAACACCGGCACGCGCACGCTGGGATAGGGGTTGTCGTAACGGAACATCGCGGGAGCCGCGCTGGCGCGGGAGGGTGGGCCGGACAAGCGGCGGTCACTCGAGCTGGGCCAGCGCCTGCGCGTCGAGCACGCGGTAGCTGCGGCCGGCACGGTCGAGCGCCGTGATCCAGCCCTGGCGGACGAAGTGGTTGATCGCGCGGCTGACGGTCTCGAGCTCGAGGTCGAGCATCGCGCCCATGTCGTCGCGTGCGAACAGCGTGGTCAGCGTCGGGTCGATGTCGTGGCGCATCTTCAGCACCAGCTGCGCGACGCGGTGGCGCGCACTGCCGAAGTTCAGCTCGGCGAGCCAGTCGTCGGCCTCGCGCAGCGAGCGGTGCCACTTCTGCATCAGCTGGTGGTGCAGCCGCGGCGTGTCCTGGTTCAGGCGGTGGATCACCGCCGCCGGGATGCGGCACACGCCCACCGGCGTCAGCGCCACGACGTCGCTCTCGTAGACCTCGGCGGCCAGCGCCTCGAGCCCGATCACGTCGCCGCGGCGCAGCACGCGCACGATGCGCGCGCGCCCGTCGTTGGCCATGCGCACCAGCTTGACCATGCCGCTGCGCAGCGTCATCACGCCCCGGACCGGCTCGCCGGCGTGCACCAGCGTGACGCCGGCGTCGAAGGCGAGATCGTCGATCGGCGCGTGGATCAGCGCGAAGTCCTCCTCGCGCAGATCGGCGAACAGCACCGACTCGCGGATGCCGCAGTTGCGGCAGTCGGCCGTGCCGCGCCACGCCGACGCGGTCTTGATCGGGATCATGCGTGCATTATCCGGCGCACGATCGACCGCGACGCCCGGGCGGGCATCGCCGGCGCACGACAGCCCCACGATCGATCGTCTTGCACGCGCGTGCACACGTGGCGCCGCCGTCGCATGGGACGGCGGCGTCGCGTGGACCGCAGTCGCCGGTCAGTCAGGCCTGCTGCGGATCGTCGGTCACGGCGCGGTAGGTCGCATCGCGTCAGTCGGCTTCCTGGAACGCGACCTCGCGCTTGCGCCGGATCGACGGCAGCGCGACGATGACCACCATCAGCGCCGCGGCGATCAGCAGCGACGCCGACAGCGGACGCGTCATGAACGTGCTCCAGTCGCCGCGCGACAGCAGCAGCGCGCGGCGCAGGTTCTCCTCCATCATCGGGCCGAGGATGAAGCCCAGCAGCAGCGGCGCCGGCTCGCAGCCGAGCTTCCAGAACGCGTAGCCGACGATGCCGAAGCCGGCGGCCATGAACACGTCGAAGTTGTTGTTGTTCAACGTGTACAGGCCGATGCAACAGAAGGTCATGATGGCCGGGAACAGGAACCGGTACGGCACCGTCAGCAGCTTGATCCACATGCCGATCAGCGGCAGGTTCAGCACCACCAGCATCAGATTGCCGACCCACATCGACGCGATCAGGCCCCAGAACAGGTCGGGGTTGCTGGTCATCACCTGCGGTCCGGGCTGGATGCCCTTGATCGTCATCGCGCCGACCATCAGCGCCATCACGGCGTTGGGCGGGATGCCCAGCGTCAGCATCGGGATGAACGAGGTCTGCGAGCCGGCGTTGTTCGCGCTCTCCGGTCCGGCGACGCCCTGGATCGCACCCTTGCCGAAAGGCACGCGCGGGTTGCGCGCGATCTTCTTTTCCAGCGTGTAGGCCGCAAACGACGACAGCAGCGCGCCGCCGCCGGGCAGGATGCCCAGGATCGAACCCAGCGCGGTGCCGCGCAGCACCGCGGGCGCCGCCTCCTTGAAGTCCTCCTTGCTCGGCCACAGGCCCTTGACGTCCTTCGTGAACACCTCGCGGTGTTCGGACGGACGGCTGAGGTTGGCCAGGATCTCGCCGAAGCCGAACACGCCCATCGCGATGGCGACGAAGTTGATGCCGTCGGTGAGTTCGGGGACGTCGAAGGAGAAGCGCGGCACGCCGGAGATCACGTCGGTGTTGATCTGCCCGAGCAGCAGCCCGAGGATGATCATCGCGATCGCCTTGATCAGCGAGCCCGACGCCAGCACCACCGCGCCGATCAGGCCGAGCACCATCAGCGAGAAGTACTCGGCCGGGCCGAACTTGAAGGCGACTTCGGTCAGCGGCGGCGCGAACGCGGCGATGATCATCGTGCCGACGGTGCCGGCAAAGAACGAACCGAGCGCCGCGGTGGCCAGCGCCGGGCCGGCCCGGCCCTGCCGCGCCATCTGGTAGCCGTCGATCGCCGTCACCACCGACGCCGACTCGCCGGGGATGTTGATCAGGATCGCCGTCGTCGAGCCGCCGTACTGCGAACCGTAGTAGATGCCGGCCAGCATGATCAGCGCCGGCGTCGCGTCGAGCGCGTAGATGCTGGGCAGCAGCATCGCGATCGTGGCCACGGGCCCCAGCCCCGGCAGCACGCCGATCAGCGTGCCGAGCAGGCAGCCGAAGAAGGCGTAGGCGAGGTTCTGGAACGACAGCGCCGTCTGGAAGCCCAGCGTCAGGTTGTTGATCAGGTCCATCGCGCGCCCTTCAACCGACGAAGCTCGGCCACAGCGGGATCGTGAGGTTCAGACCCCAGATGAAGATGAACCAGCTGCCCGCCGTCAGCACGACACTGTTGACGATGGCCTCGCCCCAGTGGAACTCGTCGCCGGCCAGCGACGAGACGATGATCAGCAGCGGCAGCGCGACGACCATGCCCAGCGACGGCAGCGCCAGGCCGAACAGCACGACCGCGGCGGTGAGGATCCCGATCGGACGCCAGGCGATCGCGCCCACCGGTTCGCCGTCGTCGGTCTCGATGGTCAGCGCGGCGAACAGGATCAGCGCGCCGAGCAGCGCGAGGATGATGCCCAGGCCGAACGGGAAGTAGCCCGGGCCGGGGCGCGCCGACACGCCGAAGCTGTACGACGTGGCCCCCCACGCGAAGCCGATGCCCACGGCCACGAACATCACGCCCGACCAGAAGTCCTTCTGGCTCTTGATCTTCATCGCTCCCCCTGCGTCGACTGCGACATCGCGACCGATTCTAGGCAGCGCCCTGCGACGGGCGGGTGTGGATTACGCTTACGCGCCGCCGGCACCCCGATCGATCGGGGGCACCGTCGAAACGGGTGGCCGCTGAACGGCAAGTCGCTCACTCGGACCACGCCGGCGTCGTGCGCAGCACCTCGTCGAGCGTGGTCACGCCCTCGGCCACCTTCATCGCGCCGGCCAGGCGCAGCGGGTGCATGCCCTCGGCCAGCGCGGCGCGCCTGAGCGCGGCGACGTCGATTGCCGGGTGCACCGCGGCGCGCGCCGCGTCGCTCATCAGCAGCAACTCGTACAGCCCGGCGCGGCCGCGGTAGCCGGTCATGCGGCACTCGAGGCAGCCCTCGGGCCGGTACGGTCGCACGCCGCCCTTCAGCCGCCAGGGCTTGACCACCGCGTCGAGCGTCTCGCGCGTCGTCGATGGGTCGCGCTGCTTGCACGCCGAGCACAGCGTGCGCGCCAGCCGCTGCGCGAGCACGCCGATCACGGTGGCCCCGATCAGGTACGACGGCACGCCCAGGTCGGCGAGCCGGGTGATCGCACCGGCCGCGTCGTTCGTGTGCAGCGTGCTGAACACCAGGTGGCCGGTGAGCGCGGCCTGGATCGCCATCTCGGCGGTGGGCAGGTCGCGGATCTCTCCGACCATGATGATGTCCGGGTCCTGGCGCATCAGCGCGCGCAGACCCTCGGCGAAACCCAGGTCGAGCGCCGGCTGCACCTGCGTCTGGTTGAACGCGGGTTCGACCATCTCGATCGGATCCTCGACGGTGCACACGTTGACCTCGTCGGTGGCCAGTTGCTTGAGCGTCGAGTACAGCGTGGTCGTCTTGCCGCTGCCGGTCGGCCCGGTGACGAGCACGATGCCGTGCGGCCGCGCGATCAGCTCGCGCCAGCGCTGCGCGTCGTGCGGCGAGAAGCCCAGCGCCTCGACGCCCTTGACCGCGGTGTCGGGGTCGAAGATGCGCATCACCATCTTCTCGCCGAATGCGGTGGGCAGCGTGGCCAGCCGCATCTCGACCTCGCCGCCGCCGGCGCCTTCGGGGCGCCGGGTCTTGATGCGCCCGTCCTGGGGGCGGCGGCGCTCGACGACGTCCATGCGCCCGAGCAGCTTGATGCGCGCGGTCATCGCCCCGAGCACGGGCATCGGCACCTGGTAGACCGTGTGCAGCACGCCGTCGATGCGGAAGCGGATCGCGCCCATGTCGCGTCGCGGCTCGAGGTGGATGTCGCTGGCGCGCTGGTCGAACGCGTACTGCCACAGCCAGTCGACGACCTGCACGACGCCGGCGTCGTTGGCGTCGAGCTGCTTGTTGCCGAGTTCGACCAGTTGCTCGAAGCTGGCCACCGGTGAGACCTCGCCGCTGCGGCTCGCCGCCTTCACCGAGCGCGCCAGCGAATAGAACTCGGCGGTGTAGCGCGCGATCTCCTCTGGGCTGGCGAGCACGCGGCGCACGCTGCGGCGCGTGTGCGACTCGATCTCGGCGACCCACGCGGCGTCGAACGGCTCGCACGTCGCCACCGTGATCTCGCCCGCGCCGACGGTCACCGGCAGCACGCGGCGGCTCTCGGCGTAGCGCACGCTCATCACCTCGGCGACGCGGCCGACGTCGACCTTCAGCGGGTCGATGCGCAGGTACGGCATGCCCACGCGCGCGGCCAGCCACTCGGTCAGCGCCTCGGCGTCGAGCGGCTTGCCGGTGCGCGCGTGCGCCAGCCCGGCGCCGCCCAACCGCACCAGCGCGTGCAGACGGCTGTCGCCGGCGCCGAAGCGCGCGCGCACGCGCGCCGCCGCGTCGGCGTCGACCAGGCCGTCGTCTTGCAGCCACTGCAGCAGCGAGCGCCAGTCGAGGCGCTCGCCGGCGCGCGGCGTCGGGGAGGCGGCTGCGGTCATCGTGGCGCGGGTCCGGTCGCGCGCAGTGTGCCATCGCCCGTGCGTGCTTCCGGACGACCCGTGCGGCCTACGCCGGCCACGTCCGCAGCAGCCTCGCCCACTTGCGTGCGGGCAGCGCGAAGCGACTCTCGATCACCGCGGCGCGCTCGAGCAGTTGCGCGCGCGCCGGCAGCGGCACCCCGCGCGCGGCCACCGCGATGCTGTTGCCCTCGCGCGTCGGACGCAGCGACCACAGCGCGTCGTCGCCGAAGGCCCCGGCGATGCGCGACATGCTGTGGGCGAAGCTGGCGCGGCGGCCGAACAGGTTGACGGTCATCACGCCGCCGTCGGCCAGCACGTCGCGGCACGCGGCGTAGAACGCGTCGTCGTCGAGCACCGGCGCGGCGGCCTCGTGGTCGTAGAGGTCGACGTGCAGCACCTGCACGCTGCCACGGCGCCCCGGATCGGCGAGCCAGCGCGCCGCGTCGCCTTCGACCACCTCCAGCCGGTCGTCGTCGTCGCCGAGGCGGAAGAAGTGGCGGCACGCGGCGATCACGCTCGGGTTGACCTCGACCGCGGTGGTGCGCATCTTCAGCACGCGGTGGCAGTAGCGCGTCAGCGCGCCGGCGCCCAGCCCGAGCTGGACGGCGTGGCCCTGCGCCAGCTCGTCGGGGTCGCGCCACAGCATCCACGCCATCATGCGCTGCACGTACTCGAGCTCGATGCGCAGCGGCGTGCGCAGCCGCATCGCGCCCTGCACCCACGGCGTGCCCAGGTGCAGGTAACGCACGCCCTCGTGCTCCGACACCGTCGCCTCGGACAGCGCGGCGCCGTCCATCACGCCACCGCGCAGGCGCGCAGCGCCTCGCGCCACGCCGCGAGCTTGCGCTCGAACGACCAGCTGGCGTTGGTCGGGCTGGTCGAAGGCAGCCGCATCACCGGCACGCCGAGCGTGCGCGTCAGGCGCATCGCGCGTGCCGACTCGCCGCCGTTGTGGGCGATCGCACGCAGCGTCGGCGTGCGCGCGACGAGGCCCGCGAGGTCGTTGAGCCGCGCGTCCTCGATCGCGCTGTCGAGGCTGCCTTCGCGCCGGCACGCCGCGTAGACGTCCCAGATCGCGAGCGAACGCCGGCACACCTCGTCGAGGCGCCGCGCATACGGCATCGCCGTGAGGTCGACGCCCCACAGCGCCGACAGGATCGGCCAGAAGTGATTGCGCGGGTGCGCGTAGTACTGCTGCGCGGCCAGCGACGCGACGCTCGGAAAGCTGCCGAGCACGAGCAGCCGCGCGCCCGGCGCGACCACCGGCGCCAGCCCGGCCAGCGGCGGCGGCCGGCGCCGGTTCATGCCGCGGCCCCCGCGGCCTGCAGCGCCGCCAGCCCCGGCAGCACGCGCTGCGCGTTGGCGGCCGTCACCGCCGCGGCGTGCCCCGGGCCGCAGCCGCGCAGCGCGGCCAGCGTGGCGCCGATGCGCGGCAGCTCGGCCGGCTCGTTGCGAGCCACGGCGCCGGCGGCGCGTTCGGCCGCGGTGCGGTACAGCCACTGCGGCGCGATGTCGGGTGCGTCGGTCTCGAGCACCAGCGCGTCGTCGGGCAGCGTCGCCGCAAGCTCGCGCAGGCGCAGCGCGCGCTCGAAGGTCATCGCGCCGCCGAAGCCCAGCGCGAAGCCGAGGTCGACGAAGGTGCCCGCCTGCTGCGCGCTGCCGTTGAAGGCGTGCGCGATGCCGCCGCGCACCCCGATGCGGCGCAGCGCGGCGAGCAGCGCGTCCGCCGAGCGGCGCACGTGCAGGATCACCGGCAACGCCGCGTCGCGGGCGATCTTCAACTGCTCGACGTAGAAACGCGTCTCGCGCTCGCGCCGCGGGTCGCCGTCCGGCGGCGGCACGAAATGGTCCAGCCCGATCTCGCCGACGGCAACCAGCCGCGGGTCGTCGCGCCAGCGGCGCAGCGCGTCGCGCAGCCGGTCGAGGTCGGCGTCGCCGGCGCGCGGCACGTACAGCGGGTGGATGCCCAGCGCGTAGGCCAGGCCGTGGCGGTGCGCCAGCGCGCGCACGGCGTCGAACGACGCCACGTCGACCGCCGGCAGCACCATGCCGACGACGCCGGTGGCGCGCGCACGCGCCACCACGGCATCGCGGTCGGGCGCAAACTCGGCCGCGTCGAGGTGGCAGTGCGAGTCGATCCACTGTGGCTGCGGGTCGGGCATGGCCCGGATGATGCACGATGGCATCGCCCGTGCTACCGTAGGCGGCAGCCTCGGTCGGGAAGACGCCGATGACCATCCGCAGGACGAACCGCACGCCGCTGTACAGCCGTTCGCCGACGCGCGCGCCCGCCGCCGCGACCCCGGACACCACACCCGCTGCCGAGCCGCCGGCGGCGGGCGCGCCTCCCTCCCCGACGGCTGCGCCGCGCCCCTCGCCGCCTGCCGCCGCGCGGCCGAGGCGCCGCTGGCGCGCCTGGCTGCAGCGCCGCCCGCCGTGGACGTGGGCGGTGGTCGGCGCGCTGGCCGTCGCGCTGCCCGGCTGGTGGGCCGACGCGGTCCGCAGCACGGCGCCGGCGATCACGCAGAAGCACATCGACCAGGCGGTGCTGCACACGCTGAACACGCAGCCGCTGCCCGCGCCGGCGGCCAAGGCGTACGAAGCGGTCGCGCCGTCGGTGGTGCGCGTGGTCGGGCGGATGCACCCGCCCGACGACAAGCCGGCCGCGACCAAGCCGGCCCCGGGCAAGGGCGGCAGCGCCAAGCCCAAGACCGAGGACCAGCGCGACGACGACGACGAGGAAGGCAGCAGCGTCGGCAGCGGCGTGGTCATCGTCGACAGCGGCGTGATCCTCACCAACCTGCACGTCGTCGCCGGCGCGCGCCACATCCAGGTGGTGTTCGCCGACGGGCTCGAGTCGGCGGCGTCGGTGATCAACGTGATGCCCGAAAACGACCTCGCGGTGCTGCGCGCGCACCGCATCCCCGACGACCTCAAGTCGGCGACGATGCGCAGCACCGGCGACCTGCGGCCCGGCGACCGCGTCACCGCGGTGGGTTTCCCGTTCGGCATCGGGCCGACGGTGTCGCATGGCGTCGTCTCCGGGCTCAAGCGCGAGTTCCGCTCGCCCGACGGCGAGCGCCTGCTGACCAACCTGATCCAGTTCGACGCGATGGCCAACCCGGGCAGCTCGGGCGGCCCGCTCGTCACCGACGGCGGCGAGGTGGTCGGCATCGTCACCGCGATCTACAACCCGGTGCGGGAGCGCTTCTTCGTCGGCATCGGCTTCGCCGTGCCGATCGAGTCGGCCGCCGCCGGCGCTGGCCTGCCGCCGTTCTGACCCCCAGGAGACCCCCGACGATGAGCACGAACACGCTGGCCGGCCAGGCCGCCGAGACCGGCGCGCTGATGGAACGTGTGCTGTACGAGGTCAAGCGCGTCGTCGTCGGCCAGGACCGCTTCCTCGAGCGCGTGCTGGTGGCGATGCTGGCGCAGGGCCACCTGCTGGTCGAAGGCGTGCCGGGGCTGGCCAAGACGCTGACCGTGAAGACGCTGGCGCAGACGCTGCGCGGCCAGTTCAAGCGCATACAGTTCACGCCCGACCTGGTGCCCGCCGACCTGGTGGGCACGCGCATCTACAACCAGCGCACCGGCGACTTCAGCACCACGCTGGGGCCGGTGTTCACCAACCTGCTGCTCGCCGACGAGATCAACCGCGCGCCGGCCAAGGTGCAGAGCGCGCTGCTCGAGGTGATGCAGGAGCGGCAGGTGACGATCGCCGGCGAGACGCACAAGGTGCCCGAGCCGTTCCTCGTGATGGCCACGCAGAACCCCATCGAGACCGAGGGGACGTACCCGCTGCCCGAGGCGCAGGTCGACCGCTTCATGATGAAGGTGCTGGTCGGCTACCCGAGCGAGGACGAGGAGTTCGTCATCGTCGACCGCGTCACTGGCCCGAAGATCGACGTGGTGCCGGTGTGCGACACGCTGCAGCTGCAGCAGCTGCAGCGCGACTGCCGCAAGGTCTACGTCGACCCGTCGCTGGTGCAGTACGCGGTGAAGCTGGTGGCGGCCACGCGCGAACCGGCCAAGGTCGGCCTCGGCGAGCTCGACAAGTACATCAGCTTCGGCGCCAGCCCGCGCGCGACGATCAGCCTGATCGAGGGCGGTCGCGCGCTGGCCTACCTGCGCGGGCGCGGCTACATGCTGCCCGAGGACGTGCTCGACATCGCGCCCGACGTGCTGCGACACCGCCTGTCGCTGAGCTACGAGGCGCTCGCCGACGGGCTCGACGCCGACGCGCTGGTCGCGCGCATCATGCAGCGCGTGCCGGCACCCGACCGGCCGCTGGAGGCGCATGTCCAGGTCGCTGCCTGAACCCGGCGCCGCGTCGCGCGACGCGCGGCCGCCCGGCCGCGCCGAGGCGATGCTGCACCGCCTCGACTGGACCGTGCTCAAGCGGCTCGACGGCGCGCTGCAGGGCGACTACCGCAGCCTGTTCCGCGGCACCGGCCTGGACCTGGCCGACCTGCGCGAGTACCAGCACCACGACGACCCGCGCCACATCGACTGGAACGTCACCGCGCGGCTGCAGGTGCCGCACGTGCGCCAGTACACCGAGGACCGCGACGTCACCGCGTGGTTCCTCGTCGACCTCAGCCCGTCGGTGGGCTTCGGCTCGAACCGCAGCAAGCACGACGTCGCGGTCGAGTTCACGATGCTGCTGGCGCGGCTGCTGACGCGGCGCGGCAACCGCGTCGGCGCGCTGCTGTACGGCGACCGGGTCGACACCGTGGTGCCGGCACGCGGCGGGCGGCTGCAGGTGCTCGAACTGGCGCACCGCATGCTGCACCGCCCGCCACGCCAGCCGATGCCCGGGGGCACGCAGCTGGCCATGCTGCTGCGCCAGGCGCTGGACACCGTGCGCCGCCGCTCGATCGTGTTCGTCGTCTCCGACTTCATCAGCGCGCCCGGCTGGGACGTGCCGCTGGGCCAGCTGGCGGCACGCCACGAGGTGATCGCGGTGCGGCTGTACGACCCACTCGAGATGGACCTGCCCGACCTCGGGCTGCTGGTGATGCAGGATCCCGAGACCGGCGAGCAGATCGTCGTCGACACCCAGGCCAGGGGCTTTCGCCACCGTTTCGCCACCGCCGCGCGCCGGCGCGAAGCCGAGTTGCGCGAGGGCCTGTCGCACGCCGGCGTCGACGCGATCGAACTCGCCACCGACGACGACCTCGCCGACACGCTGACGCGTTTCGTGCAGCTGCGCAAGCGGCGCACGCAGCTCGCGGCCGGCGGCGCGTTGCCGGCCCACCTGAACGTGCGAGGAGGCTGAGCCATGTCGTTCCTGTGGCCCACCTTGCTGTGGACGCTGGTCGCGGTGCCGCTGTTGGTGCTGCTGTATCTGTGGCTGCTGCGGCGGCGCAAGAAGGTCGCGCTGCCGTTCGCGCACCTGGCGCTGGTCAAGGAGGCGATGGGCAGCGGCTTCGGCTGGCGCCGCCACGTGCCGCCGGTGCTGCTGCTGCTGGCGATCACGACGATGTTGATCGCCACCGCGCGCCCGACCGCCGTCATCACGCTGCCGCTGCAGGAGCAGACGATCATCCTGGCCATGGATGTCTCGGGCAGCATGCGCGCCGCAGACGTCGAGCCGAACCGCCTGGTTGCCGCCCAGGAAGCCGCCAAGGCGTTCCTCGTCGACCTGCCGCGCAGCGTGCGCGTGGGCGTGGTCAGCTTCGCCGGCACTGCCGCGATCGTGCAGCCGCCCACCTTCAGCCGCGAGGACGTGGTCGCGGCGATCGACCGCTTCCAGCTGCAGCGTGCCACCGCGATCGGCAGCGGGCTGATCCTGTCGCTGGCGGCGATGTTCCCCGACGCCGGCATCGACCTGAGCCAGGTCACCGGCCAGCGCAACATGCCGTTGCCGCTGGGCCAGCAGCCGCCGAAGAAGGATTTCACGCCGGTCGAACCGGGGTCCTACGCGTCGGGGGCGATCATCCTGCTCACCGACGGCCAGCGCACCACCGGCCCCGACCCGATCGAGGCCGCGATGATGGCCGCCGAACGTGGCGTCAAGGTGTTCACTGTCGGCATCGGCACCAAGGAGGGCGACACGATCGGCTTCGAAGGCTGGACCATGCGCGTTCGCCTCGACGAGGACACGCTCAAGCAGATCTCGCAGATCACGCGCGCCGAGTACTTCTACGCCGGCACCGCGCAGGACCTGAAGAAGGTCTACGAGAGCCTGTCCAGCCGCATGGTGATGGAAAAGAAGGAGACCGAGATCAGCGGCCTGTTCGCCGCGCTCGGCGCACTGCTGACCCTGTTGGCCGCCGGCCTGTCGGTGCTGTGGTTCCACCGCATCATGTGACGCGGCGGCGTCGGGCGCACGCGCCCGGGTCAACCGTCACCGTCGATGCGCCCCGCCACCAGCCGCACCGCGTTCGCGCAGCGCGCCGCCAGCGCCGAGTCGTGCGTGACGACGACCAGCGCCATGCCGCGCTCGCGGCACTGCCCCAGCATCAGCTCGAACACCGCGTCGGCGGTGTCGCGGTCGAGGTTGCCGGTGGGCTCGTCGGCGAGCACGCAGGCCGGCCGGGTCACCAACGCTCGCGCCAGCGCCACGCGCTGGCGCTCGCCGCCGGACAGCTCCGACGGACGGTGCTGCACGCGCGCGCCCAGCCCGACGCGCTCGAGCACCTCGCGCGCGGTGGCCTGCGCCTCGCGCGGCGGCTGGCGGCGGATGCGCAGCGGCATCGCGACGTTGTCGAGCGCGCTGAACTCGGGCAGCAGGTGGTGGAACTGGTAGACGAAGCCCAGGTGGCGGTTGCGCCAGCGGCCCTGCGCCGCGGCGTCCATCGCCGACAGTTCCTCACCCTGCAGCCACACGCGCCCGGCGCTGGGGGCGTCGAGGCCGCCGAGCAGGTGCAGCAGCGTGCTCTTGCCCGAACCCGACGCGCCGACCACCGCCAGCGTCTGCCCCGCGTGCACCGCCAGGTCGACGCCGCGCAGCACCTGCACGTCGAGCGGTCCCTCGTGGAAGCGCTTGCGCAACCCTTCGGCGCGCAGCACGGCCGGCGCGTCACTCATAACGCAGCGCCTCGGCCGGGTTCACGCGGCTGGCGCGCCAGCTCGGGTAGATCGTGGCCAGGAACGCGAGCACCAGCGACACGACGGCGATCGGCACGATGTCGCCCGCCTGCGGGTCGCTGGGCATGCGGCTGATCAGGTAGATGCTGCCGGGCAGGAAGGCGACGCCGAGCAGCCGCTCGATCGCCGGCACGATGACGTCGACGTTGAACGCCACCAGCAGGCCGAGCGCCACGCCGGCCGCGGTGCCGACGATGCCCGCGGTGGCGCCCTGCACGACGAAGATGCCCATGATCGATCGCGGGCTCGCCCCGAGCGTGCGCAGGATCGCGATGTCGGCGCGCTTGTCGGTCACGGTCATCACCAGCGTCGACACCAGGTTGAACGCCGCCACCGCGACGATCAGCGTCAGGATGATCGCCATCAGCCGCTTCTCGATCTGCACCGCGTCGAACCAGTTGCGGTTGGTGCGCGTCCAGTCGCGCACCACCACGTCGCCGCCCAGCGTGCCGCTCAGTTCGTAGGCCACATTGCGCGCGGCGTGCACGTCGCCGAGCCGCAACTGCACGCCGGTGGGCCCCTCGGTGCGGAACAGCGCCGCCGCGTCGCGCAGGTGGATCAACGCCAGCGCGCTGTCGTACTCGTAGTGCCCGGCGTCGAAGGTGCCCACCAGCGTGAACTGGCGCAGCCGCGGCACCACGCCGGCCGGCGTGACCTGGCCGCTGGGCGCGATCAGCGTGACCTTGTCGCCGACCGCGACACCGAGCTGGCGCGCCAGTTCGCCGCCGAGCACGACGTTCCACTCGCCGGCGCGCAGCGGCGCGAGCGTGGTGTCGCGCAGCCGCGCCGCGAGGTCGGTCACCGTGGCCTCCTGCGCCGGCTCGATGCCGCGCACGATCGCCCCGCGCATCGTGTCGCCGCGCGCCACCAGCGCCTGCGCCGCGACGAAGGGCGCCGCGCCGCGCACCTGCGGGTGACGACGCGCCTCGTCGGCGGTGGCCTGCCAGTCGGCCAGCGCGGCGCCGTCGGCGGCGTAGACCTCGACGTGCGAGATCACGCTGAGCATGCGGTCGCGCACCTCCTTCTGGAAGCCGTTCATCACCGACAGGACGATGATCAGCGCCGCCACCCCCAGAGCGATGCCCAGCATCGACACCCCGGAGATGAACGAGATGAAGCCGTTGCGCCGGCCGGCGCGCCCGGCGCGCGTGTAGCGCCAGCCGACCTGGAGCTCGTACAGGGGGTTCATCGCGGCGGCATGCTAACCGACCCCTCCGCGGCGCCGCGGCGCCGTCGGGATAATCGCGCCCGATGCACCTGATCGTCCCCTTCGCCGCGCCGCTGTCCGACGCCGGACGCCGAGCACTGCGCTCGCTGTCGCTGCCCGCGCTCGACACGCTGCTGCCGCTGCTGGGCCTGCGCACGCGCGACGACGGCGACGAGTTCTCGCTGTCGCCGCCGCACGAGCGTGCGCTGGCGCGGGCGCTGGGGCTGGCCGGCGCCGACGGCTGCCTGCCCTGGGCCGCGCACGCCGCGGCGCAGTCCGGCGTCGACACCGACGACCTCGCCTGGGGCCGGCTGACGCCGGTGCACCTGCACGTGGGTGACCAGGTCAGCCTGCTCGACCCGGCGGCGCTGGCGCTCGACGAGGCGGCGTCGCGCGCGCTGTTCGACGCCGTCGCGCCGCTGTTCACCAGCGAAGGTTTCGCGATGTTGTGGCTCGCCCCGGACGCCTGGCTCGCGGCGCACAAGTCGCTGCGCGAACTGCCCACC
Organism: uncultured Azohydromonas sp.; assembly: GCA_964618555.1. Taxonomy (GTDB): domain Bacteria; phylum Pseudomonadota; class Gammaproteobacteria; order Burkholderiales; family Burkholderiaceae_C; genus Calidifontimicrobium. The sequence goes on from CAZUBF010000005.1 coordinate 24,767, forward strand.
GCGTCGCCCGACCGCGTGATCGGCCGCCCGGTCGACCGCTGGCTGCTCGACGCACGCGCGGCCGCGCCGCTCGGCCGACTGCTCAACGAGGCGCAGATGCTGCTGTACACGCACCCGGTCAACGACGCTCGCGAGGCGCAGGGGCTGCACACCGTCAACGCGCTGTGGCTCAGCGGCTGCGGCGCACTGCAGAGAGCATCGACGCCGCCCGGCCTGGTGGTCGATGCGCGGCTGCGCGCCGGCGCGCTGGCCGACGACTGGGACGCATGGCGGCAGGCCTGGCACGCGATCGACGCCGGCCCGGTCGCCGCCATGCACGCCGCGGTGCGCCGCGGCGACACGGCGTCGCTGACGCTGTGCGGTGAGCGCAGCGCCCTGCACTGCGCGCCGGCGCCGCGCGGGCGCTGGCGGCGCTGGTTCGGCCCGCGCCGCGCTGATGCGGCCGAACTGCTGGAGACACTGTGAACGCACCGTCCGGGCCAGGGCGCGACGACGTGGCGCCGCCGAGTGTCGAGGTGCGCGACGTGCCGCCGCCGAGTTTCGAAGTGCGCGACGTGCCGCCGCGCGTGGCCTTCGCCCTCGAGCAGGCCGGCGTGCACCCGCTGCTCGCGCGCCTGTTCGCCGCGCGCGGCATCCGCAGCGCCGACGAACTCGACGACGCGTTCGAGCACCTGCTGCCGCCGGGCACGCTGCTCGGCGCCGACCGCGCCGCGGCGCTGCTCGCCGATGCGATCGCCGCACGCGCGCCGGTGTGCGTCGTCGCCGACTACGACTGCGACGGCGCCACCGCTTGCGCGGTCGCGCTGCGCGGCTTGCGCCTGCTCGGCGCCGACCCGGCGACGCTGCACTACGTGGTGCCCGACCGCGCCCGCCACGGCTACGGCCTCACGCCGGCCATCGTCGACCTCGCACGCGAGCGCGTGCCGGACGTGCAGCTGCTGGTCACGGTCGACAACGGCATCGCCAGCGTCGCCGGCGTCGCTCACGCGCGCGCTCACGGCATCGGCGTGCTGGTCACCGACCACCACCTGCCGGCGGTCGACGACGGCCGCGTCGTGTTGCCCGACGCCGACGTCATCGTCAACCCGAACCAGCCCGGCTGCACTTTTGCCAGCAAGTCGATCGCCGGCGTCGGCGTGATGTTCTACGTGCTGCTCGCGCTGCGCGCGCGGCTGCGCGAGCGGGGCGCCTTCGCCGGCGGCGCGCAGCCGCGGCTGGACGCGCTGCTCGACCTCGTCTCGCTGGGCACGGTGGCCGACGTCGTGCGCCTCGACGCGAACAACCGTCGGCTGGTCGCGCAGGGCCTCAAGCGCATCCGCGCCGGGCGCATGCAGCCGGGCGTGGCGGCGCTGTTCACGGTGGCCGGGCGCGACCCGGCGCGCGCCGCGACCTTCGACTTCGGCTTCGCGCTGGGCCCGCGCATCAACGCCGCCGGTCGGCTGGCCGACATGACGCTGGGCATCGAGTGCCTGCTCACCGACGACGCGGCGCGCGCCGCCGAGCTGGCACGCACGCTCGACGCGATCAACCGCGAGCGTCGCGAGGTCGAGGCCGGCATGCGCGAGCAGGCGCAGCTGCGTCTCGACGCGCTGCTGCCGGCCGGCGCGCCGCCGCCGGCGCTGGCACTGTTCGACGCGTCGTTCCACGAGGGCGTGGTCGGCATCGTCGCCGGGCGGCTGAAGGACCGGCTGCACCGCCCGACCTTCGTCTTCGCACGCGGCGCCGACGGGCTGCTCAAGGGCTCGGGCCGTTCGATCCCCGGCTTCCATCTGCGCGACGCGCTGGACCTGGTCGCCAAGCGCGAGCGCGGCGTGCTGCTGCGCTTCGGGGGCCACGCGATGGCCGCCGGCTGCACGCTCGCCGAAGCCGAGTTCGCACGCTTCGCCGACGCCTTCGTGCGCGTCGCCGCCGAGTGCCTGGACGACGCGACGCTGCAGCGGCGCTGGCGCACCGACGGCGCGCTGCCGGTCGAGTACTACAACGCCGAGACCGCGCGCGTGCTCGACGCGCAGGTCTGGGGCCCGTCGTTCGAACCGCCGCTGTTCAGCGAGGTCGTCGACGTGCTGGCGCAGCGCCTGGTCGGCGAGCGCCACCTGAAGCTGCGCCTCACGCCCGCCGGCGATGCACGCGCCGCACCGCGCGAGGCGATCTGGTTCGGCCGCACCGAGCCGCTGCCGGCGCGCGCACGGGTGGCGTGGCGGCTGGCGCTCGACGAGTACCAGGGTCAGCAGCGCGTGCAGATGGTGCTCGAGGCCGCCACCGGCGTCGACTGAACTCGGCGCGTCGCGCGTGCGTGCGAACTTCCCGCGGCGGACGACGTCGAACCACGTCGTCGTCACCCTCTGCACGCCGTTGCCATGCGCCTGCCGCCCACGCTCGCCCTCGCCCTGCTGCTGTTCATGCCCTTCCTGGCGACGGCCGTCGACCTGAAGCCCGTCACCGTCGCCCGGGGCCTCCAGCACCCCTGGGGCCTGGCGTTCCTGCCCGACGGCCGCATGCTGGTCACCGAACGGCCGGGGCGCATGCGCATCGTCGAACGCGACGGCACCCTCGGTGCGCCCCTGGCCGGGCTGCCGCCGGTGGCCGCGGGCGGGCAAGGCGGGCTGCTCGACGTCGCGCTCGACCCGAAGTTCGCCGACAACCGCCTCGTCTACTGGACCTACAGCGAACCGGGCGCCGAGGGAGACGCCAACGGCACGGCGGTGGCGCGCGGCCGGCTCGACGGTAGCCGCCTCGCCGACGTGCAGGTGATCTTCCGCCAACACCCCAAGGTCGCGGGCAGCCACCACTTCGGCTCGCGGCTGGCGTTCGCGCGCGACGGTCGGCTGTTCGTCACGCTGGGCGACCGCAGTTCGCGCAAGGACGATGCGCAGGTGCTCGACAACCACATCGGCAAGGTGGTGCGCATCGAGCCCGACGGCCGGGTGCCGGCCGACAACCCGTTCGTCGGCCGCGCCGGCGCGCGGCCCGAGATCTGGAGCTATGGCCACCGCAACGTGCAGGGCGCGGCGATCCACCCGGCCACCGGTGCGCTGTGGACGCACGAACACGGACCGCAGGGCGGCGACGAGCTGAACCTGACCGAAGGCGGAAAGAACCACGGCTGGCCGGTGATCACCCACGGTCGCAACTACGGCACCGGCACGAGGATCGGCGAGGGCACCGAGCGTGCCGACGTCGTCGCGCCGGTGCACCTGTGGCTGCCGACCTCGATCGCGCCGAGCGGCCTGGCCTTCGTCACCAGCCCGCGCTACCCGGAGTGGAAGGACAGCGTGCTGCTCGGCGCGCTGCGCTCCCAGGTGCTGGTGCGCCTGCGCCTGGAGGGCACCCGCGTGGTCGGCGAGGAGCGGCTGCTGGGATCGCTCAACGCGCGCATCCGCGACGTGCGACAGGGCCCCGACGGCTGGATCTACGTGCTCACCGACAGCGCCGACGCGCGCATCGTGCGCCTCGAGCGCAGCGACGGCTGACCGCGAGAACCCGTCAACGGCGGCGCTGGTCGCGCAGCCGCGCCGCGAGCTGCGCGATGTCGGGCGGGTCGAGCGAACACACCGCCATCACCGCCACCGGCAGCAGCGCGGCGACGGCGACGAACAGGTCGCCCGAGCCGATCAGCACGGCGATCACCGGCAGCGCCGCGATCGCGCCGAGCAACGTGTCGACCAGCGCCGAGCGGCTTGCGCGACGCGTCGTCTCGGGCGTCTCGGGTGGGCTTTGCGGGTGTGGGGCCAAGGGTATCCCCCTACAATCCGTCGGTGAACGACCCCAGCTTACTGAATGCCGATCTGCATTGCCACTCCGACGTGTCGGACGGCACGCTCAGCCCCGAGGCGCTGGCCGCGCGGGCGCATGCCAACGGCGTGCAACTGTGGTCGCTGACCGACCACGACGAGGTCGGCGGTCAGCGTCGCGCCCGTGACGCGGCGCTGGCGCTGGGGTTGCCGTACCTGAGCGGCTGCGAGGTCTCGGTCACCTTCGCCGATCGCACCGTGCACGTCGTCGGCCTGGGGTTCGACCCCGACGACGCAAGGCTGCGCGACGGGCTCGCGGCCACCCGCGGCGGACGCGAGCGCCGCGCGCGCAAGATGGCTGCCGGCCTGACGCAGGTGGGCATCCGCGGCGCCTACGAAGGCGCGCTGAAGTACGTGGGCAACCCCGAACTGATCTCGCGCACGCACTTCGCGCGCTTCCTCGTCGAGGCCGGCCACTGCGCCGACACGCACGAGGTGTTCCGCCGCTTTCTCGTCGAAGACAAGCCGGGGTACGTGCCGCACCGCTGGGCGCGGCTCGGCGACGCGGTGCGCTGGATCACCGACGCCGGCGGCGTGGCGGTGATCGCGCACCCGGCGCGCTATCGCTTCACCCCGACCGAGGAGTACGCGCTGTTCGTCGAGTTCGTCGCCCACGGCGGGCGCGGCGTCGAGGTCGTGACCGGCAGCCACAGCACCGCCGAGTACGCGACCTACGCCGAGCTTGCGACCGAGTTCGGCCTGCTCGCCTCGCGCGGCAGCGACTTCCACGACCCCGACGAGAGCCGCACCGACCTCGGCGCCCTGCCCGACCTGCCCGGTCGCCTGACGCCGGTGTGGCAGGCGCTGACGCAGCGCGTGGACCGTCCGTGACCGCGCACGCCGGCGCGCTGCCGGCGCCGCGCCCGCTGCTGGGCGTGACGCTGATCGCGCTGATGGCGGCCTGCTTCGCCGTGCTCGACACCAGCGTCAAGGTCATCGGCGCGACGATGTCGGTGCTGGTCGTGCTGTGGGCCCGCTACGCGTTCCAGGCGCTGGCGATGGCGCTGTGGCTGGCGGTGCCGTCGCGGCGGTCGCTGTGGCGCAGCGCCCACCCGCGCTTCCAGCTGCTGCGCGGCGTGCTGCTGCTCAGCGTCAGCGCGCTGGGATTCGTCGGCCTGCAGCACCTGCCGGTGGCCGAGTTCACCGCGGTGATCATGGTCACCCCGGTGATCGTCACGGTGGTCGCCGCGACGCTGCTGCACGAGCGCATCTCGCGCCTGCGCTGGGTGCTGGTGGCCGGCGGGTTTGCCGGCGTGCTCGTCGTGCTGCAACCCGGCAGCGGGCTGTTCGGCTGGGCTGCGGCGATCCCGGCGCTGGCCGCGCTGTGCTACGCGGCATTCCAGGTGCTCACGCGCCGGCTCGCCGGCCACGAGCATCCGCTGACGACGCACCTGTACACCGGCCTGATCGGCGCGGCGCTGAGCTCGGCGGTGCTGATCGCACTGCCCGGCGTCGAAGCCCGGCCGGCGCTGGCCGCCGCGGCCCCGTCGACGCTGGCGCTGCTGCTGCTGGTCGGGCTGCTGGGCACCGTCGGCCACCTGCTGCTGATCCTCGCGATGGGCACCGCGCCGGTGGGGCTGCTGATGCCGTTCACGTACCTCCAGATCGTCTTCGCCACCGCCGCCGGATGGGTCGCGTTCGGCCACGTGCCCGACGGCTGGGCGACGCTGGGCATGGCGGTCATCGCCGCCTGCGGCGCCACCAGCGCCTGGCTGAACGTGCGCAGCGCGCCGGGGCAGCGCCCGCCGTCGCCGGTGACCGTCGACACGATCGGCGACTGACCGCGGCGCGCGCCCTCAGGTCGCGCACCGGGGCGCCAGACGCCGGCGGCGGCGCCGCAGCCGCGCGTGCAGCCACGCCGTGCGCAGCAGGCTGCACACGCCACCGACGACGATCGCGGCGAACACCACGTCGCTGGCGAAGTGGCCGCCCTGCAGCACCCGCCCGACGCCGATCGCGGTGCCAGCGGCCAGCCCGGCGGCGGTCCAGCGGCGGCGGGTTGCCGGTGCCGACAGCAGCCCCACGGCCATCAGCGCGTACCCGGTCGCCGCGTGACCGCTGACGAACGAGCAGTTGCGGTCGCACGGCCCGCCGGGCCGCAGCGCGGCGACGAAGGGCTGGTCGCCGCCGAACTCGTGCACCGCGAGCGGCCGCGGGCGCCCCCCATGGTCCTTCAGCAACCACGATACCGCCGCGCCGTTGGCCAGCACCGCCACGCCCAGCAGCAGCGCGGCACGCCGGCGCCATCGGCCGGCGCGTGGGCGCGGCCACAGCGTGACCGCCGCCGCAGCCAGCAACGCGCCGCGTCCCAGCCACGGCACGGCGACGTACGACGCCCGCACCAGGGGGTGGTCGGCGGCGAAGAAGGCCGGGGTGCGAAGCGGGTCGTGCAGCGCCGCGCTGATCGCCAGGTCGAGCCCCGGCCAGACCACGAACGCCAGTCCGAGCAGCCCCAGCGGTGCCCAGTGCAGCGCCGTCACGAGGCGCCGCCGCGCCGCGCGGCTCACCGCGTGGCCTCCATCGGCACCGACGCCCGCCACAGCCGCAGCGGCACGCGGTGCGCGCCGGCCTGCACCGCGTCGGCGGCGCCGAGAGGCCGCCAGTCGACGAGCTGACTGCGCAGCGCAGGCGGCGGGTCGCCCTCGCTGAGCACGATCACGGCCTGTCCGGGCCGCGGCGACCACGGTCGCGTGAACTGATAGTGGTCGCGCGCCGGCAGCGGCCGACCGGCATCGTCGAGCGGCCGCCACGCGCGCCAGTCCAGCGCCAGGTCGCGCCAGCGATGGCGACCCTGCGCCGCCAGCGCGCGGCTCGTCGCGACGACGGGCGCGCCGGGCATCTCGTCCAGCGCCTGCCGCAGCGGCGCGCGCAGTTCGCCGTAGGCCGTGCCCCACCCGCGCATGCGCGACCACGCGTCGAGCACCTTGGGCAGCGTCGCGGTGTCCGGCATCGCCCGCAGCGCCAGCGCCGGGATCAGCATCGCCGCGGCCACCAGCAGGGCCTGCGCCCACGCCAGCCGGCGCGCGCTGGCCAGCGCCGGCGGCGCCTCGGGTGGCTCGGCGAGCCGCAGCGCCAGCCACAGCGTGAACCCGACCAGCACCGGCGCGGTCCAGTTGACCTCGGCGCCGGCGTGCAGCGCCTGCACCGCGCCGAGAGCGAGCAGCGGCCACACCAGCGCGGCCAGGTACACCCTCAGGCCGGTCGACGCCGGGCGCGCCGGTCGTCGCGCGTGCCGCCACAGCCACCATCCCCACACCGGCCCCAGCAGCACGGCCTGCCCGATCAGCCACGACGCAAACGCCGCCGCGGCGCGCGCCGGCGCCAGCGGCGTCGCCGCGGCGGTGATCTCGACCGTGTGCCGCAGCGTCGGCCAGCCCTGCGCCACATTCCACGCGAGGTGCGGCGCCAGTACCACCAGCACGACGGCACCGGCCAGCAGCGGCCCCGTCGGCCGTTGTCCCCGCCACGTCGCGCCGCGCGGACCGCCCGCCGGGACGACGGCGACCGCGACGGCAGCCAGCGCCAGCGCGGCGGCCGTGTACTTCGACAGCATCGCGAACGCCGCCGCCACGCCGAACATCGCCCACGCTCGACGGCCGCCGGTGCACGACGCATGCCACAGCGCCAGCGCCGCCAGCGACCAGCCCAGCAACAGCGGCGCGTCGGTGGTTGCCGCCAGGCCGAGCACGCCGGCCGGCGCCGACACGAGGAAGACGACGGCGGCCCAGACGCCGGCGCGTTCGGCAACCGCGATGCCGGCGCCTTCGTGCCGCGCGATCGCGAACGCCAGGCGTGCCAGCACCAGCGCGGCGGCCGGCCAGCACAGCATCGCGAGCGCCTTGACCCCCACGACGCCGTCGCCGAACAGCGCCGTCGAAGCGCCGATCAGCGCCGCGATGACCGGAGGCTTCGAGTAGTAGCCCCAGACCAGCTCGCGCGACCAGTCCCAGTACTGCGCCTCGTCGACATGCAGTGCGACGTCGCCGCTGCCCAGCACCGCGGCCAACAGCGCGAATCGCGACGCGGCCGCGAGCAACGCCAGCGCGCCGACCTGCAGCCACCAGCGCCGCGTCGGCCGCACGGCGCGGTCACGGACCACGCCGGTCGCCGCGTCGGCCACCTCGGGTTGCCGCACCTGCGCCATCGCGCGAGCTTAGCGGTGCAGGCTGAAGCCGGCGTGAAGCACGGCGGTGCTGGCGGACAATGCGCCGATGTCGCAGTACTTCGAGGTCCACCCCGACAACCCTCAGCCGCGGCTGCTCAGGCAGGCGGCGCAGATCCTGCACGCCGGCGGCGTCGCGGCCATCCCGACCGACTCGAGCTACGCGCTGGTGTGCCACCTCGACGACAAGGCGGCCGCCGAGGCACTGCGGCGCATCCGCCAGGTCGACGACCGGCACCACCTGACGCTGCTGTGCCGCGACCTGTCGGAACTGGCGCGGTTCGCGCGGGTCGACAACCGCCAGTACCGGCTGCTCAAGCTGGCCACGCCCGGGCCCTACACCTTCATCCTCGAGGCGACGAAGGAGGTGCCGCGGCGGCTGAGCCACCCGTCGCGGCGCACCATCGGGCTGCGCGTGCCCGACCACCGCGTGACGCAGGAGCTGCTGGCGCTGTTCGGACAGCCGCTGCTGGCGACCACGCTGATCGCGCCCGGCGACACCGAGCCGATGAACGACCCGCACGAGATCCGCGAACGATTCCAGAAGCTGCTGCAGGCCGTCGTCGACGCCGGCGCGTGCCCGATGCAGCCGACCACCGTGATCGACCTCAGCGGCGACGTGCCGGTGCTGGTGCGCGAGGGCCGCGGCGACGCCGCGTCGCTGGGGCTGGCCGCGTAGCGCGCGCTAGACCGCCGCGGTGACGACGATCTCGATCTTCCACGCCGGTTTGGCCAGCGCCGCCTGCACCGTGGCGCGAGGCGGCGTGTGGTCGCGCACCACCCACTCGTTCCACACGCTGTTCATCGCCGTGAAGTCCGCCATGTCGGCGAGGAAGATCTGCGCGCGCAGGATCTTCGACTTGTCGCTGCCGGCACGCGCGAGCAACGCGTCGATGGCGTCGAGCACCTGCCGCGTCTGGCCGTAGATGTCCTGCGTCTCGTCGGCGGCGACCTGCCCGGCGAGGTAGACGGTGCCGTCGTGCACCGCCATCTCGGACATGCGCGCGCCGACGTCGTAGCGTTGCAGCGTCATCTCTTCGCTCCTTTGTGGTGATGGCCCGCGCGCCGCGGCGCCGCGGTGCCGGTGGCGGCCTTCTGGCCGAGCCGCGACTCGGTGCCGGCCAGCAGCTTGCGGATGTTCGCCTCGTGGCGCCACACCAGCAGCAGGCTCATGAGCGCGATCGCGAGCACCAGCGTGTCCGGCCCCCAGATGAGCAACTGGTAGAACGGGGCGAACAGCGCGCTGACGATCGACGCCAGCGACGAGTAGCGGAAGAACCCCGCGACGATGACCCAGGTGGCCAGCGTCGCCAGGCCGAGCAGCGGGTTCAGCGCGAACAGCACGCCGGCCGCGGTGGCCACGCCCTTGCCGCCGGCGAAGCGGAAGAACACCGGCCACAGGTGGCCCACGAACGCCGCCAGCCCGACCCACGCGGCGGTGTCGGTGCCCAGCCCGAAACGCGGCCCCCACCACAGCACCGCGAGCACCGGCAGATAGCCCTTGAGCGCGTCGAGCGCCAGCGTGACCGCCGCCGCGCCGCGGTGGCCCGAGCGCAGCACGTTGGTCGCGCCGGGGTTGCGCGAGCCGTAGCTGCGCGGGTCGGCCAGCCCGGCGAGCCGGCTGACGATGACCGCGAACGACAGCGAACCGATCAGGTAGGCGACAGCGACGGCCGCCAGGCTCCAGGCGAAGGACATGCGGCGGGGGTCGTGACGTGCGGCGACGGGAAGCCGCCAGTGTAAGCGGCGGCGGCGCCGCGTCCGGTCAGAGCGCGCAGTCGACCGCGCGCGCGCCGAGCACGTCGACGAGCACCTGCGGCGCGAGGCCCACCAGGTACCCGCGCCGCCCGCCGTTGATGTAGATGCGCGGCAGCGCGAGCACGCTGGCCTGCACGTACACCGGCATCGCCTTGCGCAGCCCGAACGGCGAGGTGCCGCCGACCAGGTAACCGCTGTGGCGCTGCGCGACCTCGGGCCGGCACGGCTCGACGGCCTTGGCGCCGATGTCGCGCGCGAGGTTCTTCGTGCTGACCTCGCGGTCGCCGTGCATCAGCACCACCAGCGGCTGCGCACGCTCGTCCTGCATCACCAGCGTCTTCACCACCATGTGCTCGTCGACGCCGAGCTGGCGCGCCGACTCGGCGGTGCCGCCGCGCTCGACGTAGTCGTAGGGGTGCCCGGTGTAGGCCACGCCGGCGCGGTCGAGCCACTGCGTGGCCGGGGTTGCGCTGACGTGCCTGTCCTTCTTCGCCATCGTCCGATGCTGCCACGCCGCGGCACCGGCACGCGCCCGGTCCGAGCCGGCCCGGCCGGTGGCGCGCCGACGCGTCGTCAGTCGCAGCGCACCCGGCAGCCCGCCGGGTCGCCTTCGCACTGGCCGGTGCCGAGCACCTCGCAGCGCGCCTTGGTGCGCAGCGTGAACGTCACGCCTTGTGCATAGCTGCAGGCCACGCGCGTGACCGAACCCTGGCGGCCCACCACCACGCGCAGCGGCTGCAGCGCAGCGATCGTCGCGCGCGGCAGCTCACACGACAGGTAGCCCTGGAACGCGCCGTCGCCCGCTTCCCACAGCGCGGTGTTCTTCAGCGCGCGGTAGTTCTCGAAGCGCGAGCAGATCTCGGCTTCGCGCCCGTACAGCCGCGCGTTGTCGGAACAGTAGCCGGTGTAGGTGTGTCGCAGTTCGTCGTCGCTCGGGCAGGGGGCCACCTGCTCCGCCGAAGCGGGCAGCGGGCAGGTCAGCGTCTCGGCCACCGCGCCGCCTGTGGCCACCGCCAGCGCGATCGTCAAAGCCCATCGCTTCATGCGCATGCTCCGGAAGGACGGGCGCGATCGTAGCAGCCGCCTTCACTGCCCCGGGTCGCGGATCTCCCAGCGGATGCGGTCGATCTCGGCCAGCAGGCCGCTCGACAGCGGCGTGTCCCAGGCGCCGAGGTTCTCGTCGAGCTGCGCCACGCTGGTCACCCCGATGATCGTGCTGGCCACGCGCCAGTTGCGGTAGCAGAACGCCAGCGCGAGCTGCACCGGCGTCAGGCCGTGCTCGCGCGCCAACGCGTTGTAGCGGCGCGCCGCGGCGAGCGAATCGGCACGGCCCCAGCGCTGCTGCTTCATGCTGTCGAAGATCGCCAGCCGGCCCGGGCGCGCCGGGTCGTCGAGGCCGCGCTCGTCGTACTTGCCGCTGAGCAGCCCGAAACCCAGCGGCGAGTACGCCAGCAGCGACACGCCGGCGTGGTGCAGCATCTCGTCGAGGCCGTTGTCGACCACGCGGTTGACCAGGCCGTACGGGTTCTGCACCGTGGCGATGCGTGGCAGGCCTTGCGCGTCGGCGATGCGCACGAACTCGGCCACGCCCCACGGCGTCTCGTTGCTGACGCCCACGGCGCGCACCTTGCCGGCCTTCACCAGCCGCTGCATCGCCTCGAGTTGCGCTTCGATCGGGGTGGCGGGGCGGTCCTTCGACGGGTCGAAGTACAGGCCACCGAACATCGGCACGTGGCGCACCGGCCAATGGATCTGGTACAGGTCGATCACGTCGGTGCCCAGGCGCTGCAGGCTGGCGTCGCACGCGGCGACGATGTCGTCGGGTTCGAGGTCGGCCTTGCCGCCGCGGATCCAGTGGTAGGCGCGCGCGGCGCCGCTGACCTTGGTCGCCAGCACCACCTTGTGCCGGGCGCCGGGGCGCTGCGCGAACCAGCGCCCGACGATGCGTTCGGTGTCGCCGAAGCGCTCGGCGCTCGGCGGCACCGGGTACATCTCGGCGGTGTCGATGAAGTCGACGCCGCGCTCGAGCGCGCGGTCGAGGATCGAGAACGCCGTGCGTTCGTCGACCTGGCGCTCGCCGAACGTCATCGTGCCGAGGCAGACCTTGCTGACCACGAGGTCGCTGCGGCCCAGGGAAATGTGCTCCATCGTCGCGGGCTCCTTTCGAGCGCGGCAGTGTGCCCCATGCCGGGTCACCGCGCCGGCACGCCGCCGATGGCCCGCCGCGGCCGGCGCCGATGGCTCCTTCGGATCATGACCGCCGCGCCGGCGCTGCCTACAGTGCGACGCATCGTCACCACCGATCGAGGACACCCCCGATGAAAGCCACCGAACGCATCGCGATGCTCGAGGCGATGCTGCTGATCCGCACCTACGAGCAGCGCCTGGCCGCACTGCAGCCTCACGGCGTGCCCGGCACCTGCACCGCCGTCGGCCAGGAGGCTGCCGCGGTCGGCGTCGTGCGCGCGCTGCACGCCGACGACCTGATCCTGACCAACCACCGCAGCGCCGGCCACCTGCTCGCGCGCGGCGCCGACCCGGGCCGCCTGCTCGCCGAAGTGATGGGCCGCCGCGACGGCTACTGCAAGGGCAAGAGCGGTTCGCTGCACATCGCCGCCAAGGAACTCGGCGTGGTGCTGACCTCGACCATCGTCGGCGGCGAACTGTCGCTGGCCCCCGGCGTGGCGCTGGCGCAGAAGATGCGCGCACCGGAAACGCACCGCGGCGGCATCACCGCGGTGTTCTTCGGCGACGGCGCCGCGTGCGAGGGCATCTTCCACGAGTCGCTGAACCTGGCCGTGACCTGGCAGCTGCCGCTGCTGTACGTGTGCGAGAACAACCAGTGGCAGGCCTTCGTGCACCGCCGCGAGACGATGCCGATGGAGCGCATCGCGCCGACCTGGGCCGCCGCGCACGGCATCGACGCCGCCACCGTCGACGGCAACGACGTCGAGGCGGTGCACGCGGCGGCGCTGGCCGCGGTGCAGCGCATCCGCGCCACCGGGCGGCCGGCGTTCCTCGAGCTCGAGACCTGGCGCGCACGCGGCCACTTCGAGCCCGACGACCAGTCCTACGTCGACGCCGACGAGCGCGCGCGCTGGGCGCTGCGCGACCCGATCGACACGCTGTCGACGCGGCTGCAGGCCGAGCGCGTGATCGGCGCCGGCGAGCTGGCGCACCTGCAGCAGCGCGTCGACGCGACGATCGACGCCGCGCTCGCCTTCGCGCAGGCCTCGCCCTGGCCCGAACCGCGCGAGCTGACCACCGACGTCTACGCCTGACCCCACCTCCAGGAGCAACCTCATGACCTCCACCCTGACCGCCAACGACGCCATCGAACAGGCGCTGGCCGAGGAGATGCGCCGCGACGACCGCGTGCTGATCTTCGGCGAGGGCGTCGCCACCAAGCGCCGCGCGCTGCTTGCCGAGTTCGGCCCCGACCGCGTGCGCAACACCCCGCTGGCCGAGGGCATCATCGCCGGCACCGCCGCCGGCGCCGCCGCGATGGGCCTGCGCCCGGTGATCGACCTGCTGTTCGCGCCGTTCCTGACGCTGGCGATGGACGCCATCGTCAACAGCGCCGGCAAGCTGCGCTACCTGTCGGGCGGGCAGTTCGAGTTCCCGCTCGTCGTGCTGACCACCACCGGCGCCGGCTGGGCCGTGGGCGCGCAGCACAACCACAACCTGGAGGCGATGTTCGTGCACGCCCCGGGGCTGAAGGTGGTGATGCCGCACGGCGTGGCCGACCACAAGGGGCTGCTGAAGGCCGCGATCCGCGACCCCAACCCGGTGATGTTCTTCACCGACCTGGCGCTGGGCTTCACCCCGGGCGAGGTGCCTGCCGGCGAACACGTGGTGCCGCTCGGGCAGGCCGCGGTCGCGCGACGCGGCGACGACGTGACGCTGGTGTCGTACGCGAAGACCGTCGGCGCGTGCCTGCAGGCCGCCGACCAGCTGGCGGCGCAGGACATCTCGGCCGAGGTGATCGACCTGCGCACGCTCAAGCCGCTCGACGAGGCGGCGCTGCTGCGATCGGTGCGTCGCACCGGCAGGCTGGTCGTCGTGCACGAGGCCGCATCACCCTGCGGCGTCGGTGCCGAGGTCGCGGCGATCGTCGGCGAGCGTGCGTTCGACGCGCTGCGCGCGCCGCTGCGCCGCCTCACCGGACCCGACGCCCCGGCGCCGTCGTCGTGGGTGCTCGAGCAGGCCGGCGTGCCGAGCGCCGACGCGATCGCCGAAGCGGTGCGCACGTTGCTGCCGGTCGCGGCCACGGCCTGAAGCGACCTCGACCTCGAAGGTGACCGCACGCGGCCCGTCCTCGTCTTGGCCAACGTCTGCGGACCATTGGCTGCGATCGCGAATGCCTGATCGTTCGAGCGTGGCCGCGTCGCGGCAGGCGGCACCCGCTGCGGGATCACCCTGTACCGGTCGGCCTTTGCAGGCCGACTGCGCTGCGCTGCTCGGCCCGGGGTCGCGCGCGACAGCGCGCTTCGTGCACTGACTCGGCGACGCTGTGCGAGCGAAGCGACCGCAGGGAGCGCAGCGAGTTCGGCGCCGGGCCGCGGGCGCGAGTACCGCAGGGCAGTCGGCGCGCAGCGCCGACCGCCGAGGTGAAGCGCCGCCGCCCGGGCGCACGCCGCATTGCCGCAGGACGCACCGCACGCTGCCTTGAACGACGACACGGCGCCGACCCGGTCAACGGGGGAACCAGGCGCCGTGATCGGCGACGCTGGCGCTGGACCGTCGAGCGCATCGCCGTGATCGCATCGCATCAACCTCTGCGATCATCCCGTCCATGACCGGCGCGCAGATCATCGTCCTGGCCACCCCCGTGTTCCTGCTGCTGATCGCGATCGAGTTCGCGGTCGGCGTCGCGCGCGGGCGCAACACCTACCGTTGGAACGACGCGCTGAACTCGATCGGGTTGGGCATCCTCAGCCAGGTCACCGCGGTGTTCGGCCGCGTGCTGCGCATCGGCATCTACGCCGCGGTCTTCGAGCACGTCGCGTTGTGGCGGCTGCCGGCCGACGCGGTGGCGGTGTGGCTGGCGGCAGTGGTGGTCTACGACCTGTGCTACTACTGGCAGCACCGGCTGGGCCACACCAGCGCGCTGTTCTGGGCCGCGCACGCGGTGCACCACCAGAGCGAGGACTACAACCTGTCGACCGCGCTGCGCCAGACGTCGAGCGGGTTCCTGCTCGGCTGGATCTTCTACGTGCCGATGGCGGTGCTCGGGTTCCCGCCGCAGGTGTTCGCCGTGGTCGCGCTGGTCGACCTGCTGTACCAGTACTGGGTGCACACGCAGCAGGTCGGCAAGCTCGGCTGGTTCGACCGCTGGTTCTGCTCGCCGAGCAATCACCGCGTGCACCACGCCGTCAACGACCGCTACCTCGACCGCAACTACGGCGGCATCTGGGTCGTCTGGGACCGGTTGTTCGGCAGCTTCGCCGAGGAGGACGACGGCGAGCCCTGCGTCTACGGCACGCGCACGGCACTGCGCAGCTGGAACCCGCTGTGGGCCAACGTCGCGGTGTACGTCGCGCTGGCACGCGACAGCTGGCACACCGCGCGCTGGGCCGACAAGCTGCGCGTGTGGCTCGGCCCGCCGGGCTGGCGGCCGGCCGACGTCGCGGCGCGTTTCCCGCACCCACCGTTCGACCTGGCTCGCGAGCGTTACGACCCGCCGGCGCACCCCGCCGCGATCGCGGCGGCAGTGGTGCTGTTCGCGGGGCTGCTCGGCGCCACCTCGCTGTTCCTGTGGCATGCGCACACGCTGGATGCGCTGCAGCAGGCCGCCGGCGTCGGAGCGATC
This sequence comes from uncultured Azohydromonas sp., assembly GCA_964618555.1. GTDB lineage: Bacteria > Pseudomonadota > Gammaproteobacteria > Burkholderiales > Burkholderiaceae_C > Calidifontimicrobium. The sequence goes on from CAZUBF010000005.1 coordinate 40,290, forward strand.
GCCGCCGGGCTGGTGCTCGTCGGGCGCCTGAGCAGCGGCGCGCCGACCGCCGCCGCGCCAGCGACACCGGCGCCCGCTTCGCGTCGCGCGTAGGCGATCGGCACGCCCGCCCGGTGGGAGCGCCGACCCGCGCTGCGCGGCGGCAGGCAGCCCGGCCCCGGCGTGCACCGGCGACCGCGATCAACGGGCCCGCTGCTCCTCGAGCAGGCGCAGCACGCGCCGCTGCACCTTGCCGGTGGTGGTCATCGGCAGCGCGTCGATGAACTCGATCTCCTTCGGGTACTCGTACGGCGCCAGCCGCCCGCGCACGTGACGCTGCAACTGCTCGACCAGCGCCGCGTCGCCCCGATAGCCCGGCGCGAGCACCACGTAGGCCTTGACCACCGCACCGCGTTCGGCGTCGGGCTTGGGCACCACCGCGGCGTTGGCCACCGCAGGGTGTGTGACCAGGCAGTTCTCGACCTCGCTCGGCCCGATGCGGTAGCCGGCGGCCTTGAACATGTCGTCGCCGCGGCCCTGGTACCAGAGGTAGCCCTGACCGTCCATCACCGCGGTGTCGCCGGTGCGGCACCACGAGTCCGTCGGGTCGCCGGTGAACTTGGCGCGCGTCGCGGCGTCGTTGCCCCAGTAGCCGAGGAAGAACACCGGGTCGGCAGCGCCGTGCACGTCGCGGCGGTGCACCGCGACGTCGCCCGGCGTGCCGGGCGGGCACTCGCGGCCGTCGTCGTCGATCACCGCGACGCGGTGCCCCGGGTAGGCGCGACCCATGCTGCCCGCCACCGCCGGCCACCCGGCGTGCCAGCGCCCGTGCGCGTCGCGCCAGCGCGCACAGTTGCCGACCACGTAGTTGATCTCGGTCTGGCCGAACATCTCGTTGACGGTCACGCCCAGCGCGTCGCGGCCGTAGGCGAACACCGCGTCGCCGACCGCCTCGCCGGCGCTCATCACCGCCTGCAGCGCCAGCCCGGGGTAGTCGCGGCGCGGGTCGGGCACGGCCTTCATCATCGCCTTCAGCGCGGTCGGGAACAGGAAGCCGTGCGTCACGCGGTGGCGCTGCATCAGCTCGAAGGCGCGCTCGGGCGCGAAGCGGCCCTGGTACGCGACGATCTCGCGGCCGAAGTACAGCGTGGGCAGCAGCGCGTCCATCAGCCCGCCGGTCCAGGCCCAGTCGGCGGGCGACCAGAACACCGCGGGCGATCCGTCGACGGTGTGCGGGAACCAGTTCTGGCTGCACACGAACCCGCTCAGGTTGCCGATCAGCGCGCGATGCGGGACCAGCGCGCCCTTCGGCGGCCCGATGGTGCCGCTCGTGTACACCAGCACCGCGGCGTCGTCGGCGCGCGTGCCGACCGGGTCGAACGTGTCGCGCTCGCGCGCCAGCAGCGCCGGCCAGTCGGCGTCGCCGGCGCCCAGCGCACCGCCGACCGCGACGACGTGGCGCAGCGCGGGGCAGTTCGCACGCACCGCCAGCAGGTTCGCCGCGGCGGTCTCGTCGACCAGCGCCACGCGCGCGGCGCTGTCGCGCAGCCGGAACTCGAGCGCCTCGGGGCCGAACAGCATCGACAGCGGCATCGCCACCGCGCCGAGCTGGTAGACGGCCAGGTGCGCCACCGCGGTCTCGACGCGCTGCGGCATGACGATCGCGACGCGGTCGCCGCGCGCCACGCCGAGCCGACGCAGCGCGTGCGACAGCCGGTTCGCTTCGCCCTGCAGCGCGCCGTAACCCACGCAGCCGCCGCGACCGTCCTCGTGCTCCCAGCGGATCGCCACCGCGTCGGGGGTGGCGCGCGCCCAGCGCCGCGCGCAGACCTCGGCGATGTTGAACCGTGCCGGCACGCGCCAGCGGAAGTTGCAATGCAGGTGACGGTAGGCGTCGGGCCTGCGGTCGTCGTACGCGCTCATGGCCGCGAGCTTAGGCGCGCGCCGCGGCGTGCGACATCGGCGGCTCCACCGATCGCCGGCGCGCGCTCAGCGCGGCGGCGTGGCCAGGCGATGGCGCTCGCGGTACGCGGCCGCGCGCGTCGCGTCGCCCAGCGCGTCGTACAGCAGCGCGAGTTCCTCGAACACGTAGCCGTCGGGTTCGCCGGCTTCGGCGTTGCGCCGCTCGAGGTCGAGCTGCATCGCCAGCGCCTCGTCGATGCGCCCGAGCAGCCGCAACACGTTGGCCACCTGCCAGCGCGCTACGCGCACCGCCTCGCCGGCGGGGTCGCGCTGCGCATAGGCCTGCTCGGCCTCGCGGAACGCGGCCAGCGCCTCGTCGAGCCGGCGCGCCCGGCGCAGCGTGTCGCCGAGGTTGTTCAGCGCCGGCGCGGCCCAGCCGCGGGCCTTCGGGTCCTGCGCCGCGCGCGCGTAGGCGATGGTGCGCCGGTGCCAGTCGATCGCCGCGTCGGCGTCGGGCTCGACCAGCGCGACCATGTGCATCGCGTCGGCGGCCAGGCGCTCGAGGCCGGCGCGCTGCGCCGTGTCGACGGCCTGCTCGAACAGCGGCCGCGCGTCGGCTGGCCGGCCCGACGAGCGCAGCGTGCGCCCGCGCTCGAGCAGCGCGTGCACACGCACCTCGTCGCCCGCCGCGGCCACCTGCGGCGTGATCGCGTCGAGTTCGGCGTGCGCCTCGTCGAAGCGCCGGCGCAGCGAGTAGGTGCGCGCGATCTGCGTGCGCAGCACCAGCGCGTCGTCGCCGGTCGCGGTCTTCAGCGCTTCGCGGAACCGCGCCTCCGACTCGGCCGGACGGCCGTAGTCCCACAGCGCGTGGACATCGATGCCGGCAGCCCTCACCATCGCCGTGGTCAGCAGCAGCGCGGCGGCCAGCCCGGCGGCGCCGCGCCTCATCGCCCGGCGAAGCGCTGCAGCGCTTCGCCGGTGACGCGGCAGATGCGCCAGTCGGGCAGCACGGTGGCGCCCATCTTCTCGTAGAAGCGGATCGCGTCGGCGTTCCAGTCGAGCACGCTCCACTCGAAGCGGCCGCAGCCGCGCGCCACCGCCAGCGCACCGAGCCGCCCGAGCAGCGCGCGGCCGATGCCGCGCCCGCGCATCGCCGGCTGCACGTACAGGTCCTCGAGGTACAGCCCGGGCTTGCCGAGAAACGTCGAGAAGTTCGTGAAAAACAGCGCGAATCCGACGACCGCCGCGCCGCCATCGCGGTCGACTTCGGCCACCAGGCACTCGGCCGCCGGCCGCTCGCCGAACAGGTGCGGATGCAGCGACTCGGGCGTGACCTGCAGCAGGTGGGTCAGCCGCTCGAAGTCGGCCAGTTCGCCGATCAGCGCGACCACCGCGCCCAGGTCGGCGGGCTCGGCCGGGCGCAGCCGCGCCGCGGCGGCGGCGTGGACGGGGGTCGGGCTCATGCCGCGATTGTGGCGGCCCGCCGCGCCCGGTGGTGTTCAAGTTGATACGTCTTCTGCCGAAACCCGCTTCACGCAGCGCCTGGCGCCGCGACCACGCCACAAAGAACTCATTCGTCGGGACACCACAGACCATGGCCTATGCCCCGCTCGCTGCCGTGCGCGACCGCATCTCCGTCGGTGCGCCGCTGCCGTTCAACGTGCGCGACGCCGACGGCACGCTGCTGCTGGCGCGCGACCAGCGCATCGACTCGCACGGCGCGCTCGAGGCGCTGTTCGAGCGCGGATCGCTGGTCGACCTGACCGAGCTGCTGAGCCCGGTCGAGCGCGCCCGTTCGGCACCGCGCGACCTGCTGCCCGAGCTGTGGAACGACTGCTTCGAACGCGTCGACGACGTGCTGCGCCGCTGCGGGCACGAACGCTTCAAGGACGCGCTGGAGGACGCCAGCGCCCCGGTGGCGGTGCTCATCGAGCGCGACCCCGACCTGGCGATCTTTCAGCTGATGCGCCAGGACGAGAGTCCGCTGGTGCAGTACGGCGTCAACCACTCGATGCACGCGGCCATCGTCTGCCGGCTGGTGGCGATGCGCCTGGGCTGGGATGCCACGAGCACGCACCGGGTGTTCCAGGCCGCGCTGACGATGAACGTGTCGATGCTCGAGCTGCAGGGCGTGCTGGCGTTCCAGGGCACCCCGCCGACGCGCGAGCAGCGCGAGGCGATCCTGTCGCACCCGCAGCGCAGCGTGCGCATGCTCGAGGCCTCGGGCGTGACCGACCGCGACTGGCTCGACGCCGTCGCGCAGCACCACGAGTCGCCCGACGGCTCGGGCTACCCGGCCGGGCTGACCGAGATCGGCGACCTCGCGCAGCTGGTGCACCGCGCCGACGTCTACACCGCCAAGCTCAGCCCGCGCAGCAGCCGCGAGGCGATCGGCGCCGACCGCGCCGGGCGCGAGATGTTCATGAGCGACCCGGGCCACCCGATGACCGCGGCCCTGGTCAAGGAGTTCGGGCTGTACCCGCCCGGCTGCTTCGTGATGCTCGCCTCGGGCGAGGTCGGCATGGTGGTGCGCCGCGGCCACGCGGTGAACAACCCGATCGTCGCGGTGATGGCCACCGCCAAGGGAGAGCCCTGCCCCGAGCCGCTGCGCCGCGACACCTCGTTCCCGGCCTATGCGGTCAAGTCGGCGCTGCCGGCACGCCACATGCCGGTGCGGTTGCAGCACCACATGCTGGCGCAGATGGTCAGCTGAGCCCGCGCCGGCATCCCGGCGCGCCGGCCGCTACAGTGCGGCCATGCCCTCGCCCGCCGCCGTCTACGTCCCGCGCCGCCGCGGTGCCGCGCTGCGCTTGGCGCTGCGCGGCGTCGACTACCACGTCACCGCCTGGGGCGAACCGCAGCCCGGCACCGCGCCGCTGGTGCTGCTGCACGGCTGGATGGACGTCGGTGCGTCGTTCCAGTTCGTCGTCGACGCGCTCGCCGAGGTCGAGCGTCGCGAGCGCTGGGTGATCGCGCCCGACTGGCGCGGCTACGGCGGCAGCACGGCGCCGCCGGTCGACACCTACTGGTTCCCCGACTACCTGGGCGACCTCGACGCGCTGCTCGACGCGCTGGCACCGGGCCGCGAGGTCGACCTGGTCGGCCACAGCATGGGCGGCAACGTCGTGATGCTCTACGCCGGCGTGCGCCCGCAGCGCATCCGCCGGCTGGTCAACCTCGAGGGTTTCGGCATGCCGGCCACGCGCGCGTCGCAGGCGCCGGCACGCTATGCGCAGTGGCTCGACGCGCTGAAGGCGCCCGCCGAGCTGCAGTCGTACGCCGACCTCGGCGCGGTGGCCGCTCGGCTGCTGCGCAACAACCCGCGGCTCGCGCCCGACAAGGCGGCCTGGCTCGCGCCGCACTGGGCCGAGCAGCGCGGCGACGGGCGCTGGCACCTGCGCGCCGACCCGGCGCACAAGCACGTCAACCCGGTGCTGTACCGTGTCGACGAGGTACTCGAGGTCTGGCGGCGCATCGCCGCGCCGCTGCTGTGGGTCGACGGCGACCTCACCGACACGACGCAGTGGTGGGGGCACCGCTACCCGCGCGACGAGTTCGACGCGCGGCTGGCGGCAGTGCCGAACGTGCAGCGCCACCGCCTGTCGCCTTGCGGTCACATGCTGCACCACGACCAGCCGCTCACGCTGGCGCGACGGCTGGCCGAGTTCCTCGCGTAGGCCGCGCCGCGCAGGCGTCGCTCAGCGGTTGTAGTCCAGCTCCATGCGCTGCTGCAGCCGCCGCGCGATGCGGTAGACCTCCTTGAGCACGCGGCGGTCGATCTCGTTGAGCCGCGCGAAGTCGATGCGGTTCGGGTGGGCCGGGTCGCCGCCGGGCTCGATCTGCACGCGCAGCCGCAGCATCTGCAGCACCTCGAACGCGCCGGCCCAGGCCTCGCTCTCCTGCGGCGCCACCTGCCAGGCCCGGGCGACGGCCTCGAAACGCGCACGCGTGCCGGTCTCGGCCATGCCCAACGCCAGCGCGAACAACCGCGCCGCGTCGACGAACAGCATCGTGCCGTGCAGCTTCAGGTCGAGCCACTGGCGGCCGTCGCGGTCCTCGGTGCGGATCGCGCCGAGCCAGTTCAGCGGCACGCTGTTGCGCAGCGCGTTTTCGGCCATCTGCTTCATGAAGCGCGGCGTGCGCGCCGCGTCGGCGACGACGCGGTCGCGCAGCGGTGCGGCCAGGTCGAGGCGGCCGGCGAGCGCCCGGAAGTCGAAGTAGATGCTGGCATTGAGCAGGTCGGTCGGCGAGCCGTGGCCGATCCAGTGGTCGAAGCGCGCGGCCCACTCGTCGGCGGTCAGGCAGCACGCCGGGTTGCTCGCCATCACGCCGCCCTTGCACAGCGGGTAGCCGCAGGCGTCGAGCGCCTCGTTGACCTCGAGCGCGAACGCCAGCCACGCCGGCCTGTCGCGCTCGGGGTCGTCGCTGGCGAAGATCAGCCCGTTGTCCTGGTCGGTGGCGATGGTCTGCTCGCTGCGCCCCTCGGAGCCGAAGGCCAGCCAGCACGCGCGCTGCAGGTCGAGCCCGCGGCGCGCGGCCGTCAGGTGCACCAGGCGCTCGGTGACGAGGTCGTTGAAGTGGCTGATCAGTTCGGTGAGCTGGCGCGCGCCGACGCCCTGCGCCAGCAGGCGCTGCGCGAGCTGGCGCAGGTCCTGCGCGGCAGCGCGCATCGCGTCGACGTCGGCCGCGCCGCGGATGGCGCTGCCGAGCTGCTTGACCGACAGGCGCTGCATCGCGAACAGGTCGCGCTCGGAGACGATGCCCACCAGCCTCCCGCGTTCGGTCACGGGCACGTGGCGCACGCCGTGGCGCGACATCAGCAGCGCGGCGTCCTGCGCGGTGTGCGCCACGTCGAGCGCGTGCACCGGCGTGCTCATCACCTCGGCGATCGGCGTGACGAGCGCGCGCTGCGGCAGCGTGATGCGCCCGAGCACGTCGTGGCGCGTCAGGATGCCCAGCGGCGCACCGTCGTCGCCGGCCACCAGCACCGAGCCGATGCGCCGCTCGTGCATCGCCCGCAGCGCGTCGCCCACGGCGCTGCCCGGCGCGACGTGGACCGGCGGCTGGCGCACCAGCCGGCCCAGCGGCGTCTCGAGCGACTGTTCGGCCAGCGTCTGCGACGACAGCGTCGCCTGCAGCATCTGCCGCGACATGTCGAGGTAGTGCAGCACGCGTGCGTGCAGGAACTCGGCCAGCGGCGTCGAGGCGGCCGCCAGCGCCTGCACCGCGTCGAGCGGTACGCGCAGGCAGTCGCTGTCGGCCTCGGCGACGTAGGTCGAGGTCACGGCTCGCGCGCCCAGCGCGGCGCCCACCGGGAACAGCTCGCCGGGATCGATCTCGAAACGCGTCGGCTCGCCGGGACGCACCGCGTCGGCCTGGCGCCGACCGACAACCTGGCCCCGCCGCAGCCACCACAGGTGGGCCACCTGCCCGTCGGCGGGCGCGACGACGGTCTGCCCGGCCCGGTACGACCGCGGCTGCGCCGCGGCGGCGAAACGCGTGACGTGGTCGGGGTCCATGCGCGCGAACGGCGGGTGGCGGCGCAGCGCCTCGACGAGTTCGCCCGAGGCCGGCGGCAGGTCATTCGATGGCATGCCCCGAGCGTAAACAAAAAGGGCCCCCGAGGGGGCCCTGTCGGATGAAGGCAACGCCTGTGGCGCGATCAGCGCCCGATCGCCTTCAGGTCGGGGTAACGCACGTGCTCGACGAGCGTCTGCGTGTCCGGCCGCGGCGCGGGGGTCAGCAGGCTGACGATGATGATCACCGCGAAGCCCGTCGGCACGCCGAACAGGCCGGCTGCGATCGGCTGGATGTCCCACCACAGCTGCACCGGGCTGGTCACGCCGAACACGCCGCGCAGCCAGGGCTGCGTGGTGGCCATGTAGTAGAACGTGACGCCCAGGCCGGCGATCATGCCCAGCGTCGCGCCCCACTTGTTGGCGCGTTTCCAGAAGATGCCGAGCACCAGCGCCGGGAAGAACGCCGAGGCCGCGAACGAGAACGCCGCCGAGACCAGGAACAGGATGTCCGCCGGCTTCTGCGCCGTCACCCACGCCGCGAGCAAGGCCACCACCAGCAGCAGCGCCTTGGACACCGCGACG
>CAZUBF010000006.1:0-47815 GCA_964618555.1 uncultured Azohydromonas sp.
GCATCGTCGACTACCTGACGCTGGTCGGCGACGCGGTCGACAACGTGCCCGGCGTGGACAAGGTGGGCCCGAAGACCGCGGCGAAGTGGATCGTCGAGCACGGTTCGCTCGACGGCGTGATCGCCGCCGCCGACGGCATCAAGGGCGCCGCCGGCGAGAACCTGAGGAGGGCGGTCGACTGGCTGCCGCAGGCCAGGCGCCTCGTCACCGTGGCCACCGACTGCGACCTGTCGGGCGCCGTGCCCGGCTGGCCGTCGTTCGACGCGCTGGCCCTGCGCGACGTCGACCGCGACGGCCTGCTCGAGTTCTTCCAGCGCTTCGGGTTTCGCACCTGGAAACGCGAACTCGAGGCGTCGCTCGGCGGCGTGGCCGCGCCGGCGCCCGCCGACGATGCCGCGGCGCCGCTGGCGCGCGACTACGAGACCGTGCTGACCTGGGAGCGGCTCGAGCACTGGATGCATCGCATCGCCGGCGCGGCGCTGGTCGCGCTGGACACCGAGACCGACTCGCTCGACCCCATGCGCGCGCGCATTGTCGGCATCAGCTTCGCCGTGACGCCGGGCGAGGCGGCGTACGTGCCGCTGCGTCACGACTACGCCGACGCGCCGGCGCAACTGCCGCTGGACGAGGTGCTGGCGCGGCTGAAGCCCTGGCTCGAGGACGCCGGGGCGCCGAAGATGGGTCAGCACCTGAAGTACGACACGCACGTGCTGGCCAACCACGGCATCGCGCTGGCCGGCATCGCGCACGACACCCTGCTCGAGAGCTACGTGCTCGAAGCGCACCTGGGCCACGGCCTGGAGAAGCTCGCCGAGCGGCACCTCCACCGCAAGGGCCTGAGCTACGAGGACCTGTGCGGCAAGGGGGCGAACCAGATCCCGTTCTCGCAGGTCGACGTGCAGCGCGCCACCGAATACTCGGGCGAGGACAGCGAGATGGCGCTTCACGTGCACCAGGTGCTGTGGCCGCGCATCGCCGCCGAGCCGGGGCTGCGGCGCGTCTACCAGGACATCGAGCTGCCGGTGAGCGCCATCCTCGCGCGCATCGAGCGCCACGGCGTGCTGGTCGACGCGGCGCTGCTGGCGCGGCAGAGCCGCGAGCTGGCCGAGCGCATGGTCGCGCTCGAGCGCGAGGCGTACGAACTGGCGGCACAGCCGTTCAACCTGGGCAGCCCGAAGCAGATCGGCGAGATCCTGTTCGGCAAGCTCGGGCTGCCGGTGAAGAAGAAGACCGCCAGCGGCGCGGCGAGCACCGACGAGGACGTGCTCACCGAGCTCGCCGCCGACTACCCGCTGCCGGCGAAGATCCTCGAGCACCGCGGCCTGGCCAAGCTCAAGGGCACCTACACGGACAAGCTGCCGCAGATGGTCGACCCGGCCACCGGGCGCGTGCACACCAGCTACGCGCAGGCGGTGGCGGTGACGGGGCGGCTGGCGAGCAACGACCCGAACCTGCAGAACATCCCGATCCGCACACCCGAGGGGCGGCGCATCCGCGAGGCCTTCGTCGCGCCGCCGGGGCACGTGATCGTGTCGGCCGACTACTCGCAGATCGAGCTGCGCATCATGGCGCACATCAGCGGCGACCCCGGCCTGCTGCGCGCCTTCGAGCAAGGCCTCGACGTGCACCGCGCCACCGCCGCCGAGGTGTTCGGCGTGCCGCTCGACGCGGTGGGCAGCGAGCAGCGCCGCTACGCGAAGGTGATCAACTTCGGCCTCATCTACGGCATGGGCGCGTTCGGGCTGGCGAGCAACCTGGGCATCGAGACGAAGGCGGCGAAGGACTACATCGACCGCTACTTCCAGCGCTTCGCCGGCGTCAAGCAGTACATGGACGAGACGCGCCGGCGCGCCGCCGAGCAGGGCTACGTCGAGACGCTGTTCGGGCGGCGCGTGTGGCTGCCCGAGATCAAGGGCGGCAGCGGGCCCCGGCGCGCGGCCGCCGAGCGGCAGGCGATCAACGCGCCGATGCAGGGCACCGCGGCGGACCTGATCAAGCTGGCGATGATCGCGGTGCAGCGGGCGATCGACGACGAGGCGCGGGCGACGCGCATGATCATGCAGGTGCACGACGAACTGGTGTTCGAAGTGCCCGACGCCGAACTCGCCTGGGCGCGCGACGCGGTGCCACGGCTGATGGCCGGCGTGGCCGAACTCAAGGTGCCGCTGCTCGCCGAAGTCGGCGTCGGCGCGAACTGGGACCAGGCGCATTGAAGTGCACCGCCCCCGGGGTGGGTCCGGCTGAGCCGGTTCACCTCGGGCGCACCCGACGTCAGGCGAGCTGCCTGGCCGTGAGCTGGCGGATGCGCTCGCCGAGCTCGTGCACCGAGTGCACGTCGAGCCGTCCGTAGATCTTCTTCACGTGGTCGGCGACGGTCGACGGCGCCACCGACAAGGCGTGCGCGATCTCGGCCTGCGCCAGCCCCGAGTGCAGCAGCGCGCAGACCTCGCGCTGTGCCGCCGACAGTGGCAGCGCGTCGATGGTGCGCCGCAGCGCCAGTGCGAGCGGCTCCTGCTGCTGGATGCCGACGTGGATCACGGGCGCCTGCTCGGGATGCATCGGCGCCAGCACCGCGGTCTCGAAGACGAAGCGCCCCCACGCGTTGTCGACGGTCACGGTCAGCGGGTCGTCGCTCAGATCCTGCGCACGCCGGTGGTGCTGCCACAGCATCGACAGCGTCGCAAAGTCGTCGCGCCGCGGTGCGCGCGCCATTGCCGCCGGCGTCATCCCGCCGTGCGACAGCATCAGCAGCTTCAGCGCGTCGGGCGACAGGTGCAGCAACTCGCCGTGCGAGTCCAGGCTGAGCTGGGCGCGCCGGTCGCGCCGCGACACGTATTCCGCCCCGCGCGGCACCACGCAGGCCGCCTCGAGCGGGTGGGCCGCGAGCAGCGCGGCCTGCGCCAGCATCGACTCGTCGTCGGCGGTGAACGGCGGGTCGCCGGCGGCGCGGTACAGCGCCAGGGCGCCGAGCGGGCGGCCGCGCGCGCCGCGCACCACCGCCTCGATGCGCGTGTGCAGCCGGTGCGGGCGCCATACCTCGTGGTACAGCGCGCTGCGGTAGAACGCCGGCCGGCTGCGTTCGTCGACGCGGGAAGCGTCGCGGTGGAGCACCGTGTCGGAGAAGGTCGGCAGCACGTCGGCCTCGCGGCGTTCGTGGAACTCGGCGAAGTAGCGTGACGCGATGCGCTGGTCGACCGGCCCCTCCACGTAGAAGCGCGACAGCCTCCCGTCGGCGTCGGCCCAGCCGAAGCGGTTGCGGTGCGACGGCACGACGGCGTGCAACGCCTCGAGCAGCGCCGGCACGACGGTCTCGGCGGCGAGCCGCATCGTGCCGAGCGCGCGCAGGCGGGTGAGTTCGGCCGCGCGCTTCGACATCACTCGACGCTACCGCCCGAACACCCCCTTTGTCGCCCCCTAGGAAGAGGATGCGCCGCGGCGCCGACGGTGGCGCAATCGCGCCATTGTGGACAGGGCGGGGTCGTGGGTCGCGCGCGTCGTCGTTGCCTTGGCATTGGGCGCCGCGGCGGCGGGGTGCGCCGCCGCGGCTGTTCCGGCGATCGACACCGCCGAGCGCATGACGACCGACGGCCGGGCCGACCGGGTGCGCCTGCCCGACCGCGTCGCCGCGTCGCCGACGGCCCCGGTGACCTACCGGCTGCAGGCGACGCTGGCGCCGCCGCTGCGCGACCTGGCGGTGTACCTGCCCGGGCTGGTCGCGCACGCGCGCATCGTGGTCAACGGACACGTCGTCGACGACCGGCTGGCCGACGCCGCCCAGCCGCTGCCGCGCAGCGTGCGCCGGCTGCGGGTGATCCCGCTGCCATCGGAGTTCGTGCAGCCCGGCCGCAACGACATCGAGATCGTCGCCGCCGGCCCGGGGACGATCAGCGTGTCGGCGGTGTGGCTCGGCGACGAGGAGGCGCTGCGGCAGATGCACGAGCGCAGGCTGCTCGGCGTGGTCATCGGGCCGGCCTTCGTCGCCACCGTCATGGCCTGCCTGGCGCTGTGCGTGCTGCTGCTGTGGGTGCGTCACGGGCGCGACCCGCTGTACGGCTACTTCGGCGTCGGCGCGCTGGGCTGGGCGCTGCACACCGGCTGGACGCTGCTGCCGGTGCCGCTGCTGACCGGCGCGCACTACACCATCTGGTGGCACGTGCTGTACAGCGCGTTCGTCGCGATGCTGGTGGTCTTCTGCCTGCGCTTCGCGCATCGGCGGTGGCCGCGCTTCGACCGCACGCTGTGGCTGGCGGTGCTTGCCGCACCGCCCCTGCTGTACGCCGCCAGCGCCCTCGGCGTGCTGTTCGAGGCCGCCGCGTACTGGCGGCTCGCGCTGATCGCGGCGGTGGCGGTCGCGGTGTGGGCGGTCGTCGCGCAGGCCTGGCGACGGCGCAACGCCGACAGCGTGCTGCTGGCGTCGACCGGCGCGGTGTCGCTCGCCTTCGCCGCGCGCGACTGGCTGGTGGCGCGCGCCTTCGCCGACAACAACCCGGTGTACCTGACGCCGTACTCCGGCGCGCTGTTCATCGTGCTCGTCGCCTGGATCCTGATCGACCGCTACGTGCGCACCGCACGCGAACTCGAGCAGGTCAACGCGCACCTCGAGCAGCGCGTCGCCGCCAAGAGCGCCGAGCTGCGTGTCGCGCTCGACGACATGCGCGCCGCGCGCGACCGCGCGCTGGCGGCCGACGACGCCAAGTCGCGGTTCCTCGCCGCGGCCAGCCACGACCTGCGCCAGCCGATCCAGGCGCTCGACCTCTACCTCGGCACGCTGCGCGGCGAGGCGCTTTCGGCGGCCCCGCAGCAGCTGGTGCAGCGCATGGGCGCCGCGCTCGGCGCGCTGGGCACGATGCTCGACGCGCTGCTCGACATCTCGCGCATGGACGCCGGGCTGGTGCGCCCGCAGCCACGGCCGCTCGACCTGTTCGCGCTGCTGCACCGCCTGGCCGACGAGTTCGCCGCACCGGCCGCCGCCAAGGGGCTGCGGCTGGCGGTGCACGCCGGGGTCGCGCGATCGACACCGTACGCCCACACCGACGCCGCACTGCTCGAGCGCGTCGTGCGCAACCTGCTCGACAACGCGCTGAAGTACACCGAGCGCGGCGGCGTGCTGCTGAGCTGGCGCCTGCGCCGCGGCGGCGGCGCGCCGCACTGGCTGGTCGAGGTGCGCGACACCGGCAGCGGCATCGCGCGCACCGACCAGGCGCGCGTGTTCGACGAGTTCTACCAGGTCGCCAACGTGCAGCGCGACCGCCAGCGCGGGCTCGGGCTGGGGCTCTCGATCGTGCGCAGGTTGTGCACGATCCTCGGCGCACCGCTGCAGCTGCGCTCGGTGGCCACGCGGGGCACCTGCGTGTCGCTGCGGGTGCCGGCCACCGACGAGGCACCGGCGGCGGCCTCGGCGGGGGTCGACGATGACCTGCCGCGCGGGCTGGTGGTCGCCGTGGTCGAGGACGACGCCCAGGTGCGCGACGCGCTGGGGGCGCTGCTCGCGCAGTGGGGCTGCGTCGTGCTGGACGGCGTGCACGCCGGCGGCGTGCTGGCGCAGTGGCGCGCGCTGGGCCGCCCGCCGGTGGCGGCGATCGTCGCCGACTACCGGCTGGCCGATGGCGACACCGGTGACCTCGCCATCGCGGCCCTGCGCACCGGGTTCGGCGACGCGACGCCGGCCGTGCTGCTGACCGGAGACACCGCGCCGCCGCGGCTTGCGGCACTGCACGCCAGCGGCTTCGAGTGGTGGTCCAAGCCGGTGGCGGTGTCGACGCTGCGTGGCTGGCTGGGTGCCGCCGTCCGACGCGGCGTCGATCCGGGCGGTGGCGAGCCGCCCGCGGGCACCGCCGTGCCGCCGGCGGCCGCAGCCGGGATGCTGCCGTGAGGGTGCTGGTCGCCGACGACCACCCGCTGCTGTGCGACGCGCTGCGCGGCTTGGTGGCGTCGCTGCCGCAGGTCGGCACCGTCGACTCGGCGGTCGACCTGCCGGGCCTGCTGGCGCTGGACGGCGAAGCGCCCGCGCTGGTGCTGGTCGACCTGAACATGCCTGGCATGGACGGGGTGCAGGGGGTGCGGCGCATCGCCGAACGCTGGCCGGGAACGCCGGTGTGGGTGCTGTCCGCGCAGGACGACGCGGGCACGGTGCGGGCCGCGCGCGCCGCCGGCGCCGCGGGATTCATCGGCAAGCGCGAGTCGAGCGGCGTGATCGGCGACGTCGTGCGCGCAGTGTTGTCGGGCGAGGCCGATGGGGCTCGCCTGGTCGGCTGGCACAGCGTCGCGCCGGCCGAACACGCCGGCGGCGACGCTGCGGCGCTGCAGGCGCTGACCGTGCGTCAGCGCGAGGTGCTCGCGCTGCTGCAGCGCGGGCTGCCGAACAAGGCGATCGCCGGCGCGCTCGGGTTGAGCGAGGGCACGGTGAAGGTGCACGTCGCCGCGATCCTGCGCGTGCTGCGTGCGCGCAACCGCAGCGAGGCGATCGTGCGCTCGCTCGACCTCGGCAAGGTGGCGCGCGACTGACGCACCGGCGGCCGGCGACGCCGTCGTCCCTCGATCTACGTCTTCGGTCTAAGCCGCCGGGCCGAGAGATCCGTCCCCTCGCGAGGGGATGAGCCGGCGACGCGAGGCGCCTAGAGTGGCCGTCATGGGCAACGACGTGGAGGCACGATCATGATCCATGCACCCGACCGCCGGCATGCCGGCCTCGTGCTGGCGCTGCTCGCCGCGATGGCGTGCACCGCCGGCATCGCGCAGACCACGGCGCCGGCGACGATGGACGCCGCGATGGACGCCTACGAGCGTGGCCACTGGGACGAGGCGTACCGCGCCTTCGGTGCGCTGGCCGACGCCGGCGACGGCGAGGCCGCGCGCATCGCGCTGCTGATGCAGCGCCACGGCCCGGCGCTGTATGCACGCGACTTCGCCGCGAGCCCGATGCAACGCGCGGCCTGGCGTGCGGCGCTGCTGCGCGACGGACTGCGCACGGCCGCGAAGGCGGACCCGTCATGAACGCCGCACGAGCGCCTCTCACTGTGGCGACGTCGCGGCGCGCACCGGCCGCGGCCGCCGGCACCGCGGCGTGGCGCACGCTGCTGGTGCTGGCCGGGGTGGCGGCGTTCGCCGCGATCGCGCTGGCGCCGGTGCTGGCGCCGTCGCCGTACGGAGTCGTGCAGACGCTGCCGGCGGCGAGCGTCGAAGCGGCGATGTCGCCGGCCCCGTCGGCCGACACCGGTTTCAGCGCGGCCTACGGCGTCGACTGGCGCCAGGTCGAGGCGGCGCCGAACCCGGCGCCGCTGGCGGTGGCCGCGTACGACGACTGACCCGGCGCGCCGCAGCGCTTGACCGGGGTCAGGCCCGCGCCCAGGGTCGGCCCCGGGGTCCGACGAAGATGCACGGCGCGGCACGGCGCGGCGCCGTGAAAGCTTGATCTGCCGCAACGCCGGCGCAGGCGCCTCGGGTCCGGTCCGCTGACACCCCGAGGGCGTCCATGTATACAGTATTCACGACGCAGCGCCATCCGGCGATGCCGCACCGCGAGGGCCGTCGTGAAGCAGGCGATCAAGCCGGTCGAACGTGCACCGGGTCTGGGTGACCAGGTCTACGAAACGCTGCGCGCGCAGCTGCGCCAGGGCGCGATCGACGTCGGCGTGCCGCTGCAGGAGGTGCCGCTGGCCGCGCAGCTCGGCGTGTCGCGCACGCCGGTGCGCGAGGCGATGGCGCGGCTGGCCAGCGAGGGACTGCTGTCGGTCGACCGCCGCAGCTACACGGTGCCGGCGCTGACGCGGCGCGACATCGACGACATCTACGAGCTGCGCTTCCTGCTCGAGCCCGCGGCGCTGCGCGGCATCGCACCGATCACCACCACCCGTGCGCGGCGTGCCGACGTCGAGGCCGCGCTGGGGCGTGCGCGTGCGGCGCACCGCGCCGGCGACAGCGAGGGGTTCCGCGAGGCCAACGTCGCGTTCCGCAGCGCCTGGCTCGCGCTGGTGCCGAACCACCGCCTGGTGCGCGCGATCGAGCTGTACGCCGACCACATGCAGCACATCCGCGCGATCACGCTCGGCGACGCCGAAGTGCGCACCATCGTGCTGCGCGGGCTGACGCGCATCACCGCGGCGCTGGCCGAAGGCGACGGCGACGCCGCGGCGTCGTCCGCGCACGAGCACCTGACGCAGGCGCGGCGCGCGTTCCTCAGCGCCACCGGGCTGGCCGACGGCGACGCGCAGGCGCCGCCCGACGGCGGTGGTGCGCGAATACCGCCTGACGGCGGTGGTGCGCGAACACCGCCCGACGGCGGTGGTGCGCGAACACCGCCCGACGGCGGTGATGGCACCCACGGCGACGGCGCGGCGCGCCGCCGCGCCCCGAGGAGGACGCGATGAGCACGCTCGGCGAGATTCCCTACGGCGCGTACTGGAGCACGCCGTTCGCGCGCTGGCAGGGCAGCTTCGCCGCGCTGCACAGCATCGAGTTCGCGGCGCACGTCGCGCGCCGCGAGCTGGCGCGCCGAGGCATCGACGCTGCGCAGGCGTTCGACCACGGCGTGCTCGGTGTCTCGGTGCCGCAGAAGCACTCGTTCTACGGGCTGCCGTGGCTGGCCGGTCTGATCGGCGCCGCCCGGCTGGGTGGGCCGACGCTGATGCAGGCCTGCGCCACCGGCGTGCGCACGCTGCTCGCCGCGTCGCAGGAGGTGCAGTGCGGCATGGCCACCTCGGCGCTGGTCGTCACCTGCGACCGCACCAGCAACGGCCCGCACCTGTACTACCCGAACCCGCGCGGCCCGGGCGGCACCGGTGTCGCCGAGGACTGGGTGCTCGACAACTTCGGCTGCGACCCGCTGGGTCCGCACTCGATGCTGGCCACCGCCGAGAACGTCGCCGCACGACACGGCATCGGCACCGCCGAGCAGCACGACGTGGTGCTGCGGCGCGAGGCGCAGTACGCCGACGCGCTCGCCGACGGCAGCGCGTTCCTCAAGCGCTTCATGACGCTGCCGTTCGAGGTGCCGGCGCCCGGCTACCGCAAGACCGCCGCGACGCTCGACGGCGACGAGGGGGTCAGCCGCTCGACCGCCGAGGGGCTCGCCGCGCTCAAGCCGGTGCAGCCCGGCGGCACGGTGACCTACGGCGCGCAGACGCACCCGGCCGACGGCAGCGCCGCGATCGTCGTCGCCACCCGCGAACGCGCGCGCGAGCTGGCGACCGACCCGAAGGTCGCGGTGCGCCTGCTCGGCTTCGGCCAGGCGCGCGCAGAGCTGGCGCACATGCCCGAAGCGACGGTGCCCGCGGCGCAGCGCGCACTGGCGCAGGCCGACATCGGCATCGCGCAGGTCGACGTGGTGAAGACGCACAACCCGTTCGCCGTCAACGACCTGTACTTCGCCCGCGCGACCGGCGTCGACTGGCGCGCGATGAATCCGTTCGGCTGCTCGCTGGTGTGGGGTCACCCGCAGGCGCCGATGGGCACGCGCGCGATCATCGAGCTGATCGAGGCGCTCGCGCTGCGCGGCGGCGGGCGCGGGCTGTTCACCGGCTGCGCCGCCGGCGACACCGCGATGGCGGTGGTGCTCGAGGTCGGAGACGCGCGATGAGCGGCGCCGCACGTCGGTGCCGCCTCGGCACGGCTCGCCCGCGCGAGGTGGTGGCGTGAGCGTCGCGCACTGGATCGCCACGCAGGCGCGGCGGCAGCCGGGCCGCACGGCTCTGCGCTGCGACGGCGATGGGCTGACCTACGCCGGGCTGGCGCGGCGCGTCGACGACGCCGCGGCGGCGCTCGCGCAGGCCGGCGTCGGGCGCGGCGAGCGGCTCGCGTGGCTGGGCCTGAACCGCGGCGACATGCTCGTCGCGCTGTTCGCCTGCGCGCGCCTGGGCGCGATCTTCATGCCGCTGAACTGGCGCCTGGCGCCGCCCGAGCACCGTGCGATGCTGCACGAGGCCGCACCCGCGCTGTTCGTCGCCGACGCCGACTTCGCCGCGGCGAGCGCCGCGCACGACGTGGCGCCGCCGCGCACGCGCTGCGCCGCGATCGGCGCCGACGCGCCGCCGGGCTGGGCGCGCTGGCAGGCGCTGCTCGACGCCGGGCAGGGCGGCGAGGTCGCCGGCGATCCCGACCCCGCCGCACCGCTGCTGCTGTGCTACACGTCGGGTTCGACCGGCCGCCCCAAGGGCGTGCTGCTCAGCGCCGACGCGCTGGAGGCCAACGCCGACGCCAGCGACGCGATGCACGGGTTGAGCGCCGACGACCGGGTGCTGACCACGCTGCCGCTGTTCCACGTCGGCGGGCTGAACATCCTCACGACACCGGCGCTGCGTGCCGGCGCCAGCGTCACGCTGCACCCGCGCTTCGACGCCGGTGCGGTGTTCGACGCCATCGAGTTGGAGCGCATCACGCTCACGGTGCTGGTGCCGGCGCAGCTCGACGCGATGCGCGCGCACCCGCGCTGGCGCGACGCCGACCTGTCGAGCCTGCGGGCGATCAGCACCGGCTCGACCTGGGTGCCGCGGCGGCTGATCGACGCGGTGCACGAGCGCGGCGTGCCGCTGATCCAGGTCTGGGGTGCGACCGAGACCGCGCCGATCGCCGCCTGCCTGCGCCCCGACCAGGCGGTGCGCCACGCCGGCGCGGCCGGCGCGAGCGCCGCGGGGGTCGAGCTGCGCGTCGTCGCCGCCGACGGCCGCGACGCCGCCCCCGGCGCCAGCGGCGAGGTGTGGGTACGCGGGCGCACGCTGATGCTCGGCTACTGGCGCGACCCCGGCGCCAGCGCCCGCGCGGTCGACGCCGACGGCTGGTACCACTCGGGCGACAGCGGCCACTTCGACGCGCACGGCCTGCTGCACATCGACGGCCGGCTCAAGGACATGATCATCTGCGGCGGCGAGAACGTCAGCCCGGCGGAGGTCGAGGCGGTGCTGCTCGACGACCCCGACGTCGCCGAAGCCGCGGTGGTCGGCGTGGCCGATGCGCGCTGGGGCGAGATCGTCGTCGCCGCGGTCGTGGCGCGCGCCGGCGCCGAGCCGTCGGCCGATCGGCTGCTCGCGCGCTTTGCCGGGCGGCTGGCGCGCTTCAAGCACCCGAAGCAGCTGCGTTTCGTCGACGCGCTGCCGCGCACCGCACTGGGCAAGGTGCGCAAGGACGAACTGCGGCGCTGGTTCGCCGCCGAACCCGCCGGCGGTGCCGGCACGCCGCCGGGCACGAAGGAGCAAGTCGCGTGAACACTGCTGCGTCACCGGGGCCGCGCGGGCGCGGCATCAAGCTGGGCATCGACGTCGGCGGCACGTTCACCGACTTCGTCATCGCGCGCGACGGCGAGCGTCCGCGCATCCACAAGACGCTGTCGACGCCGCACGACCCGTCGATCGCGGTGGTCGAGGGCCTGGCGCAGATCGCCGCGGCGATGGACCCGCCGCAGTCGGTGCGCGAGTTCGTGCGCGGCATCGACACCATCGTGCACGGCACCACCGTCACCACCAACGCGACGCTGACCTCGACCGGCGCGAAGACCGCGCTGCTGACCACGCTGGGCGTGCGCGACGCGCTCGAGATGCGCCGCGGCGTGCGCGAGGCCCAGTACGACAACCGCTTCACCAACGTCGCCGCGCTGGTGCCGCGCGTGCGGCGCGTCGGCGTGGGCGGGCGCATCGACCGCGACGGCCGCGAGGTCGAGCCGCTGGACCTCGACGCGGTGCGCGCGCAGCTGCAGCGCTGGCGCGACGACGGCGTCGAGGCCCTCGCGGTGTGCTTCATGAACGCCTTCGCCAACGCGGCGCACGAGCAGGCCGCCGCCGCGCTGGTGCGCGCCGAGTGGCCCGGGGTCTACCTGTCGGTGTCCACCGAGGTGCTGCCGGCGATCCGCTTCTACGACCGCGTCAGCACCACGGTGCTCAACGCCTACGTCGGCCCGAAGCTCGGGCACTACCTCGACGCGCTGGTCGCGCGCCTGGCCGGCGTCGGTTTCGACGGCCTGCTGCTGATCATGCAGTCCAACGGCGGCGTGATCACGCCGGCGGCCGCACGCGACAAGGCGGCGCTGACGCTGCTGTCGGGCCCGTCGGGCGGGCCGGGCGCCGGGCTGTACTGCGTCGGCGCGCTCGGTCGCGACCGCGTGATCACCACCGACATGGGCGGCACCAGCTTCGAGGCCTCGGTGGCCGTCGGCGCGCCGCTGGTGAAGAACGACGGCGAGATCGCACGCCGGCGCATCGCGCTGCCGATGCTCGACATCCACACCATCGGCGCCGGCGGCGGCTCGATCGGCTGGCTCGACGACGGCGGGCTGCTGCGCATGGGCCCGCAGAGCGCCGGCGCCGACCCCGGCCCGGCGTGTTACGGCCGCGGCGGCAACCTGCCGACGACGACCGACGCCAACCTGGTGCTCGGCTACCTGGACCCCGGCTACTTCGCCGGCGGCAGCATCGCGCTCGACATCGACGCGGCGCGGCGCGCGATCGACACGCACCTCGCGCGTCCGATGGGGTTGACCGTCGAGCAGGCCGCCGCCGGCATGTACCGCGTCGCGTGCAACAACATGGCGCAGGGCGTGCGCGAGGTCACGATCAAGCGCGGCTTCGACCCGCGCGAGTTCCCGCTGATCCCCGGCGGCGGCGCCGGCCCGATCCACGGCTGCGCGATCTGCACCGAGCTGGGCATCCCGCTGCTCGTCGTGCCGCGCGAGGCCTCGGTGCTGTGCGCCTTCGGCATGCTGATGGGCGAGCTGCGCCACGACTTCGTGCGCACCTTCGTCGCGCGGGTCGACGCGCTCGACTGGGCGGCGCTCGCCACGCGCATCGGCGAGATGGTCGCCGAGGGCGAGCGCCTGCTCGACGACGAACGCGTGCCCGCGGCGCGCCGCCGGCGCGAGCTGCGGCTGGACTGCCGCTACGTCAAGCAGTACCACGAGGTCTCGGTGCCGGTGCCGCTCGACGCGGTCGAGCGGCGCGACGCCGCGGCGATCGCGCGTGCGTTCCACGACGAGCACCGGCGGCTGTTCGGCTACACGCTCGAGGCCGAGGGCAGCCCGGTGGAGATCGTCAACCTGCGCCTGCAGGCGATCGGCGGGGTCGAGCGCCCGGCGTTGCACCGCGACGCCGCCGGCGACGCCGACGCGTCGGCCGCGCTGAAGGGGCGGCGCAGCGTCTACGTCCCCGAGCGCGACGCCTTTGCCCCGGTGCCGGTGTACGACGGCCACCGGCTGCGCTGCGGGCACCGCATCCGCGGGCCGGCGCTGATCGAGCAGCGCACCACCGCGGTGTTCGTCAGCGACGGCTACGACGGCGTCGTCGACGCGCTCGGGTCTTTCGTGCTCCACGCCAAGGGGCGCGAGGACCTGGTCGACGCGGCGCTGCAGACGAGGGAGGTCGAACATGCATGAACCCGGACGCGAGCGCGAGGCGGCGATCGACCCGATCCTGCTGTCGGTGTACGCGCGCAGCTTCAAGGCGATCACCGACGAGATGAGCATCTCGATGGAGCGCACCACGCGCAGCCCGATCCTGTGCGAGGCCAAGGACTACGTCACCGGCCTGTACGACGCCGAGGGGCGCATGCTCGAGCAGACCGAGAACCTGCCGATCCTGGCGTTCTCGCTGGCGCCGGTGTGCAAGCACATCCGCCGCACCTTCGACGGCGACATCCACGACGGCGACGTGTTCTTCCACAACGACGTGTTCACGCTGGGCAACCAGAACAACGACGTCGCGGTGTTCCGACCGGTGTTCTTCGACGGCGAGCTCGTCGGCTGGACCGCCGTCAAGGGGCACCAGGCCGACATCGGCGGTGCGGTGGCCGGCGGCTACAACCCGAACGCGGTCGAGGTCTGGCAGGAGGCGCTGCGCATCCCGGCGGTCAAGGTGGTCGACCGCGGCGCGCTGCGCCGCGACGTGTGGAACCTGATCTTCGCCAACGTGCGGCTGGACATCGTGCAGCACGACATGAAGGCCGAGATGGGCGCCTGCGAGGTCGGCGCGCGGCGCCTGGCCGAGCTGATCGGCAAGTACGGCGCGGCCAGCTACCGCGCGCACAAGCAGGCGCTGTTCGACGCGACGCGGCGCATGATGCAGGCGGAGATCGCGAAGATCCCCAACGGGCGCTACAGCGGCGAGGGCTACGTCTACTACGACGGCCGCCACGAGGGCAGCAAGTTCACCATCCGCGTCGACGTCGAGGTGCACGACCGGTCGATCCGCTTCGACTACTCGCGCACCGACCCCCAGACGAACGGCTTCGTCAACGGCACCTTCACCTCGAGCGCGTCGGCGACGATCCTGACGCTGCTGCAGATGGTCAACCCCGACATCCCGCACAACGAGGGCATGGTCGAGCCGATCGAGATCGTGATCCCCGAGGGCACGATCCTCAACGCCGCGTACCCGAAGGCGACCACCTTCGGCAACCACCTGTGCCCGCCGAACGCCGACGCGATCCAGCGCGCCCTCAGCCCGGTGCTGCCCGAGCGCGTGACCGCCGGCTGGAACAACCTGCTCGCAGCGCTGACCACCGGCATCGACCCGGGCACCGGCGAGAAGTACGTGGACATCGGTTTCATGGGGCTGAAGGGCGGATCGGGCGCGTTGCACGGCTGCGACGGCTACGACCACATCGGGATGATCGACGCCAGCGGCGGCGTGCTCGACCAGGACTACGAGATGTTCGAGCAGCAGACGCCGCACCGGCTGATCCGCCACGAGCTGCTCGCCGATTCGGCCGGTGCCGGGCAGTGGCGCGGCGGGCTGGGCGTGGAGACGATCTTCGAGATCGGCAGCGACGACACGCAGCTCGTGACCTTCGGCGACGGCGACTTCGAGGGTGCGTTCGGCCTGGCCGGCGGCCACGGCGCGGGGCTGAACTTCATCCGCCTGACCTACCCCGACGGCCGCGTCGTCGTGCCGAGGAACAAGGACCTGATCACCGGCGTGCCGCGCGGCACCGTGTACCACCAGGTGGCCAACGGCGGTGGCGGCTGGGGCGAACCGAAGCTTCGCGACCGTCGCGTGCTCGCCGACGAGGTGCGCAACGGCGTGATCAGCCGCGACGCGGCGGTGCGCGACTACGGCATGAGCGAAGCCGAACTCGCCGCGTACGGCGTCTGAACGATGGACTTCGACCTCGACGACACCCAGCGCGCGATCCGCGACGCCTTCGCGCGGTTCGTCGACGAACGCGTCGTGCCGCAGGCGGCGGCGATCGACGAGGCGCACACGTTCCCGCGCGAGCTGTTCGCCGAGCTCGGCGCGCTCGGGCTGTTCGGCCTGCGCTATCCGGCCGAGGTCGGCGGCTCGGGGCTGGGGCTGCCCGAGTTCGCCCTCGCGCTCGAGGAGGTTGCGCGCGGCTCGATGTCGCTGGCCGGCGCCGCGGCGATGCAGTCGCTGATGGGCACCAAGTTCCTGCAGATGCTCGGCAACGCCGACATCGTCGCGAGGCTGCTGGTGCCGGCGCTGCGCGGCGAGAAGATCGGCGCGATCTGCATGACCGAGCCCGGCGCCGGCTCCGACCTCGGCGGGATCGCGACGACGGCGCGCAAGGTCGACGGCGGCTGGCTGCTCGATGGGCGCAAGACCTGGATCACGTCGGCGCCGGTGGCCGACTTCTTCACCGTGTTCGCCCGCGCCGGCGCCGAGCGCAAGCTGACGATCTTCCTCGTCGAGCGCGGGTTCGAAGGCTTCGCCGTCGGGCGCGAGATCCGCAAGATGGGCGTGTGGGCGCTGCCGACCTCCGAGGTCGGCTTCGACGCCTGCTTCGTGCCCGACAGCCACCGCCTGTCGAAGGACGAAGGCGACGGCGAGGCCCACCTGCGCAAGCTGCTCGCCGAGATCCGCGTCATCACCGGCGCGATGGCCGTGGGCATCGCCCGCGCCGCGCTGGCCGACGCGGTGCGCTACGCCGGCGAGCGGGTGCAGTTCGGCAAGCCGATCGACCGCTTCCAGGCGATCCAGCTCAAGCTCGCCGAGATGGCCACCGCGCTCGAGTCGGCGGTGCTGCTGGTGCGCCACGCGGCCTGGCTGCACGCCGCCGGCCGGCCGCACCACAAGCAAGCTGCGATGGCCAAGCTGCACGCCAGCGAGACCGCGGCGATGGTCTGCGACCAGGCCGCGCGCGTGCTGGCCAGCTACGGCTACGCGATGGAGTACGCGGTGCAGCGCCACCTGCGCGACGTGCGCTTCACGCTGATCGGCGGCGGCACCAGCGAAATCCTCAAGCTGATCGTCGCGAAGGAGTTGTGTGCATGAATGCGGTTGCCCGCCAGATACGCGTCGTGCTCGCCAAGCCCGGGCTCGACGGCCACGACCAGGGCGCCAAGATCGTCGCGCGAGCGATGATCGACGCCGGCTTCGACGTGCGCTACACCGGGCTGCGACAGACGCCCGAGCAGGTGCGCGACGCGGCGCTGGCGCACGACGCCGACGTCATCGCGCTGTCGAGCATGGCCGGCGCGCACCTGGACTTCTGCCGCCGGCTCAAGCCGCTGCTCGACGCCGCCGGGCTCGCCGAGCGGCTGTGGATCATCGGCGGCAACCTGCCTGCCGCCGACCACGACGCGCTGCGCGCGCTCGGCTTCGTCGGCGTGTTCCCGGTGGGCAGCGCGCTCGACGCCACCTGCGACTTCGTGCGCGCGCACGCGCCGCGCCGAGCGGCTCCCGTCCGACCCGCCGCCGAGGAGGCCGCACGATGAAACACGACGCGACGATCCGCCCGGTGGTCAACGAGTCGGGCCTTGCGATCCAGCCGCTGTACACCGCCGCCGACGTCGACGGCAGCGGCGGCCTGGCGATGCTCGGGCGTCCCGGCGAGTACCCGTTCACCCGCGGCATCCACCCGCTGATGTACCGCAAGCAGCCGTTCACGATGCGGCAGTACACCGGCTTCGGCAACGCCGCCGACACCAATCGCCGCTTCAAGTACCTGATCGCCAACGGCCAGACCGGGCTGAACGTCGCGTTCGACCTGGCCACGCAGTGCGGGCTCGATTCCGACGACCCGCGCGCCGCCGGCGAGGTCGGCCGCGTCGGCATGGCGGTCGACACGCTGCGCGACTTCGAGATCGCGTTCGAAGGCATCGACCTCGACCGCATCACGGTGTCGCTGACGGTCAACGGCTCGGCGGCGATCCTCATCGCGATGTACCTGGCGATGGCCGCCAAGCGCGGCTTCGACCCGAAGACGCTGCGCGGCACGGCGCAGAACGACATCCTCAAGGAGTTCGTCGGCCGCGGCACCTGGATCTACCCGGTGCGCCCGTCGATCGCGCTGGTCGGCGACACCATCGAGTACTGCGCCGAGCACGCGCCCAAGTACAGCCCCGTGTCGGTGTGCGGCTACCACATCCGCGAGTCGGGGGCGACGCCGACGCAGGAGATGGCGTGGGCGTTCTGCATCGCGCGCGCCTACGCCGACGAGGTGATCCGCCGCGGCGTGCCGATCGACGACTTCGCCGACCGGCTGTCGTACAACTTCAACATCTACGGCAACCTGTTCGAGCAGGTCGCCAAGTTCCGCGCCGGCCGCGGGCTGTGGGCGAAGATCGTGCGCGAGCAGTACGACGCGAAGAAGCCGTCGTCGATGTGGCTGCGCATGATCGCCGGCGGCGGCGGCAGCGGGCTGACCGCCGAGCAGCCCGAGCTGAACATCGTGCGCGGCGCGTACTACGCGCTGGTCGGCGCGCTGTCGGGCGCGCAGACGATGGCGCTGTGCTGCTACGACGAGGCATACACGATCCCCAGCGAGTACGCACAGCGCATCTCGCTGCGCACGATGCAGCTGCTCGTCGAGGAGATCGGGCTCGCCGACACCGTCGACCCGCTCGGCGGCTCGTACTACGTCGAGACGCTGACCAATCAGATGCGCGCCGAGATGGAGCGCATCGTCGCCGAGACCGACGCCGCCGGCGGCATCGTCGGCCTGATCGAGCAGGGCGTGATCCAGGCGCGCGTGTCGGCGCAGGCGTACCGGCTGCGCCGCGCGATCGAGTCGGGCGAGTTCCCGAAGGTCGGCGTCAACCGCTACCGCACCGAGGGCGAGGCCGAGCGCGACGTCGAGATGCATCCCTACGACGAGGCCGCCGCGGCGGCGCAGGTCGCGGCGCTGCAGCGCGTGCGCGCCGAACGCGACGCCGCCGCGGTGGCGCGCGCGCTGGCGCGCATCGATGCCGACGCGCGCGGCGGACGTAACCTGATGCCGGCGATCGTCGAGGCGGTGCAGGCCTACGCCAGCGTCGGCGAGATCACCGAGCGGCTGGTCGGGGTGTTTGGCCGCTACGTCGAGCCGGTGCGCTTCGACGACCCCGACCTGGCCGAGCTGGCGCGTGCGCGTGCCGCCGATGGGGTCGCGGCATGAACGGCGTGCAGCGCTACCTGGCGCCCACCGCGCTCGCCGCCGCGCTCGACGCGCTGGCGCATCCCGGCGGCGTGACCGTGCTCGCCGGCGGCACCGACCTGATGCCGCAGAGCCACGCCCGCCGCGTGCCGTCGCGCCCGACGCTGCTGAACATCCGCCGCGTCGAGGGGCTGGACCGCGTCTCGGTCGAGGGCGACAGGCTGGTGCTCGGCGCACTGGTCACGATCACCACGCTGCTCGAGCACCCGCTGGTGCGCACGCACGCGCCGCTGCTGGCCGTCGCCGCCGACCGCTTCGCCAGCGCGCAGGTGCGCAACGCCGCGACGCTGGGCGGCAACCTGTGCAACGCCTCGCCGGCGGCCGACACCGCGACGCCGCTGCTCGCCCTCGATGCCGAGGTCGAGCTGGCCGCGCTCGACGACGACGGCGACGTGCGCACGCGCCGCCTGCCGCTCGACGCGTTCTTCGACGGTCCGGGGCGCACGCGCCGCGCGCCGAACGAACTGCTCACCGCGGTGTGCGTGCCGCTGGCCGCCGCCGCACTGGTGGTTCGCTTCGAGAAGGCCGGCACGCGGCCGGCGCTCGACATCTCGACGATCTCGCTGGCACTGGCGGCGCGCCGTGACGGCGACGGCGCGCTGCACGACGTGCGTCTGGCGCTGGGTGCGGTCGCACCGGTGCCGCTGCGCGCGCGCGCCGCCGAGGCGCTGCTCGAGGGCCGCGTGCCCGACGCCGCGCTCGCCGCGGCCGCCGCGCGGGCCGCCGCCGACGCGGCGTCGCCGATCGACGACGTGCGCGCCAGCGGCTGGTACCGCCGCGAGCTGGTGCGCAACCTCACGCAAAGGATGCTCGACGATGTCGCTCGACGTTGAAATCGGATTCACGCTCAACGGCGTGCCGCGGCGCGAACGCGTGCCGGTGGACATGAGTGCGCTGGAACTGCTGCGCGAGGTGTGCGGCCTGACCGGCACCAAGCACGGCTGCGGCGAGGGCGAGTGCGGCGCGTGCACGATCCGCGTCGATGGCCGCTCGCTCGCCTCGTGCCTGATGTTCGCCGTCGACTGCGACGGGCGCGACCTCGTCACGATCGAGGGCGTCGCCGGCGACGCACGGGCACGCGCGCTGCAGCGCGCCTTCGTCGAGCACGGCGCGGTGCAGTGCGGCTTCTGCACGCCGGGCATGGTGATGCAGGCCGTCGAGCTGCTCGAGCGCGACGCCGCGCCCGACGCCGCCGCGGCCAAGCGCGCGATCGAGGGCAACCTGTGCCGCTGCACCGGCTACCAGAAGATCGTCGACGCGGTCGTCGACGCCGGCGCCGCGCTGGCCAGGGAGGGCACCCCGTGAACGACCTCGCCACGCCGGACGCGGCCGGCTCGCTGATCGGCCGGCGCATCACGAAACTCGACGCGCCGGAGAAGGCCGCCGGCAAGACGCGCTACCTGCACGACATCGACGTGCCCGGGCAACTGCACGGCGCGATCCTGCGCAGCGCGCGCGTGCACGCACGCATCGTGCGCATCGACGCCTCGCGCGCCAGGGCGCTGCCGGGCGTGCACGCGGTGCTCACCGCCGCCGACGTGCCCGACCAGCGGCCGATCGGCGTCGCCAAGGACCACCTGCCGCTGAAGGCCGATCGCGTGCGCAGCGTGCGCGACGAGATCGCTGCCGTGGCCGCCGACACCGAGGCGATCGCCCGCGCCGCGCTGGCGCTGATCGACGTCGAGTACGAGGACCTGCCGGTGGTCGACGACGCGCAGGCCGCGCTGGCGTCCGGCGCGCCGCTGGTGCACCCGCCGGTCGACGGTGCGAAGCCCGGCGCGTCGGTCGGGCTGGCGGGCAAGGCCGACAACGTCGCGATGCGGTTCGACTACTCGCACGGCGACGTCGTGCAGGGCGAGGCCGAGTCCGACGTCATCGTCGAGGACAGCTTCGAGCTGCACTACGTCACGCACTGCTGCATGGGCACCTCGGGCGTCATCGCCGAGTTCGACGCCAAGGGCAACCTGCTGCTGATCTCGAACACGCAGGTGCCGTTCCTGCACAAGCGCGAGTTCGCCGAGTACCTGGGCATCGATCCGGCGCGCGTGCGCATCGTGCAGCCGCCGATCGGCGGCGGGTTCGGCTCCAAGCTCGACATCTACCCGTTCGAGGTCATCGCGGTGTTCCTCGCGCGCGCCACCGGCCGGCCGGTGAAGCTGGTGTACACGCGCGAAGAGGAGTTCGTCGCCTCGCCGACGCGCCAGCCGGTGCGCCTGACGCTGCGCTCGGGGTGCACGAAGGACGGCACGCTGACGTTCCGCAGCGTGCGCACGATCCACGACAACGGCGCCTACACGTCGTGGGGCGCGACGACGCCGTTCGTCATGATGCAGACCTTTTCGTCGCTGTACCGGGTGCCGCACTGCGACTACCACACCGTCGCCGTGTACACCAACAACCCGTACGCCGGGTCGTTTCGCGGCTACGGCAACCTGCAGGCGACGTTTGCGGTCGAGCAGCACATGGACCGGCTCGCCGACGCGATCGGCATGGACCCGCTCGAGTTCCGGCTGAAGAACGCGCAGGAGCCCGGCGAGGTCAGCGGCCAGGGCATGGTGTTTCGCAGCTGCGGCTTCCGCGACTGCCTGCAAACCGCCGCCGGGCGCAGCGACTACGTCGCCAAGCGCCGCGCCTACGCGGCGCAGCGCAACGAACCCGGCACGCTCAAGCGCGGCATCGGCATCGCGGCCATGCTGCACGTCGGCGGCGGCGCGAAGATCTACCCGTCGGACGGTTGCGGCACCATCCTCAAGCTCGACGACTTCGGCCACGTCACGCTGATCACCGGCGCCAGCGAGATCGGCCAGGGCTCGGAGACCGTGCTCGCGCAGCTCGTCTGCGAGGAGCTGGGGCTGCCGATCGCCGCGGTGACCGTGGTCAACAACGACACCGACATCACGCCGTGGGACGTCGGCGTGCACGCCAGCCGCACCACCTTCATCGCCGGCAACTCGGCGATCGGCGCGGCGCGCAAGGCCAAGGCCAAGATCCTCGCCGCCGCCGCGCCGCGCTTCGACTGCCCCGTCGACGACCTCGACCTGGCCGGCGGCCACGTCGTGCGCCGTGCCGGCGGCGAGAAGCTGGTCGACCTGCCGCGGCTGCTGCGCAGCCTGCACTTCAGCGAGCGCGCCGAACTGGTGATGACCACGCACTACTACGAGCCGCCGAGCGTGCACCAGGACAAGGGCTTCAAGGGCGACGTCTCGGCCGCCTACGCGTGGGCGGCGCAGGTCGTCGAGGTCGAGGTCGACACCGCCACCGGCGTGGTGCGCATGCTCAAGGTCACCGGGGCGCACGACGTCGGTCGCGTGCTCAACCGGCTGGGCATCGAGGGCCAGATCGAGGGCGGCATCGTGATGGGCCAGGGCTACGCGCTGACCGAGAACCTGCTCGTCGACCACGGCGCGGTGCGCAACCCGAACTTCCGCGACTACAAGCTCGTCACCGCGCCCGAGATCCCCGAGATGGACATCGACTTCATCGAGACGATGGACGGCGAGGGCCCGCGCGGCGCCAAGGGCGTCGGCGAGGCGCCGGCGATCTGCATCGCGGCGGCCACGGCCAACGCGATCGAGAACGCCACCGGGGTGCGCATCACCAGCCTGCCGTTCACGCCCGAGCGCGTCTACCGCGCGCTGCACGGTGCGCTGCCGCCGGTGCGGCCGGTGCCGCCGCTGCCGGCGGCCTGAGGGTCCAACGATGCGGCCGCGCACCGTCTTGTCGCTCGAGCAGGCGCTGTCGCTGCCGTACGCGACGCTGCGCTTCGCGCAGCTCGGCTGGCGCGTGATCCGCATCGAGTCCACGCCCGCCGGCGACGGTCTGCCCGGCGACCCGAACCGCTACATCGGTTCGCGGCTGGCCGGCGACGAGGCCGGCGACCGGCGCAGCTACTTCGTCGCGCCGAACGTCGGCAAGCAGGCGATCGCGCTGAACCTGAAGGACACGCGCGCCCACGATCTGTTGCACCGTCTGATCGACGCGTTCGACGTCGACGTGTTCTGCTGCAACACGGTGCCTTCGCGCTACGCGGCGCTGGGCATCGCGCCCGAGGCGCTGCGCGCGCGCCACCCCCGCCTGATCTACGCCGGCATCTCGGCGATGGGGCCGCAGCACCCGAACGCCCCGGGCTACGACCCGGTGATCCAGGCGATGGCCGGCTACATGGAAGTCACCGGCGAGCGCGACGGGCCGCCGATGCTCGCGGGCATCCCGATCGTCGACCTGAAGGCCGGCGACGAGCTGTACGCCAACGTGATGCGCGCACTCGCCGAGCGCGCCGAGACCGGCGCCGGGCAGACCATCCACGTGTCGATGCTGCAGGCCGCGGCGTCGTGGCTGATCACGGTGCTGCCGCTGGTGGACTTCGGCTGCCGCCCCGACGAGATCACGCGCGCCGGCAACGAGCACCGCAAGTTCATCCCGACCAACGTCTACCCGGCGCGCGACGGTTACGTCTACCTGGCGATCGGCAGCGACGTGCAGTGGCGCCGGCTGACGGCGATCCCGCGTTTCGCGTCGGTGGCCAACGCGGTGCGTCAGACCAACGAGGGCCGCCACGCCGAGCGCGAGGCGATCCACCGCGACATGGCGGCGGTCACGGCGCAGGCGACGGTCGACGAACTGCTCGCCGAGCTGGCCGCGGCGACGATTCCCGCGACGCGCATCTACGACATCCGCCAGGTGCGCGAGCTGCCGGCGCTGGCCGCGCGGCTGACGCGCACCGCGCTGCCCGACGGGCGCGAGGTGCGCATGCAGCCGATGGCGGTCGACGTCGCCGGCGCGCGCGCCGCGCTGCCGATGGCCCCGCGCTACGGCGAGCACACGCGCACGGTGCTCGCCGAGGCGGGGCTCGCCGGGCCCGAGATCGACGCGCTGGCCGCCGCCGGCGTGGTCGCCACCGCGGCACCCGCCACCACGGCACCCGCCACCGCGAGCGGCGCGCCACCC
This sequence comes from uncultured Azohydromonas sp., assembly GCA_964618555.1. Classification (GTDB taxonomy): domain Bacteria; phylum Pseudomonadota; class Gammaproteobacteria; order Burkholderiales; family Burkholderiaceae_C; genus Calidifontimicrobium. The sequence continues at coordinate 23,296 of CAZUBF010000006.1, forward strand.
CCCGCGGCGTAGCCCCGCGCTTCACGAGGGCCGCGAACGACGGCCTCCCTTCGATACCACAGGAGACGAGCATGAGCATCAAGACCCTGGCCACCGTCGCGACGGCGCTGGCGCTGGCCGGCGCCGCGCACGCCCAGATCACCGTCGGCGTCACGCTGGGCACCACCGGGCCCGGCGCGTCGCTGGGCATCCCGTACAAGAACGCGTTCCAGCTGGTGCCGGCGACGATCGCCGGCGAGCCGGTGCGCTACATCGTGCTCGACGACGAGTCCAAGCCCGACAACGCGGCGAAGAACGCGCGCAAGTTCGTCACCGAGGACAAGGTCGACGTGCTGATGGGCTCCAACGGCGTGCCGTCGGGAGTGGCGATCACGCAGGTCGCCGCCGAGGCGAAGACGCCGATGATCTCGCTGACCCCGCTGCCGCCGCTGCCGGCCGAGCGCCAGCCCTGGGTGTTCATCGTGCCGCAGCCGACCGAGCTGATGATGAGCGCGGTGGCGCAGGACATCCGCCGGCGCGGGCTGAAGAAGATCGGCTTCATCGGCTTTTCCGACACCTGGGGCGACCTGGTCTACAACGCGATCACCAAGCTCGCCCCCGCGCACGGCTTCGAGGTCGTGACCAACGAGCGCTACGCGCGTGCCGACACCAGCGTCACCGGACAGGTGCTGAAGATCATGGCCGCGCGGCCCGACGCGGTGGTGGTCGGCGGCTCGGGCTCGCCGGCGGCGACGCCGCAGATCGCGCTCGTCGAACGCGGCTTCAAGGGGCCGATCTACCACAACCACGGCACCGTCAACCTGCCGTTCATCCAGACCGGCAAGGCGGCCGCGGAGGGTGCGATCGCGCCGACCGGCGCGCTGATCGTCGCCGAGGAGTTGCCTGCCGATTTCCCGACGAAGAAGGTGTCGCAGGACTTCGTGCAGCGCTACGAGGCCGCGTTCGGCGCCGGCAGCCGCAACGCGTTCGCCGGCTACAGCTACGACGCGGTGCTGCTGCTCGAGGCGGCGGCGCCGCAGGCGCTGAAGAAGGCCAGGCCGGGCACGCCCGAGTTCCGCGCCGCGCTGCGCGACGCGATCGAGAACGTGAAGAACGTGGTCGGCACGCACGGCGTGTACAGCCTCAGCGCAGACGACCGCAACGGGCTCGACGAGCGCGCGCGCGTGCTCGTGCACGTGGCCGACGGGAAGTGGCGGCTGACGAAGTGACGCGGGCGGCCGTGCCGGCGCGCCGCGACGTGCGCCGTCGGCCGCGGGAGCGGGCATGAACGCGGAGATCGCGCTGTGGCTGGCGCAGGACGGCGCGACCAGCGGCGCGATCTACGCGCTGCTCGCCCTCGCGCTGCTGCTGGTGTTCGCGGTCACCCGCGTGATCTTCGTGCCGCAGGGCGAGTTCGTCGTCTATGCCGCACTGACCCTGGGCACGCTGCAGCTCGGCCGCACGCCCGGCACCGCGTGGCTGCTGCTCGGCGCCGGCGCGATGGTGGCCGTGGTCGAGGCCGTCGCGGCGTGGCGCGAGCGCGCGTGGCCGCGGCTGCCGCGCATCGCCTTGGCGTACCTCGTGCTGCCGGCGGCGGCGGCCGGCGCCGCGGCGTGGGCCGCGCCGCGCGCGCCGGGGCTGGCGGTGCAGATGGCGCTGACCGCGGCGCTGGTGGTTCCGCTCGGCCCGCTGCTGTACCGGCTCGCGTACCAGCCGCTGGCGCAGGCGTCGGTGCTGGTGCTGTTCATCGTCTCGATGGCCGTGCACTACGCGATGATGGGGCTGGCGCTGGTGATGTTCGGCGCCGAGGGGCTGCGCACCAGCGCCATCGCCGGCGCGTCGTTCGCGCTCGGGGCGGTCAGCGTCGGCGCGCAGAGCCTGTGGGTGATCGGCGCCAGCCTGGCGAGCATGGCGGCGCTGGCGCTGTACTTCGGCCGCAGCTACGGCGGCAAGGCGCTGCGCGCCACCGCGATCAACCGCGTCGGCGCGCGGCTGGTGGGCATCCCGCCGGCGCGCGCCGGGCGCGCCGCATTCACGCTGGCCGCGGCGATCGGCGCGCTGTCGGGCATCCTGATCTCGCCGATCGTCACCGTCTACTACGACACCGGGCTGATGATCGGCCTGAAGGGCTTCGTCGGCGCGATCCTCGGCGGCATGGCGAGCTACCCGCTGGCGGCGCTCGGCGCGCTCGGCGTCGGGCTGCTCGAGGCCTTCTCGTCGTTCTGGGCCAGCCAGCTCAAGGAAGTCATCGTCTTCACCTTCATCCTGCCGGTGCTGCTGTGGCGCTCGCTGGCGGCGCGCACGCACGCCGTGGAGCACGAGGAGGAGGACGAATGAGGCGCGCCGCGCTGGCGGCCGCCGGCGTGGCGGCCTTCGTCGCCGCGCCGCTGGTGCTGCCGGCGTTCCACGTCACGCTGCTGAACTACATCGGGCTGGCGGCGCTGGTCGCGCTCGGGCTGGTGGTGCTGACCGGCATCGCCGGCATCGTCTCGTTCGGGCAGCAGGCCTTCGTCGGCATCGCCGCGTACACCAGCGCGGTGTTGACGACCGCCGCCGGCTGGTCGCCGTGGCTCGCGCTGGTGGCGAGCCTGGCCGCGGTGGCCGCCGCGGCGCTGCTGATCGGCGCGGTGACGCTGCGCCTGTCGGGACACTACCTGACGATCGCCACCATCGCGTGGGGCATCGCGATCTACCACCTGTTCGCCTACCTGCCGGGGCTGGGTGCGCACAGCGGCATCGACAACCTGCCGCCGGTGTCGTTCGCCGGCTGGCGCGCCGACACCGGCGCGCGCATGAGCTGGCTGATCTGGGGCGCGCTGCTGGCCGCGCTGGCGGCCGCGCGCAACCTGCTGGACTCGCGCAACGGGCGCGCGATCCGCGCGCTGCGCTTTCGCGGCACGATGGCGTCGAGCTTCGGCGTCGACGTCGCGTCGCTGCGGCTGCTGGTGTTCGTCTACGCGGCGCTGCTCGGCGGCGTGGCCGGCTGGCTGCACGCGCACTTCCTGCGCTTCGTCAGCCCGCATGCCTTCGGCGTCAACGCCGGCATCGACTACCTGTTCATGGCGGTGATCGGCGGCGCGGCGCAGGTGTGGGGCGCGGTGGTCGGCGCGGCGATCCTCACGGTGCTCAAGGAGTGGCTGAAGGACCTGCTGCCGGCGGTGCTCGGCGCCACCGGCAACTACGAGATCATCGTGTTCGGCGTGCTGATGGTGCTGCTGCTGCACCGCACGCGCCTGGGGCTGACCCCGGCGCTGGCGCGCTGGAGGCCGGTGCGCACCGCGGCGCCGCCGCCGGCGGCCGAGCCGCTCGCGCGCCGCGAGCGCACCGCGGCCGGCGCGTCGCTGCTCGAGGTGCAGTCGCTGGCCAAGCGTTTCGGCGGGCTGGTGGCGGTCGACGGCGTGTCGTTCGAGCTGCGCGGTGGCGAGATCCTCGGGCTGATCGGCCCGAACGGCGCCGGCAAGAGCACCGTGTTCAACCTGGTCAGCGGCACGGTGGCCGCCAGCGGCGGCCAGGTGCGGCTGCAGGGCCGGCGCATCGACGCGCTGCCGCCGCACCGCATCGCACGCCTGGGTCTGGCGCGCAGCTTCCAGCACGTGCGGCTGGTGTCGTCGATGACGGTGCTCGACAACGTCGCGCTCGGCGCGCACCTGCGGGGCCACGGCGGCACGCTGCGCGCGATGCTGCGCGCCGACCGCGCCGAGGAGCGTCGCCTGCTTGCCGAGGCAGCGCACCAGGTCGAGCGTGTGGGCCTGGGCTCGCACCTGCACGACGCCGCCGGCAGTCTGCCGCTGGGGCAGCAGCGCATCGTCGAGATCGCGCGCGCGCTGGCCGCCGACCCGGTGCTGCTGCTGCTCGACGAGCCCGCCGCCGGGCTGCGGCTCGGCGAGAAACGCGCGCTCGCCGCGCTGCTGCGCCAGTTGCGCGGCGAGGGGTTGAGCATCCTGCTCGTCGAGCACGACATGGATTTCGTGATGGGGCTGGTCGACCGCGTGGTCGTGATGGAGTCGGGGCGCAAGCTGTGCGAGGGCACGCCTCGGCAGGTGCAGCGCGACCCGGCGGTGATCGAGGCCTATCTCGGGGGAGTGCAGTGAGCGCCGTCGCCCGGCCGCCCGAAGGCGGCGCTCGTCATCCCGCGGGGACGGCGTCACGCAGTGACAGGAGGGCCGTGAAGTGAACCTCCCCCTACGCGCTTCGCGCGCCCCCTCCCGAGGAGGGGGCACCGCCAGCGGACCGGCAAGGCCGGATCCGCGGCGATTGCTCGATGGCGTCGGGTTCGTGCGTCGCGGGTCGCGCGATGCGCGGTGGAGCAATTGAGATGACCGCGGCGCCACTGCTCGAGCTGCGCGACCTGCACGTCGCCTACGGCAAGGTCGAGGCGCTGCACGGTGTCAGCCTCGAGGTGCCCGCGGGTGCGATCGTCAGCGTCATCGGCCCGAACGGCGCCGGCAAGACGACGCTGCTCGCCGCGGCGATGGGGCTGCTGCCGGCGCGTGGACAGGTGCGCTTCGACGGCCGCGACGTCGGCGCGCTGCCGGTCGAGTCGCGCGTGGCGCTGGGCATGTCGCTGGTGCCCGAGCGGCGCGAGCTGTTCGGCGAGATGACGGTCGAGGACAACCTGCGGCTGGGCGCCTACCAGCGCGTGCAGCGCGGCGAGCGCGGCGCGCACCGCGACCTGGGCGGGGTCTACGCGCTGTTCCCACGCCTGCGCGAGCGGAGCGCGCAGCTCGCAGCGACGCTGTCGGGCGGCGAACGGCAGATGCTGGCGATCGGCCGCGCGCTGATGGCGCGCCCGCGCCTGCTGCTGCTCGACGAGCCCAGCCTGGGGCTGGCGCCGCGCATCGTGCGCGAGATCCTGCACACCGTCACCGCGCTGCGCGACGGCGGCGTGTCGGTCCTGCTCGTCGAGCAGAACGCGCGTGCGGCGCTGCAGATCGCCGACCGGGGCTGCGTCATCGAGACCGGTGAGCTGGTGCTGGCCGGCAGCGCCGCCGATCTGGCCGCCGATGCACGCGTCGTCGAGTCGTACCTGGGCATCGGGGGCGGCGATGACGATTGACGCGCTGCCGCGCCGCCACCCGTCGGTGGTTGCGATGCTCGCCGCCGCGGCGGCCGAGGCGCCTAGCGCCGAGGCGCTGGTCGACGGCCAACGCCGCGTCGGCTACGCGGGCTTCCTCGCCAGTGTCGCCACGTTCGCGCACGAGCTGCAGGCGCTGGGCGCGCGCGGCGAGCGCGTCGCGACGCTGGTCGGCAACTCGATCGAGGCCTGCGTCGCCGCCTACGCGGCATGGGCCGCCGGCGCGCAGCTGGTGCCGCTGAACCCGCTGCTGACGCCGCACGAGCTGCGTTTCATCCTCGCCGACGCCGCGCCTGGCGTGCTGGTCGTCGACGAGGCGCTGGCCGACGCCGCGCGCGTGCCGGCGTGTGACGCCGGGGTCGGCGAGATCGTCGTCGTCGGGCCGCGCACGCGCCAGCTCGATCTGCCCGCGCGGGCGCACCGTGAACTGCCGCCGCTGCCCGACCCGCGCTCGATCGCGCTGCTGCAGTACACCGGCGGCACCACCGGTCGCGCCAAGGGCGTCGAACTGACGCACGAGGCGATCGCCGTCAACGTCGCGCAGCGCGAGGCGCTGCTGCCGTCGCGCCGCGGCGACCGCGTGCTGTGCATGATGCCGCTGTCGCATGCCTACGCGATGGCGATGGGGCTGTTCCTCGCGCCGTACGCCGCCGGCACGCTGGTGATCCTGCCGCGTTACCAGCCCGACGCGGTGCTCGACGCGGTCGAGCACGAGCGCATCAGCGTGTTTCCCGGCAGCCCGACGGTGTTCACCGGCCTGCTCGGCCACGCGCGCTTCACCGTCACCGACTGGTCGCGCGTGCACACCTGCTACTCCGGGGCCTCGGCGTTGCCGGAGGCGCTGCTGACGCGGTGGCAGGAAGCGACCGGCACGCCGGTGCACGAGGGCTACGGCATGACCGAAGCCGGCCCGGTGCTGTCGTTCAACCCGATCGGCCGGCCGATCCGCCCCGGCTCGGTCGGGTTGCCGGTGCCGCTGACCGCGATCGAGATCGTCGACGTCGAGACCGGCACGCGCGTGCTCGGCGCCGGCGAACGCGGCGAGATCCGCGCGCGCGGCCCGCAGCTGATGCGCGGCTACCGCCATCGCCCCGAGGAGACGGCGCAGGCGCTGCGCGACGGCTGGCTGTACACCGGCGACATCGGCGAGCTCGACGCCGACGGCTGGCTGTATGTGCGCGATCGCAAGAAGGACATGGTGATCGTCGGCGGCTACAACGTCTACCCGCGCGAGGTCGAGGAGGTGCTGTTCGCGCACCCCGCCGTCGCCGACGCTGCGGTGGTCGGCGTCGCCGACGACTACCGCGGCGAACGCATCGTCGCGCACGTCGTCGCCCGGCCCGGCGCGCGGGCCGGCGACGACACGCTGCTGGATCACTGCCGCGAGCGGCTGGCGCGCTACAAGCTGCCGTCGACGATCGTGTGGCACGACGCGCTGCCCAAGACCGGCGCCAACAAGACCGACAAGAACGCGCTGCGCTGCGCCGCCGCGCCGGCAGGCGCCGCCGCCAAGACCGCCCTCGAACCCCCGACCCCGGAGACGCCGCCGTGACCACGACCCGCCACGCCAACCCGCTGCTCGACGCCGCGACGCGCCCGCTGCCGAAGCGAGTCGCGGTGATCGGTGCCGGCACCATCGGCCCCGACATCGCGTACTACCTGAAGACCGCGCTGCCGGACCTGGCGCTGACGCTCGTCGACATCCGCCAGGAGGCGATCGACGCGGCGCTGGTGCGGCTGCGCGGCTACGCCGACAAGGCGGTCGCGCGCGGCAAGATGAAACCGCCTCAGGCGGCCGCCGTGCTCGACGGGCTGGCCGGCAGCACCGACTACGCGGCGCTCGCCGGCTGCGACTGGGTGCTCGAGGCGGCCACCGAGGACCTGCCGCTCAAGCGGCGCATCTTCGCGCAGGTCGAGTCGGTGGTCGGCGCCGACGCGGTGATCACGTCGAACACGAGTTCGCTGCCGTCGGCGCGGCTGTTCGCCGAGCTGCGCCACCCGCAGCGTGCGACGGTGACGCACTTCTTCGCGCCGGCGTGGCGCAACCCGGCGGTCGAGGTGATCGACTGGCCCGGTGCCGAAGCGGCGCTGGTGGGCTGGCTGCGGCGCCTGTTCGCCGCCACCGGCAAGCTGCCGCTGGTGACCACCGACGCGCCGTGTTTCATGCTCGACCGCGTGTTCGACAACTGGTGCAACGACGCGGCGCTGCTGCTCGCCGACGCGACCGCGGCCGAGGTGGACAGCGTCGCCGCCGAGTTCGTGCACGCCGGGCCGTTTTTCGTGCTCAACCTGGCGCACGGCAACCCGATCATCGTCGAGACCAACACGCTGCAGGCCGACGAGGAAGGCGAGCACTATCGCCCGGCGCCGATCTTCGGCTCGGTCGACCGCTGGCTGACGGTCGCCCCCGGGCAGGCGGTCGGGGTCGACGCCGCGCGGCGCGCGCGCGTGCGCGACCGCCTGCTCGGCGTGTTGTGGTCGCAGAGCGTCGACATCCTCGACCGCGGCATCGGCGAGGCGGCCGACCTCGACCTCGGCTGCCGCATCGCGCTGGGCTTCAGGCGCGGCCCGCTCGAGCTGCTGCGCGACGCCGGCGACGCCGAAGCGTTGCGCGTGCTCGCGCGCTTTGCCGCCGAGCGCCCCGGCATGCCGATGCCGTCCCGCCCGCTGGCCGCCTACCAGCCGCGCGCGCGCCACGTGCTGGTCGACCGCGTCGGCGACGTCGTCGTCGTCACGCTGCGCCGCCCCGAGGCGCTCAACGCGCTGCACGACGAGATGACCGACGAGGTGCTCGAGGTGGTCCGTCGCCACGAGGACGACCCGGCCACGGCCGGCTTCGTGATCACCGGCTACGGCCTGAAGGCGTTCTGCGCCGGCGGCGACGTCGGCCGCTTCCCGTCGCTGCTCGGCGACGCCGACGCCGCGGCGCAATACGCGCGCGAGTGCTCGCGGCTGCTGGTGCACCTGGACCGCGCGCGCAAGCCGGTGGTCGCCGCGCTCAACGGCGCGGCGCTGGGCGGCGGCTTCGAGCTGGCGATGCGCTGCCACGCGATCGTCGCCGACCGCGGCGCGCGCATGCAGCTGCCCGAGGTCACGCTGGGCATCCTGCCGGGCATCGGGGCGATGGTCGTGCCGTACCGCCGCTGGCCGCAGGCGGCGCCGGTGTTCCACCGCATGCTCGCGAGCGGGGAGCGGCTGACCGCGGCGCAGGCGCACGAACTCGGCATCGTCGATGCGCTCGCCGACGGCTTCGACGAGCTGATCGCGCGCGCGATCGAACGCGTGCACGCGCTCGCCGCCGCGGGAGTGCCGCGCATCGCCGAACGCGCGGCGACGCCGCCGCCGCTGCGCAACGACGAAGCGCCGCCGCGCGGCGCCGACGACCGCGTGCTCAGCGCCGCGGTGGTCGCGTTGATCGCCCGGGCGGTGCAGGACGCGGCCGCGGCGCCGACGCTCGCCGACGCGCTCGAGGTCGGCTATCGCGCCTTCGGCGAGGTCGCGTGCACCGCAGCGGCTCGCGAGGGCATCGCGGCCTTCCTCGCGCACCGCACGCCGGACTTCGGCGCCACCGGCTGAGCGCGCGACGGCCGAACCGATCGGACCCGGCGATGCGACGAGAACGATCCCCCGGTGAAGACCAGTCAGCGCGCGTCGGCGTGCTGCAGGAAGCCGAGCACCGCGTCGGCGAAGGCCTGCGGCAGCTGGTCCGGCAGCGGCACCCTGCCGTCGGCGATCTCGTGCACGCGCGCGTCGGCCAGCCGCGCCGCCAGCGCGTGCGCGTGCGGTGCGGCGAACGGGTCGGCACCGGCGCGCAGCAACCGCACCGGCTGCGTCACGCGCGGCAGCCGGTCTTCCATGCGGTACGCGGCCACCACGCGGTGCCCCTGTTCGAGCCGGTCGCCGACCTTGAGCGCGTCGAGCACGAAGGCGTGCAGCAGGTCGGGTCGGTCGGGCGGGTAGAACGCCTGCCGGCGCTGCCACAGCGCCGCGAGGTGGCTGCCGTCGGGTTGCGGCTCGACTTCGTCGATCGGCGGCCGGCGCGCGCGCTCGGTGCGCAGCGCGGCGTCGACCAGCGGCGTCGACGACAGCACCACGCGCCCGACGCGCCGAGGCCAGCCGGCGGCGATCTCGACGGCGATCACGCCGCCGGTGTGGTGCCCGACGAGGTCGACGCGGGCGATGCCGAGCGCGTCGAGCAGCCCCACCGCGGCGGCGGCCCAGCGTTCGATCGTCGGCGTGCCGGACAGCGGCTGCGACTCGCCGAAGCCCGGTGTGTCGAGCGCGATCGCGCGGCAACGCGTGCCCAGCAGCGGCAGCACGGCACGGTACTCGGCCCAGCTGCGCGGCGTCTGGTGCAGCAGCAGCACCGCCGGGGCGTCGACGCTGCCGCACTCGGCGTGGTGCAGCAGCACGCCGTCGACTTCGGTGAAGGCGCGGCGCAGCGGGGGATCGGCGCGGTGCATCGTCGTCGGACTCGGACCCAAGGCGCCGACGATACCCGCGGTCGCCGCCGCGCGGGAGCCCGGCGATGACCGCCGTCGTCGTCGATCTGACCGACAAGTACCGCGTCGAACACGGCCGCGTGTTCCTCACCGGCGTGCAGGCGCTGGTGCGGCTGCCGATGCTGCAGCACGACCGCGACCGCGTCGCCGGGCACCGCACCGCCGGCTACGTCAGCGGCTACCGCGGCTCGCCGCTGGCGGGGCTCGACAGCGCGCTGCACGAGGCGGCGCCGTTCCTCGCGACGCACCGCGTGCGCTTCCAGCCCGGCGTCAACGAGGAGCTGGCCGCCACCGCGTGCTGGGGCACGCAGCAGGTGGGGCTGTTTCCGGCGCCGCAGGTCGACGGGGTGTTCGCGCTGTGGTACGGCAAGGGCCCGGGCGTGGACCGCTGCGTCGATGTGTTCAAGCACGCCAACCACGCCGGCACGGCGCCGTTGGGCGGCGTGCTGGTGGTCGCCGGCGACGACCATGCGGCGCGATCGTCGGCGGTGGCGCACCAGAGCGAGCACGTGTTCGCCGCCTGCGGCATCCCGGTGCTCGCGCCGGCCGACGTGCAGGACGTGATCGACTTCGGGCTGCACGGCTGGGCGATGTCGCGCCACGCCGGGCTGTGGGTCGCGCTCAAGCTCGCCGCCGACGTGGTCGAGAGCTCGTCGACCGCCGAGATCGACCCGGCGCGCTGGCCGTCGCGCCGCCCCGACGACCTGTCGGTGCCGGCCGACGGGCTGCACATCCGCTGGCCCGACCCGCAGGCGGCGCAGGAGCTGCGCATGCAGGCGCACAAGGTCTACGCCGCGGCGGCGTACGCGCGCGCCAACGGCATCGACCGGCTGGTGCTCGACGCGCCCGAAGCGCGGCTGGGCATCGTCGCCTGCGGCAAGGCCTGGGGCGACCTGCGCCAGGCGCTGCGCCTGCTCGGCGTCGACGACGCCCAGGCGCGCGCGCTGGGGCTGCGGCTGTACAAGGTCGGCATGCCGTGGCCGCTCGAAGCCGCCGGCGCGCGGCGGTTCGCGCAGGGGCTGCGCGAGATCCTGGTCGTCGAGGAGAAGCGCCAGATCATCGAGTACCAGCTCAAGGAGATGCTGTACGACGAACCGGCGCGCCCGCGCGTGGTCGGCAAGTTCGACGAGGGCGGCGAGTGGCCGGCGCCGCACGGCCAGTGGCTGCTGCCGCCCACCGGCGAGCTCGACGCCGAGCTGGTCGCGCGCGCGATCGCGCTGAGGCTGGCGCGGCTCGACGACGGCGCGCCGCGCTGGCGCGAAGCCGCCGCGGCGCTCGAGGCGCGCTCGCGCGCGTTCGCCGCGCTGCCGCCGCCGGCGCTGCAGCGCACGCCCTACTTCTGCTCGGGTTGCCCGCACAACCGCTCGACGCGCGTGCCCGAAGGCGCCTGCGCGCTGGCCGGCGTCGGCTGCCACCTGATGGCTGCGTGGATGGACCGCTCGACGCTGACCATCAGCCAGATGGGCGGCGAGGGCGCGACCTGGCTCGGCGCGGCGCAGCACGCCGGCGTGCCGCACGTGTACGCCAACATGGGCGACGGCACCTACTTCCACTCCGGCCTGCTGGCGATCCGCGCGGCGGTGGCCGCCGGCGTGCCGATCACCTACAAGATCCTCTACAACGACGCGGTGGCAATGACCGGCGGCCAGCCGGTCGACGGGCCGCTGACGGTGCCGCAGATCACGCGACAGCTCGCCGCCGAAGGCGTCGCGCGCATCGACGTGGTCGCCGACGACCCTTCCAAGTACCCGCGCGACGCCGGCTTCGCGGCCGGCGTGCGGCTGCACCCGCGCGAGCGCTTCGACGCGGTGCAGCGCGAACTGGCCACGGTACCCGGCGTCACCGCGCTGGTCTACGACCAGACCTGCGCCACCGAACGCCGGCGTCGCCGCAAGCGCGGCACGCTGCCGCCGGCGGCGCGGCACGCCTACATCAACGAGCTGGTGTGCGAGGGCTGCGGCGACTGCGCGGCCAAGTCGAACTGCCTGTCGCTGGTGCCGGTGGACACCGAGTTCGGCACACGCCGCGCGATCGACGCGTTCACCTGCAACGACGACCTGAGCTGCCTCGAGGGCTGCTGTCCGGCGCTGGTCACCGTCGAGGGGGCGTCGCCGCGGCGCGGCCGGCCGATCGACGTCGACGACGCCGACCTGCCGCCGCCGCCGGCGCGGCCGCTGGATGCGCCGTGGTCGCTGCTGGTGGCCGGCGTCGGCGGCACCGGCGTCGTCACCGTCGGCGCGCTGCTCGGCATGGCAGCGCACCTCGACGGGCTGGGCGTCAGCGTGCTCGACGTGACCGGGCTCGCGCAGAAGGGCGGCGCGGTGCTGTCGCACCTGCGTTTTGCGCGCACGCCCGGCGAACTGGCGGCGCCGCGCATCGAGCCCGGCGGCGCCGACGCGATGATCGGCGCCGACCTGCTCGTTGCCGCGTCGCCCGACGCGCTGCGCCGCTGCGCGAAGGGGCGCGCGCGCGCGCTGGTCAACACCGCCGCGGCGATCACCGGCGAGTTCGTGCGCGACCCCGACCGCACGTTCCCGCGCGACGCCACGTTGGCGCGGCTGCACGCGGCGCTGGGCGCCGACGCCGTCGAGGCGCTCGACGCGACGCGGCTGGCCACCGCGCTGCTCGGCCACTCGATCGCGGCCAACATGTTCATGCTCGGGCTCGCCTGGCAGCGCGGCTGGGTGCCGGTGTCGCGCGAGGCGCTGTGGCGCGCCTTCGAGCTGCACGGCGTCGCGGTCGACGACAACCGACGCGCGTTCGCGTGGGGACGGCGCGCGGCGATCGACGCCGCGACGGTGCGCTCGATCGCCGAAGCCGCCGAGCGCCCGCCGCCGTGGCGCCGCCGCTCGGCCGGCCTCGACGAGGTGGTCGCGCGACGGCGGCAGGCGCTCGTCGCGTACCAGGGCCCGGCCTATGCCGCGCGCTACGCGGCGCTGGTCGATGGCGTGCGTGCCGCCGAGCAGCGCGTGCGGCCCGGCAGCGAGACGCTGGCCGACGCGGTGGCGCGCGCCGCGTACGCGCTGTTCGCGCACAAGGACGTCTACGAGGTCGCGCGCCTGCACACCGACCCCGACTTCGATGCCGCGCTGCGCGCCGCCTTCGACGGCACGCCGCGCGTGCACTGGCACTTCGCACCGGCCTGGCTCGCGCGCGCCGACGCCGGCACACCGGGCAAGCGCCAGTTCGGGCCCTGGGTGCGGCCGCTGCTGCGTGCACTGGCCGCGCTGCGTGCGCTGCGCGGCAGCGCGTTCGATCCGTTCGGCCGCGACGCCGACGCGCAGCTGGCGCGCCAGTTGCGCGACGAATACGTCGCCGCGGTCGAGCAGCTCGGCGAACGCCTCGACGCGGCGCACTTCGACGCCGCATTGGCGCTGGCGCAGGCCACCACGGGCGCGCGCGGCTTCGGCGCGGTGTGGCAGCGCAGCGCCGGCGCGGCGCGCGCGCGGCTGGCGCAGTGCCGCGCCGCGTTCGAAGCCGGCCCATGACCTCGCCGCCGGCGCCGGTGCACGCGCCGTTGTGGGCCAGCGCGTTCCGCCCGTTCTTCCTGCTGGGGGCGGTCTATGCGCCGCTGCTGGCCGCCGCCGGCGTCGCCGCGTGGTGGGCGGGCGTCGCGCTGCCGCCGCACTGGCACGCGCACGAGATGCTGTTCGGCTTCGCGATGGCGATCGTCGTCGGCGTGGTGCTCACCGCGCTGCCGAGCTGGGCCGGCACACCGGAAGTGCATGGGGCGCCGCTGGCGACGCTGGCGGCGCTGTGGCTGGCCGGTCGCGTGGCGTTCTGGGCGTCGCCGTGGCTGCCACCGGCGCTGGTGGCCGCGGCCGACCTGGCGCTGCCGCTGCTGATGGCGGCCTGGCTGGCGCCGCCGCTGTGGCGCGTGCCCCGGCGCGCGTGGCGCGCGGTGCCGCCGATCGTGCTCGCGCTGGCCGCGGCGAACGCGGCGTTCCACGCCGCTGGCGACCCGGCGCAGGCGACGCGCGCGCTGCGCGCCGCACTGTGGGTGCTCGTGCTGCTGTTCACGCTGGGTGGCGGGCTGCTGACGCCGGTGTTCACCGGCAACGCGCTGCGCGCGACGGGCCGCGGTGCGCCGGCGCCGACGTTGTGGCCGCTCGAGGTGGCGGCGCTGGTGGCGCTGCTGGCGCTGGCCGCGGCCGACGTCGCCGGGGTCGCCGGTGCGCCCGCGGCCGCGCTCGCACTGGCCTGCCTGCTGCTGCACGGCTGGCGCGTCGCACGCTGGCGCGGCTGGCGCGCGCTCGACGCGCCGCTGGTGGCCGGGCTGCACGCCGGCTTCGCGTGGCTGCTCGCGGCGTTCGCGCTGAAGGCGCTGGCCGAAGGCGGTGCGCTGCCGCGCGGCTGGCCCGACACGCTGTGGGTGCATGCTTTCACCGTCGGCGCGCTCGGCCAGGTGATGCTGTCGCTGATGACGCGCGTCGCGCTGCGCCACACCGGGCGCGCGCTGCAGCCGCCGCGCGCGCTGGCGTGGACCGGCTGGGCCGTCGCGGCGGCGACGCTGGCGAGGCTGGCCGCGGCGCCGCTCGGCGACGCGGCGTGGCTGGGCGCGGCGCTGCTGCCCTGGGCCGCGGCATTCGCCGGCTGGGTCGCGGTGACCGGCCGCTGGCTGGTGGCGCCGAGCCTGCCGCGCGGCGCAGCGCCCGGGCCGCCGCGATGAACTCGGCAAGTCGCGTGTGCGACGCGTGCGCCATCGCACGTGGACCTCCGCCCGCCCGGCGCAATGCCCCGGGGCGAATCCCAGGCACGAACCGTCGACCGGGCGGTTCTTGTCCGGGCTCGCGCCCGCCGGCATCCTGCGGCCGTTGGCTCCTGCTTCGCTGGCGTCCCGGGCCCACGCCCATCTCGGCGGACCGGCGTCGTGGTGTTCGACAGTCGCCGGCCTGCAGGACGGTTGGCCGAAGGCGGCGGGCGCCCGGTCGCGCTGGTGATGGAGGAACGTCGGGCACAGCCCGGCCCGGGTGACCTGCCGCGGCAGGATCCCGGTCGCCCTCGGCACGCTCGACGGCCGCAGGCGGTGACGGAGGGCCCGGCTCCGAAACGGTTCGCACGCGAGCGCGGATCAGCCGCGCCCGACCCCGTAGCGCCGCAGCCGCTGTGCGATCGCCGAGTGCGACGCGCCGAGCCGCTCGGCCAGCCGACGTGTCGACGGGTGCTGCGGCCACAGCTGCGCAAGCAGGTTCTTCTCGAAGGCGGCGACGGCCGCAACGAGCGTCGTCACCTCGTCGGCCACCGGCGCCGGCACGGCGCGGCCGGCGCCGGCCGCGGCGTCGGCGAGTTCCAGGTCGCCGACGTCGATCAGCGTCGCCTCGCTCATCGTCGCCGCACGGAAGATCACGTTCTGCAACTGGCGCACGTTGCCCGGCCAGGGGTTGGCGAGCAGCGCCGCCCGCGCCGCCTGCGTCAGGCGGGCGGTCGGTCGGCCGGTCTGCGCGCAGGCACGGGCGAGGAACAGTTCCGCCAGCGCGACGATGTCCGCGGTGCGCTCGCGCAGCGGCGGCAGCTGCAGCTGCAGCACGTCGAGGCGGAACAGCAGGTCCTGCCGGAAGCCGCCCGCGGCGGCCATCTGCTCGAGCGCGCGGTGTGTCGCGCTGATGATGCGCACGTCGGCGCGCAGCTCGCGGTCGCCGCCGACGCGCCGGAAGCTGCCGTCGTTGAGAAACCTCAGCAGCTTGGCCTGCAGGTACGGCGACAGCTCGCCGACCTCGTCGAGGAACACGGTGCCACCGTCGGCGAGCTCCAGCAGCCCCGGCTTGCCGCCGCGCAGCGCGCCGGTGAACGCGCCGGGTGCGTAGCCGAACAGCTCGCTCTCGGCCAGGCTTTCGGGCAGCGCGGCGCAGTTGAGCGCGAAAAACGGCTGCCCGGCGCGGCGGCTGCCGGCGTGGCAGGCGTGTGCCACGAGTTCCTTGCCGGTGCCCGTCTCGCCGCGGATCAGCAGCGGCGCGTCCACCTGCGCCATGCGTGCCGCGCGCTGCTTGAGCTGGCGCATCGGCGCCGAGTCGCCGAGGATCGCCTCGAAGCCGCCGGCGTTGTAGTTCTGCAGCGCCGACAGCCGCTCGCCGATGCGGTGCGGCGCGTGCAGCGTCAGCACGGCGCCGGCCACCCGCCCGCCGGGCTCATGCAGCGCGACGCTCTCGCACAGGAACGACTCGCCGCCGAGCTGCACCTCGGCGACAGGCAGGCGGTAGTCGTGCCCGACCAGCGCGTCGACGAACGCCGGGTCGGCGAGCAGGTCCTTCAGCGGTGCGCCGACGAGCTGGCGTTCGGGCCGGCCACTCGCCGCCACCGCCGCGGCGTTGGCGACGACGACGACCCCTTCGCCGTCGACCGCGAGCACCGGATCCTCCTGCGCCGCGAGCAGTGCCTCCAGGTACAGCCTGCGCCGCACGCCCGGCAGCATCGCGACCTCGTCGACCGAGATCACGCCGGCCACCTGCCGCAGCTCGCTGCGCAACAGCTCGAGCCCTGCCGCGTCGAGCGCGGGGGCCTCGATGTACACGTGCGGCGGCTCGACTTCGACGGCCGAGACGTTCAGCGAGCGCCGTGCCAGCTTGGCGAGGATCTCCTGCGCGATGCCGACGCGGTCGGCGAAACGCACGACGATGCGCATCGGGCCTCCGTACGTCAATCGCGACAGTGTACCGAATCGATGACAGTTTGCGTACCGAATTCGACACGGTGATCCGGATCCGATCCCCACGCAAACACCTAACCTGTTGTCGCACAACGGTTTTCATATCTGGCACGGGGTTTGCAATGTTTTGTCCGTCAGGCGCCCACGGCGCCCCAACGGAAGGATCGACATGCGTGTTCTCGTGCTCGGCAGTGGTGTGATCGGAACCTCGGTGGCCTACTACCTCGCCCGCAGCGGGCATGAGGTGACGGTGATCGACCGCCAGCCTGCCCCGGCGATGGAGACCAGCTACGCCAATGCGGGCGAGGTGTCGCCCGGCTATTCGGCGCCATGGGCCGGCCCGGGCGTGCCGCTGAAGGCGGTCAAGTGGCTGCTGATGCAGCACCGGCCGCTGGTGGTCAAGCCCGCGCTCGACGCCGAACTGCTGCGTTTCTGCTGGCGCATGCTCGCCAACTGCAACGAGCGCGCCTACGCGGTCAACAAGGCCCGCATGGTGCGACTCGCCGAGTACAGCCGGGACTGCCTGCGCGCGTTGCGCGCCGAGACCGGCATCGCCTACGACGAGCGTACGCAGGGCACGCTGCAGCTGTTCCGCACCCAGAAGCAACTCGACGGCATCGGCAAGGACGTCGAGGTGCTGCAGCGCTCCGGCGTGCCATTCGAGGTGCTCGACCGCGACGGGTTCGTCCGGGTCGAGCCCGGCCTCGCCGGGACCAAGCACAAGTTCGTCGGTGCGCTGCGCCTGCCGGGCGACGAGACCGGCGACTGCTTCAAGTTCACCCAGCGCCTGGCCGCGATGGCGCAGGCGCTCGGCGTTGCGATGCGCTTCGGCGTGCGCATCGAAGCGCTCGAGCACGACGGCAGGCGCGTCACCGGCGTGCGCACCGACGCGGGCGTGCTCGGCGCCGACCACGTGGTGGTCGCGCTCGGCAGCTATTCCACGCGCATGCTCGCGCCGCTCGGCATCGACCTTCCCGTCTACCCCGTCAAGGGCTACTCGATCACGGTGCCGATCACCGATGCCGCGTGTGCGCCCGAGTCGACCATCATGGACGAGACGCACAAGGTCGCGGTGACGCGGCTGGGCGATCGCATCCGCGTCGGCGGCACGGCACAGCTGTCGGGCTTCGACCTCGACCTGGTCGACGCGCGCCGGCGCACGCTCGAGCACGTGGTCACCGACCTGTTCCCGCACGGCGGCGACGTCTCGCGCGCCGAGTTCTGGACCGGACTGCGGCCGATGACGCCGGACGGCACGCCGGTGGTCGGCGCGACGCCGATCGCCAACCTCACGCTCGCCACCGGCCACGGCACGCTCGGCTGGACGATGGCGGCAGGCACCGGACGCGTCGTCGCCGACCTCGTCAGCGGCCGCGAGCCCGAGATCAGCGTCGAAGGCCTCGGCGTCGAACGCTACGGGCGCGCAAGCGTGCGCCGCGTCGCGGGTGCCGCGCCGCTGAAGCCGGCGCGCGCCTGACCCCGGGCGCCCGGCACGCGCCGGGCGCCTCGAGCCCCTGTTCCCTCACCGGCGCGCGCCGCCAGCGCGGCGCCGGCGCACCCCCGTGCCCGTCGCGCGGCCCGACCGCGTTCACCTCCTGGAGACAAGACCCTTGGAAACCATCACCTCGATCGTCGGCGCGATCAACGACTTCGTCTGGGGCCCGCCGATGCTGGTGCTCATTCTCGGCACCGGCCTGCTGCTGCAGGTGCGCCTCAAGCTGATGCCGATCCGCCGCATCGCGACCGGCTTCGCGATGATCTGGCGCGGCCGCCGCCCGGCGGACGGCGCCGCCGGCGACATCAGCCCCTACGCCGCGCTGATGACCGCGCTGGCCGCGACGGTGGGCATCGGCAACATCGCCGGCGTCGCCACCGCGATCGCGATCGGCGGCCCCGGCGCGCTGTTCTGGATGTGGATGACCGCGCTCGTCGGCATGGCCACCAAGTACGCCGAGGTGCTGCTGGCGGTGCACTACCGCGAGACCGACGACCACGGCGAGCAGGTCGGCGGCCCGATGTACGCGATCAAGAACGGCCTCGGCCGCCGTTGGCGCTGGCTCGGTGCCGCGTTTGCCGTCTTCGGCGGCATCGCCGGCTTCGGCATCGGCAACATGGTGCAGTCGAACTCGATCGCCGACGTGCTCAACGCCAACTTCGGTGTCTCGCCTTGGGTGTCGGGCGTCGTGATGATGATCGCCACCGGCTTCGTGCTGCTCGGCGGCGTCAAGCGCATCGGCGCGGTGGCCGAGAAGCTGGTGCCGTTCATGTGCGTCGGCTACGTCGCGGTGGCGCTGCTGGTGCTCGGCCTGAACGCCGACCGGATCCCCGCCGCCTTCGGCCTGATCTTCCACCACGCCTTCAACCCGACCGCGGCCACCGGCGGCTTCGTCGGCGCCGGCGTGATGATGGCGCTGCGCTACGGCGTCGCGCGCGGCATCTTCTCCAACGAGGCCGGGCTCGGCACCGCGGGCATCGCCCAGGCGGCCGGGCGCACGCGCCACGCCGCCGAGTCGGGGCTGATCGGCATGATGGGCACCTTCATCGACACGATCATCGTCTGCACGATGACCGGGCTGGTGCTGATCGTCACCGGCGCGTGGACCAGCGGTCTGAAGGGCGCGGTGCTCAGCGCCAGCGCCTTCGAAACCGCGCTGCCGGGCTTCGGCTCGAACTTCCTCGCGATCGCGATCGTGGTCTTCGCGTTCACGACGATCCTCGGCTGGGCCTACTACGGCGAGAAGTGCTGGGAGTACCTGGTCGGCACGAAATCCGAGAAGCCGTACCGCCTGGTGTGGACCGCGTTCGTGCTCGTCGGCGCGGTGACGCAGCTCGACTTCGTGTGGCTGGTCGCCGACACGCTGAACGCGTTCATGGCGTTCCCCAACCTCGTGTCGCTGGTGCTGCTGGCGCCGGTGGTCGTGAAGGTGACGAACGAGTACTTCGACCCTGCGCGACGCGGCGCCGGTGCGCCCGGCAGTCTCGTCGCCGCCCGCGCGGCGGGCGCCGCGCGATGAGCCGCGTGGCGGCCGCGTCCGCCGGCGCGTGGCTGACGGTCGACCTCGGTGCGATCGTCGCGAACTGGCGGCGGCTGAAGGCCGAGGTCGGCCGCGCCGACTGCGCCGCGGTCGTCAAGGCCGACGCCTACGGGCTCGGCGCGGCGCATGTCGCGCCGGCGCTCGCGGCCGCCGGCTGTACGCAGTTCTTCGTCGCTCACCTCGACGAGGCGATGGCGCTGAAGCCGCACCTTCCCGCCGGCACCGCGCTGTCGGTGCTGCACGGCCCGATGCCGGGCACCGAGGCCGAATTCGTCGCCCACGGCATCCGCCCGGTGCTGAACAGCCGGGCGCAGGTCGACGGCTGGCGGCGCCTGGCGCAGGCGCTCGACCGCGAGCTCGACGCCGCGGTGCAGGTGGACACCGGCATGGCGCGCACCGGTCTCGCGCCGGACGAACTGCGCGCCATCGCGGCCGACCGCGACGTGCTCGCCGGCGTGCGCGTCGCGCTGGTGATGAGCCACCTCGCCTGCGCCGACGAGCCGGGGCACCCGGCGAACGAACGCCAGCGCGAGCGCCTCGTCGCCGCGCGCCGGCTGCTGCCGGCCGCACCGGCGAGCCTCGCCAACTCGTCGGGCGTGTTCCTCGGGGGCGCCTACCACTTCGACCTCGCGCGACCGGGCGCGGCGCTGTACGGCGTCGCCCCGGTGCCGGGGCGGCCGAACGCGATGCGGCCGGTGGTGCGGCTCGAGGGCCGCGTCGTGCAGACGCGCTGGATCGACGCCGACACGCCCGTCGGCTACGCCGAAGGCTGGCGCAGCACGCGACCGACGCGGGTGGCCACCGTCGCGGTCGGCTACGCCGACGGCTGGCCGCGCGCGCTCGGCGACCGCGTGTCCGGCTGGGTCGGCGACGTCGAGCTGCCGCTCGTCGGCCGGGTGTCGATGGACACGATCACGCTCGACGCGTCGGCGCTGCCCGAGGGCGGGTTGCCGCCGGGCGCCGCCGTCGAACTGCTCGGCGACCGCCAGGGCGTC
Source organism: uncultured Azohydromonas sp. (assembly GCA_964618555.1). GTDB lineage: Bacteria > Pseudomonadota > Gammaproteobacteria > Burkholderiales > Burkholderiaceae_C > Calidifontimicrobium. The sequence continues at coordinate 43,524 of CAZUBF010000006.1, forward strand.
GACGTCGTCGCCGCGGCCGCGGGAACGATCGGCTACGAGGTCCTCACCAGCCTCGGGTCGCGCTACGCGCGGCGCTACGTCGGCGCCTGAAGCCGGGGCCACCGGCACGCGGCGATGCCTCGGGCCGCGGCGTCCGCCGGCCGGACCCGGCTCACCGGGCGCCGGCTCGCGCCGGACTTGCTGCGCGGCGGCGGTGCCGTCAGGGTCTGGGCTGGCTGCAGTGACCCGCGGCCTTGAAGCGCTCGATCGCCGCCTTCAGGTCGGCGTGCTCTTCGCAGCCCGTTGCGCAGACCGCCTCGAGGCGCTGAAGGCGCTGCTCGGCGGCGGCGAGGTCGCCCGTCATCAGGTCGAGCTCGCCGGCGTACTCGAGCGCGCCCTTGTGCTTCGGATCGAGCCGCAGCGCCGCGTCGTAATGCTTGCGCGCGCCGGCGAGGTCGGGTGGCGACTGCTGGCGCAGCGCGAATCCCATCAGGTTGTGCCAGTCGGCGCTTCGGGTCTGGTTGACGCGCCTGAGTTCGGCGACGGCCTGCGTCCACTGCCTTGCCGCGATCTGACCGCGCGCCTCGGCAAGCGGGTCGCCTGCGGGCGCGGCCGGCGGGTCGTCGACGGCACATGCCGGCAGCGCGAGCAGCGCCGCGGCCGCCGCAAACACGGCGCCACGCCACCGCATGCGCATCGACGCTCGCAGCACCTCGAGCCGCGAGGCGGTCGTCGCCACGACGGCGTCGCGACCCGGGGCGACGACCGCGGCCGGCGCGAGCGGCAAGCCGCCGGCATGGCCGGTCGCGTTCCGGCCACCGGGGGCACGAGGGCCCCGCCGGGGTGGCGGGCGGGTGTGCGTCACGTGGTTTCACCCCCTGGGTTGGTTTCGTGTCGACGGCGGGCCGTCGCGCAACGATCCGAAAAGCATAGGCGACGACCGCTTCCGCGCAAGCGCCGGTGCCGCGCCCGTCGCCGTCGCCGCAGGCCACCGAGACGGCCGCGACGCCGCCGCTGCGGCAGCGTCGTGACCGCCCCGCCTGCCGGTCTCATGCCCGCACCGTCAAACGGCGACCTGTCGGTCGCCCGGCCGCCCACCGCACACCTCGACGATGAAGTCGGGGTCGAACCGGGCGTTCTCCGCGACGCCATCTCGCGCATAGCCTCGCGGGTTGCAGACCACGCGGGTGCCGTCGACCTGGTAGTCGAAGCTGTCGTGCGTGTGGCCGTGGATCCACAGTGCGACGCGCCGCGAGCCCATCAGGCGCTCGGCGTCGGACACGAAACAGGCGTTCAGCAGGGAGTCGGCGAAGCGTGGGTGGATGCTGCGCGCTGACGGCGCGTGGTGCGTGATCACCACCGTGGGTCCCGGGTGGTCGCTGGCCAGTTGATCGTCGAGCCAGGCGGCGTGGCGGGCGAACAGGTCGGCCGAGTGCGCGGGTGTGAACAGGTCCGGCGAGGACTCGCGCGCGCGAATGCGACTGAAGTCGCGCACCAGGCGAACCGCCTCGTCCTTCGCCGAGGCACACCGCTGCGGGTCGGCGAACAGCGCGAAGTCGCTCCACAAGGTCGTGCCGAGGAAGCGCACGCCGTCGATGACGACCGCGTCGCAGTCGAGCAGGTGAATGTGCGTGCCGGCGCACAGCCGCTGCAGTTCGCCGACGGTCGCGTCGATGCTGCTGCCGTAGAACTCGTGGTTGCCGGGCACGTAGAGCACGCGTCGGTCGAAGCGCAGCGCCCAGGCCACGGCCTCGTGCGGCCGCGCGACGTCGCCGGCCAGCACGACGACGTCGGCGTCGTTGGCCGGTCGTTCCATCGCACCGAACCCCAGGTGCAGATCGGACAGGACGTTGAGCTTCATCGACGCGCCCGGATCGACCGGATCCGGTGTATCACGCCTCGAGACGCACCGGCAGCGGCAGGGGTACGCCACACCGCTGGCGTGCAGTGCCGTCCGCGGCGATGCCGGACGGCGTGCATCGCGATGCCGCCCGGTGCGGGTGTCGCGCCACCTCGCTGCCAAGGCGTGACACTCGTATCCGGCTGTCATTGCAGGCGCAGGCTTCAGCCCATCTTCAGGTCGTCCGCTGAGCATCGGCCGCGACACCCACTCCACCTCAGCGAGGCTGCCTTGCCCCTGCCCAGACAACTCCACCTGGCCCGTTCGCTGACCGGCCTGGCCGCCGGCGCGCTGCTCAGCGCCGCCGCCGCGGCGCAGGCCGTGCCCGCCGGCCGACTGCTGGCGTCGAACTGTTTCCAGTGCCACGGCACCGACGGCAAGGGGCCCGGCTTCGACCGACTTGCCGGCAAGTCGGCCAGCGACATCTACCACGAACTGGTCGAGTTCCGTGATGGCAAGGAAGGCCCCGGCATCATGGCCACACACGCCCTGGGTTACAGCGACGCGCAGCTGCGCCAGATCGCTGACTACCTGGCCACCCTGCGCTGACCCGGGAGCACGACATGGATCGCCGACAACTCCTGCGCATCGTCGCCGGTGCCGCGGCCGGCACGAACCCGCTGCTGGCCCTCGCCGACGACGAGCCTGCCCGCCGCAGGTCCGGCAGTGGCACGCCCCAGGCCCTGCCGGCCCCGACCCGCCCGAAAGCCCGCGTGGTCGTGCTCGGCGGCGGCATGGGCGGCGCCACGGTGGCCAAGTACCTGCGGCTGTGGGGCGACGCGGTCGACGTCACGCTGGTCGACCGCAACCCGAGCTACACCTCCTGCATCATGAGCAGCCTGGTGCTGACCGGGCAGCGCAGCATGAGCAGCCTGTCGTTCGGCTACGACCACCTGCGCCTGCGCTACGGGGTGCGCACGGTGTTCGGCGAAGTGGTCGCGATCGACCCCGTGGCCTGCCGCGTGACGTTGCAAGGCGGCACCGTGCTGCAGGGCGACCGCCTGGTGCTGGCGCCGGGCATCGCCTTCGACGACGTGCCCGGGCTGACGCAGCCCGACGCCACGCCGCACGCCTGGAAGGCCGGCCCGCAGACCAGCCTGCTGGCACGCCAGCTCGCCGCCATGCCGACCGATGGCGTGGCCGTGTTGACGATCCCGGCCGTGCCGTACCGCTGCCCGCCGGGCCCCTACGAGCGCGCCTGCCTGATCGCCGACTGGATGCGCGTGCGCAAGCCGCGGGCCAAGCTGATCGTGCTCGACGCCAACCCCGACTTCGTGACCGAGAAGGACAACTTCAGCCGCGCCTTCATCGACCTGCACGGCCGCGTCATCGAGTACCGCGCGAATGTTGCCATCGACAGCGTCGATCCGACCGGCAAGACGCTGTTCACCAACGGCGGCCCGGTGCGCGGCGACGTGGTCAACCTGATCCCGCGCCAGCGCGCGCCCAGGCTGCTGGCCGACGCCGGGCTGCTCAACGCCACGGGCGGGCGCTTCGCGGCGGTCGACGTGCTGAGCTACGCGAGCACCGCCGCGCCGTCCACGCACGTCATCGGCGACGCCAGCGCCACCACCCAGCCGAAGGCGGGACACATTGCCAACCAGGAGGCCAAGGTGTGCGCGGACGCGCTGTCGCGCCTGTTCGCCGGCGGCAGCCCCGATCCGGCGCCGGTCACCCACTCGGCCTGCTACTCGACGATCACGATGACCCAGGCCTCGTGGCTGCACGCGCTGTTCCAGTACGACGTCGGCAGCGCCAGCATGCAGCCGGTGGCGGCGGCCACCGGCGCCTCGTCGGGCTGGAACGGCGACCACTTCGAGGACATGGGCACCTGGTTCACGGCGTTGATGGCCGACACCTTCGCCTGAACCGCTGCGTGGGGGGACTGTGCGCCGCAGGCGCCGGCCACCGTCATCGGGCCGTCACGCGCGCATGCCCATAATGGCGGTCGATGGACATCGACCGCGCGCCCGAACCCGTTGCAACCGCCGACGGTGAGACGCCCGAAGCGCAGTCGGTGGTGCTGCTCGACCGCGAGCGATCGACGCTCGAGTTCAACCGCCGCGTGCTCGCGCAGGCTCGGCGCGACGACGTGCCGTTGCTCGAGCGGCTGCGCTACGTGACCATCGTGTCGTCGAACCTCGACGAGTTCTTCGAGGTGCGTTTCGCCGACTACCTCGAGCTCGCGCGCCAGCCGGGCACCGGCGTGTCGCTGCGCGACCTGCGCGACGTCGGCGCCGCGGCGCACCGGCTGATCGACGAGCAGTACGCGCTGTTCAACGACGAGGTCATGCCTGCGCTGCAGCGCGAAGGCATCGTCGTCATCAACCACGCCGAGCGCGACGACGCGCAGCGCGCGTGGGTGGCGCGCTTCTTCGAGCAGCAGGTGCGCCCGCTGCTGGTGCCGGTGGGG
>CAZUBF010000007.1:0-46915 GCA_964618555.1 uncultured Azohydromonas sp.
CGGGGCGCTTGGCGATGGCGCGCGCGATCGCCACGCGCTGCTGCTCGCCGCCCGACAGCTGCGAGACGAAATGGTCGAGCCGCTCGCCGAGGCCGACCAGGCGCAGTGCGTCGGCCGGGTCCATCGGGTCGTCGGCGAGGTCGGTGACCAGCGCGACGTTCTCGCGCGCGGTCAGGCTGGGGATCAGGTTGTAGAACTGGAACACGAAGCCCACGTGCTCGCGCCGGTAGCGCGTGAGGTCGGCATCGTCGGCCACGGTCAGGTCGTGGTCGTGCCAGCGCGCGACCCCGCCGCTGGCGTTGTCCAGCCCGCCGAGGATGTTCAGCAGCGTGGACTTGCCGCTGCCCGACGCGCCGAGCAGCACGACGAACTCGCCGCGGCGGATCTCCAGGTCGACGCCGCGCAGCGCGTGCACCGCGGTGTCGCCTTCGCCGTAGACCTTGGTCAGGCCGCGCGCGACGAAGACCGGCTCGGCGTCGGCCATCACAGCATCAGCTGGATCTCGCGCGTGTCGTCTCCGGGCACGGCCGCGCCGATCGTGAAGCCGAGCGTGCGCGCCAGGTCGAGCATGCGCACGTTCTCGGCGAGCACCGTGGCCACCAGCCGGCGCGTGCCCTGCGCGCGCAGGTAGGTGATCATCTTGTGCAGCAGCCGCTCGCCCAGCCCCGCGCCCTTCAGGTCGGAGCGCACGATGATGCCGAACTCGGCGTCGACGTTGTCGGGGTCGGTCACCGCGCGCACGATGCCCAGCGTCTGCTCGTTGCCGTCGGCGTCGGCGGCGGTGGCCACGAACGCCATCTCGCGCGCGTAGTCGATCTGCGTCAGCCGTGCGAGCTCGCTGCGCTCGATGTTGCGCCGGCTGTAGAACACGCGCATGCGGATGTCCTCGGGGGCCAGGTGCTGCAGGAACTCCAGGTGCTGCGCCTCGTCCTCGGGGCGGATCGGGCGCAGCGTCAGCGTGCGTCCGTTCCACGCGATGGCCTCGACCAGCTCGGCCGGGTACGGGCGGATCGCGAAGCGCGCCGCCCCGCCGGGCGCCTTCGCGCTGAGGCGCACGCGTGCGTCGAGCGCGATCGCGCCGCGCTCGTCGACGAGCAAGGGGTTGATGTCGAGCTCGGCGACCTCGGCGTGGTCGGCCACCAGCTGCGACACCGCCACCAGCGCGTGGTGCAGCGCGTCGCGGTCGGCCGCCGGCGTGTCGCGGAAGCCTTGCAGCATGCGCGCGATGCGCGTGCGGTCGACCAGCGCGCGCGCCAGCGGCGCGTTCAGCGGCGGCAGCGCGATCGCGCGGTCGGCGAGCAGTTCGACCGCGGTGCCACCGGCGCCGAACAGGATCGTCGGGCCGAACACGTCGTCGATGCTGGCGCCGACGATCAGCTCGCGCGCGTGGCCGCGGCGCACCATCGCCTGCACCGTCACGCCGTCGATCGTCGCGTCGGGGCGCAGCCGGCGCACCCGTTCGAGCATCGACGCCAGCGCGGCACGCAGCTCGTCGGCATTCGCCAGGTTCAGCGCGACGCCGCCGACGTCGCTCTTGTGCGAGATCTGCGCCGACAGGATCTTCATCGCCACCGGCCAGCCGATCGCCTCGGCGGCGGCGACCGCCGCGTCGGCCTCGGCGGCCACGGCGCGCGTCTCGACCACCGGGATGCGGTACGCCGCCAGCACCGCCTTGGCCTCGGGCTCGGTGAGCATCTCGCGGCCGGCGGCGAGCGCGTCGGCGATCACCGCGCGCGCGGCGGCGACGTCGACGGCGTCGTCGCCGCCCATCACCGGTGGCGCCTCGATCAGCTGCGCCTGGTGGTGGCGGTACTGCACCAGCATCTGCCATGCGCGCACCGCCTCCTCGGGCGTGTCGTAGCTGGGGATGTCGGCGTCGCGGAACAACCGCCGCGCCTGCGCCACCGCGGTGTCGCCGAGCCAGCAGCTGAGCAGCCGAGCCGGGTTGCGCTTGGCCAGCGGCAGCAACGCGTGCGCGATCTCGGCCGCCGGCACGATCGCCGTGGGCGCGTGGATGAACAGCACCGGTGCTCCGGCCGGGTCGTCGAGCAGCGCCTGCATCGCGTCGACGTAGCGCTGCGCCGGTGCATCGCCGATGATGTCCACGGGGTTGGCGCGCGACCAGTTGGCCGGGAGGGCGGCGTCCATGCGCTCCACCGTGGCCGCGCCCAGCGGCGCCAGCCCGAGACCGAGCTGCGCCGCGGCGTCGGCGGCCATCACGCCGGCGCCGCCGCCGTTGGTCAGCACGAACACGCGCGACAAGTGCTCGTCGGGGTCGGCACCGAGCACCCGGCCGCGGAACCGCGCCAGCGTCTCGGCGGCGAGGAACAGCTCGAGCAGCGTGTCCACGCGCAGCATGCCGGCGCGCGAGACCGCGGCGTCGAACACCAGGTCCGAGCCGGCCAGCGCGCCGGTGTGCGAGCGCGCCGCCGCCTGGCCGGCGCTCGAACGACCGGCCTTCACCAGGATCACCGGCTTGTTGCGCGCCGCGGCGCGCGCCGCCGACATGAACTTGCGCGGCGAGCTGACCGACTCGACGTACATCAGGATCGCGCGGGTCTTCGCGTCGCTGGCCAGGTAGTCGAGCATGTCGCCGAAGTCGACGTCGGCGCGCTCGCCGAGCGAGACGAAGTGCGAGAAGCCGATCTTGCGCGCGTGCGCCCAGTCGAGCAGCGCGGTCATCAGCGCACCCGACTGGCTGACGAAGGCGATGTCGCCGGCGGCGGCGCCCAGGTGCGCGAAGCTCGCGTTCAGCCCGATGTGCGGCGACACCAGCCCGATGCAGTTGGGGCCCAGCACGCGCAGCAGGTGCGGGCGCGCCGCGTCGAGCACGGCCTGCTTCTGCGACGCGTCGAGCCCGGCGGTGATGACCACCGCGGCACGCGTGCCGCGCGCGCCGAGCTCGCCGATCAGCCCCGGCACCGTGGCCGCCGGCGTGCAGATCACCGCCAGCTCGGGCGCGTGCGCCAGCGCCGAGACGCTGGCGGCCACCGGCACGCCGTCGAGTTCGGTCAGCTTGGGGTTGACCGGATACAGCGCGCCGCGGTAGCTGCCGTGCAGGTTGCGCCACACCGTGGCGCCGACGCTGCCGGGGCGCTGCGACGCGCCGATGACGGCCACCGAGGCCGGGTCGAAGAGGGAATCGAGGTTGCGGATGCTCATGAGGCGGCGGTGAAGGGGTGGCCACGACGGCGCAGCCGGCAGTGTCGCCGCAGCGACGGTCGCGACCGTGACGATGCGTCGCGATGTTGCAGTGCGATCACATGTTGCGCTTGATTCTCGTCAAGACATGGATCGATGCCACGACATCCGGCGACGTCGACACCGCCACCGAAGGCGGGCGATTTCGCGCCGCACCGCGGGCGTCGCACGGGCCATTGCCGATATGCTCGCCCGGTGGGCCCGCGCCCGCGACCGGGCCGGACCCGCGCGCCCCACCCAGGAGCCAACGCCTTGATGAAGATCCTTCTGCCCGTCGACGGCACCCCGACCTCGCTCGACGCGGTGCGCCACGCGCTGCGCCTGCGTGCCGAAGGCCTGAGCGCCAGCTTCGTGCTGGCCAACGTGCAGGACACGCCCACGCTGTACGAGATCGTCACCGCGCACGACCCCGAGGTCATCGAAGAGGTGCGCCGCGGCGCCGGTGCCGACCTGCTGGCCGACGCCACCGCGCTGCTCGACGCCGCCGGCGCCGACTACGACACCGAGGTCGCCAGCGGCGAGCCGGCCACCGTGCTGGTCGAGATCGCCGAGCGTCACGGCTGCGACGCGGTGGTCATCGGTGCCGAACGCCACGGCGGGCTGCGCAGCGTGCTGATCGGCTCGGTGTCGCAGTCGCTGCTGCACGACAGCCCGGTGCCGGTGACGGTGGTGCATCGCGTCGAGGCCGAGGAAGCCGGCGGCGAGCCGCAGCCCGACGATGGGGGGGAGGGTGGCGACGGCGGTTGATCCGGCCGCGCGCTCACCCGGCAGCCACCAGCGCACCGCACGATGGACGCCTCCACCGCACGCTGCGCGCCGGCGTTCGACGCGCTGCAGTCGACACGCGCGATGGGCGAGGTGCTCGCCGACGGCGCCGCCGACGCGACCCAGCTCGCGCAGCGGCAGGCGCAGCGCCTGCACGCACTGCTCGACGCGACGCGGCGCGGCTCGCGCCTGTACGCCGAACTGCACCGTGGCGCCGACGCCCGCACGCCGCTGGCGGCGCTGCCAAGGGTCACCAAGCCGGCGCTGATGCAGCGTTTCGACGACTGGGTCACCGACCCGGCGCTGCGGCTCGAGACGATGCGCGGCTTCGTCGCCGACCCCGACCGCGCTGCCGACGCCTGGCTCGGTCGCTACACGGTGTGGGAGAGCTCGGGCTCGAGCGGCGAGCCGGGGCTGTTCGTGCAGGACCCGGTGGCGATGGCGGTGTACGACGCACTCGAGTGGCTGCGCCGTGCGCGCACGCCGGCCGGCGGCTGGTTCGACCCGCTGCGGCTGGCGCAGCGCCAGGCGCTGGTGGTCGCCACCGGCGGCCACTTCGCGAGCCACGTGTCGCTGCAACGCCTGCGCCGACTGAACCCCTGGCTGGGCGCGACGCTGCGCAGCTTCTCGATCCTGCAGCCGCTCGACGCGTTGCTGGCACAACTGCAGGCCTGGCAGCCGGAGGTGCTCGCCACCTATCCCACCGCCGCCGCGATGCTCGGCGACGCCGCCGACGCCGGCGCCTTGCGCCTGACCCTGACCGAACTCGACACCGGCGGCGAAACGCTCGGCGCGGCGCTGCGCGCGCGGCTGGCGCGCCAGTTCGGCTGCAACGTGCGCGACCACTACGGCGCCTCCGAGTTCCTGTCGATCGGCTGGGAGTGCGCGCACGGGCGCATGCACATGAACACCGACTGGGCGATCCTCGAGCCGGTCGACGCGCGCGGCCGCCCGGTGCCGCCGGGGCACCTGTCGCACACCACGCTGCTGACCAACCTGGCCAACCACGTGCAACCCCTGATCCGCTACGACCTCGGCGACCGCCTGCGCTGGCACGACGCGCCCTGCCCCTGCGGCAGCGCGCTGCCCACCGCCGAGGTCGTCGGCCGCTGCGACGACGCACTGCGCATGCGCGGCGACGACGGCCGGCGCGTCACGCTGCTGCCGCTGGCGCTGACCACGGTGCTCGAGGACGACGCCGGCGTGTTCGACTTCCAGCTGCGTCAGCGCGACGCGCGCACGCTGGCGCTGCGCCTGGGCGGCGACGCCGCGCAGCACGCCGCGGCGCGCGAGCGCTGCCACCGCGCGCTGCGCGCCTACGCCGCGGCGCAGGGGCTGCGGCGCCTGGCCATCGTCGACGAGCCGGGACATGCGCCGGCGCACGGGCGCAGCGGCAAGGTGCAGCGCGTGATCGCCGCAGGTTAGCGGCGCGCCGGCAGCGCACAATCGCGGCCCATCGCAGCCGTCCCCGACGCCGCCCATGACCGACCCCGACGCCGTGCAACGCTGGCTCGACGAGCGCAAGATCACCGAGATCGAGTGCCTGACGCCCGACATGTCGGGCCAGGCGCGCGGCAAGATCGTGCCGCGCCACCGCTACGACCCGACGGCCGGACTGCGCCTGCCCGAGGCGGTGCTGACGATGACCGTCACCGGTGACTACCCGGAGAAGGATTTCACCTCGGTGGCCGACCCCGACATGCGGCTGCTGCCCGACGCCGCGACGGTGCGGCCGGTGCCCTGGGCCAAGGAGCCCACGGCGCAGATCATCCACGACTGCGTGCGCTTCGACGGCACGCCGGTCGAGCTGTCGCCGCGCAGCGTGCTGCGCCGCGTGCTGCAGCTGTACGAGCAGCGCGGCTGGAAGCCCGTCGTCGCGCCGGAGATGGAGTTCTACCTGGTGCAGATCGAGCCCGACGAGGACATCCCGCTGAAGCCGCCGATGGGGCGCACGCAGCGCAGCGAGGCCGGGCGGCAGAGCTTCTCGATCGACTCGGTCAGCGAGTACGGCGACATCTTCGACGTGCTGTACGACTGGTGCGAGGCCGAGGGCATCGCGCTGGACACGCTGATCCACGAGATGGGCACCGCGCAGATGGAGATCAACCTGGATCACGGCGATCCCCTGGCGCTCGCCGACCAGGTGTTCCTGTTCAAGCGCACCGTGCGCGAGGTGGCGATCCGTCACCAGATGTACGCCACCTTCATGGCCAAGCCGATGCAGGGCCAGCCCGGCAGCGCGATGCACCTGCACCAGAGCGTGGTCGACGCGACGACGGGCGCGAACATCTTCAGCCGCGCCGACGGCGAGCCGTCGCAGGCGTTCTTCCACTTCATCGGCGGGCTGCAGAGGTTCCTGCCGGCGGCCACGCCGTTCTTCGCGCCCTACGTCAACTCGTACCGCCGGCTGTCGCGATTCACGTCGGCGCCGATCAACCTGAGCTGGGGCTACGACAACCGCACGTGCGGGCTGCGCGTGCCGCGTTCGGACCCGCAGTCGCGCCGCGTCGAGAACCGGCTGGCCGGCGTCGACACCAATCCGTACCTGGTCACCGCGGCGACGCTGGCCTGCGGCTACCTCGGCATGGTCGGGCAGATCGCGCCGAGCGAGCCGCTGTCGGGCAGCGCGTACGAGCAGCCGCACCAGCTGCCGCGTCACCTCGACGACGCGATCGAGCAGATGCGCCGCTGCGAGCCGCTGGGCGAACTGTTCGGCGCGCACTTCGTCGAGACCTACGCCGCGATCAAGGACGCCGAATATCGCGAGTACTTCGACGTGATCAGCCCCTGGGAGCGGCGCTTCCTGCTGCTCAACGTGTGAGGCCTGCGGCGAGCGGGGCCGCCGGCCGGCGGCCCCGCTTTCGCCGGTCAGCGCGGCCGCGGCAGCCCGATCACCGTGCCCTCGCGCCGCGCGTCGGCGGCGCCGTACTGCTTGCCGGTGCGCTGGTCGATCAGCACCGCCTGCACCGAGCCGATGTCGGTCAATGCCACGGTGTACCCGAGGCCGCGCAACGCGTCGACGGTGGCCGTCGGGAACGACGGGTCGACCTGGATCGCGATGCCGGCGCCGGTGACCGACAGCCGCGGCGCGTCGATCGCCTGCTGCAGCGTCATCTGGTGGTCGACCAGGTTCATCGTCACGTTGATCACCGAGTTGATGATCGTCGCACCGCCCGGCGAGCCGTAGGCCAGCACCGGCTTGCCGTCGGGCGCGAACAGCATGGTCGGCGCCATGCTGCTGCGCGGGCGCTTGCCCGGCTGCACGTCGTTGAAGCCGGGCCCACCGGTGAACGGATTGACCGAAGTCAGCGGGTTGGTGTTGAAGTCGGTCAGCTCGTTGTTCAGCAGGAAGCCGTGGTTGCGGAAGCTGCCGTCGGCGCGCTTGTAGCCGGCGAACACGCCGATGCCGTAGCCGGACTCGATGGTGTTGGTGTACGAGACGACGTTGCCCGACTTGTCGACGACCGAGAAGTGCGTGGTGCCGTTCTCGGGCCCGGTCTCGGGGTGGGACACCGCCAGGCGCAGCGCCGCCGGTGCGGTGCCGGCGAACTCGTAGTCGCGCGGGTCGGCAGCCGGTGCGGTGTTCGGCTGCAGCCGCACGCCGGGCACGATCAGCGCGCTGCGCATGCCGACGTACGTCGGATTGAGCAACCCCCGCGCCGGCACCGGCACGAAGTCGGCGTCGCCCATCCAGACGGCGCGGTCGGCAAACGCCAGCCGCATCGCGTCGGCCATCACGTTGGCGGTCTTCAGCGCGCCGAAGCCGAAGCCCGCCGACGCGTCGCCGATCGGGAAGCGCTCGGCCAGCTTCAGCACCTGCAGCACGGTCAGCGCGCCCGACGAAGGCGAGGGCATCGACTTGATGCGCCAGCCGCGATAGGTGCCTTCGATCGGCTGGCGCAAGGCGGCGTCGTAGGCCTCGAGGTCGGCCAGCGTCATGCTGCCGCCCTTGCCGTTCGGCGCCTGCGGCCGGTTCCAGGTCTGCCCCTCGACGATGCCGAGCGCGATGTCGCAGCCCTTGGCCAGGTCGACCTTGTAGAAGCAGTCGGCACCGTGTTGCGCGATCAGCCTGAAGGTCTCGGCGAGCGGCTTGTTCGTGACCAGCGAGCCGACCGCGCGCGACTGGCCGCCGGGGCAGAAGTACTCCGACGCCTCGGGCGAGTTGCGGGCGCGGCTGTTGACATTGGCGCAGCTGGTGCTGGTGACAAAACGCGGCGTCGCCGCGAAGCCCTCGTCGGCGAGTGCGATCGCCGGCTGCAGGACCTGCGCGAAACCCATCGTGCCGTAGTCGCGCAGCGCCAGCTCGGTGCCGCGCACCATGCCCGGCACGCCGACGGCGACACCCTGCTGCGAGGCGCTGGGCACGCCGACGAACATCTCCGGCGTCGCGCCGGCGGGCGCCTTCTCGCGGCTGTCGATGATCACCGTCTGACCGGTCTTGGCCAGGTGGATCATCATGAAGCCGCCGCCGCCGATGCCGGCCGACTGCGGCTCGACGACGTTGAGCGCGTAGGCGATCGCCACGGCGGCATCGATGGCGTTGCCGCCCTGTTCCAGGATCCTGGCGCCGGCTTCGGCGCCGTACGGATTCGCCACCGACACCACGCCCTGCCGGAACGCCTTGCCGGCCCACGACGGCGGCTTGCCTTGGGATTGCGGCGGCAGCACCACCGACGACTCGACGCCGGGGGTCTCGTTGCGCGCCGCGGCGTCGCTCCAGGCGAGCGGCCCGCAGGCGAGCAGCGCGGCCAGCGCGATGCGCGACAGGACCGCGCTCGGGTTCGGTTGGTGCAGGGTCATCGTCGGGTCTCCTCGGCAGGGGTTGGCGGGCCGGCGGCGCGAGTGCGGCGACGCCGGCGGGCCGCCATGCTCGCCGCCGGCTTGACCTGGCGCAACCCGAGGGGCCTGCGATGTTGGGGATTGACCGCCCGCCGCGGGCTCGTCCGCGTCGCGGTGCCGATCGGTGCGGCGTCGATCAGTGCGGCAGCTTCGCGCCGCGCCCGGTGAACAGGCTGGCCAGCGCACCCAGCGCCGCCGCCCCGGCCATCAGCGCGATGCCGTGGCTCCAGCCGCCGTCGGCGGCTCCGGCGTCGCGAGCGCGGTCGAGCGCCCAGCCCACCAGCGGCTGCAGCACGCCGGTGCCGAGGAAGATGCCGACGTTGACCACCGAGGTGGCGATGCCCGAGTACTGCGGCGGGTTCGCCTCCTTGGCCATCGTCCACGACAGCGTGAACCCGGGCACCAGCAGCCCCATCAGCGCGCACCAGGCGAGCGTCGCGGCGAACGGCCACGACACGCCGGCGAGCCACGGCAGCCAGGTCAGCGCGTAGGCGAACACCACCACGCGCATCAGCCCGCGGCGGCTGCCCAGGCGGTCGGAGATCACGCCGATGGCCAGTGCGCCGAACGCCACCCCGAGCAGCAGCGCGCTGGTGTGCTGCGCCGCCTCGACGCGCGTCAGCCCGTGCACCTGTTGCAGGTAAGGCACCCCCCACAGCCCGGCAAACGCCAGGTAGCTGCTGCCGACGCCGACGTTGACGACGAACGCCGGCCAGGTCGCGGGGTTGGCGAGCACGCGCGCCAGCGCCTGCGTCCAACGCACCCGCGCGGCGCCGCCGGCCGGCGGCGCCGCGCCGGCCGGCGGCGGCAGTCCCAGTTCCTGAGGCGTGTCGCGCACGCGCCACCAGGTGGCCAGCGCGAGCAGCGCCGACAGCAGCGCGAGGGCGACGAACACCGTGCGCCACGACGCCCAGGTGACGATCCAGGCGAGTGGGGCGCCGGCGGCCACGGCGCCGAGGTTGCCGGCGAACATCGTCACGCCGACCAGCGTCGCGAAGCGGCGCGGCTCGAACCAGGTCGCCGACACCTTCAGTACCGCGATGAAGGCCACCGACACGCCCACGCCGACCAGCGTGCGCCCGACCGCGGCGATCTCCCACGCCGGCGCCAGTGCGAACAGCAGCGACCCGGCCGCAGCCACCCCCGCGCCGCCGGCGAGGATGCGCCGCGGCCCCAGCGTGTCGGCGAGCACGCCCACCGGGATCTGCAGCAGCGTGTACACGTAGAAGTAGGTCGCCGCCAGCGTGCCCAGCACGGCCGAGCCGATCGAAAACGAGCGCGTCAGCTCGCCGGCGATCGCCGCCGGGGCGGTGCGGTGCACGAACGACAGCACGTAGCTCGCCAGCGCGAGCGTGAACACCGCCCACGCGGCGCGCCGCGCGCGCACGGTCAGCGAACGTTCCATCGGCCGCGGCGGCGCATGGGCGTCACTGCGCGGTCCAGCCGCCGTCGACCGGCAGCGCGACGCCGGTGATGCCCGCGGCCGCTTCGCCGCACAGGAACACCGCGACGTCGCCGATGCGCCCGGGCGGCAGCAGCGTCAGGTTGGGTTGCTTCTCGCGCAGCAGGTCGCGCACCGCGGCGTCGCGGTCGCCGCCGAAGCGTGCCGCGCGCGCGTCGATCTGCGGCACGATGATCGGCGTGTCGGTCCAGCCGGGGCAGATGCAGTTGACGGTGATGCCGTCGGTCGCGGTCTCGAGCGCGACGCCCTTGCTCAGGCCGACGAGCCCGTGTTTGGCCGCCAGGTACGCGGCCTTGTTCACCGACGCCACCAGGCCGTGCACCGACGCGATGTTGACGATGCGGCCCCAGCGGCGCGCGCGCATGCCCGGCACCGCGGCGCGCATCGTGAAGAACGCCGCCGACAGGTTGACGGCGACGATCGCGTGCCAGCGGTCGGTGGGAAAGGCCTCGATCGGGCTGGTGTGCTGGATGCCGGCGTTGTTGACCAGGATGTCGATGGGCCGCAGCGCCGCCTCGGCGCATTGGACGAGGCCGGCCGCGGCGTCGGCGTCGAGCAGGTCGGCCGCGACGTAGGCGCAGCGCACGCCGTGCGCCGCGGCGAGCCGCGCGGCCACTGTGTCGCCCTGCGCGGGCGGCTCGACGCCGTGCAGCACGACGTCGGCGCCGGCAGCCGCCAGGCGCTCGGCGACGGCCAGCCCGATGCCCTGGGTCGCGCCGGTGACCAGCGCACAGCGAGCTTTCAGCATGTCATGGATTCTGCGTGACCCGTGTGTCCCACTCGCGCAGCGTCGTCTTCAGCACCTTGCCGTAGTGGTTCTTCGGCAACTCGGCGACGAAGCGGTAGTGCTTGGGCCGCTTGAAACGCGCGATGTGCTGCAGGCAGTGCGCGTCGAGCGCGGCGGAATCGACGTCGCCGCGCGCGACGACCCAGGCGACGACCACCTCGCCCCACTCGGCGTCGGGCCGCCCGATCACCGCCGCCTCGGCCACTGCCGGGTGTGTCAGCAGCGCCTCCTCGACTTCGCGCGGGTAGATGTTGCTGCCGCCGCTGACGACGAGGTCCTTGCTGCGGTCGAGCAGCGTCAGGAAGCCGTCGCCGTCGAGCCGGCCGACGTCGCCGGTGTACAGCCAGCCGTCGCGGATCGTGCGCGCGGTGGCCTCGGCGTCGTTCCAGTAGCCATTCATCACGACGTCGCTGCGCACGCAGACCTCGCCGCGCTCGCCCGGCGGCAGTTCGCGTCCGCCGGCGTCGCGCACGCTCAGCTCGACCATGCCCTGCGCGACGCCGACCGAGCCCAGCCGCTCGCGCCAGCGCGGGTGCTCGCGGTCGACGATCAGGTGTTTCGGCAGCACCGTGATCGTCATCGGGCACTCGCCCTGGCCGTAGATCTGCGCGAAGTGCGCCCCGACCGCGTCGAGCGCGTCGACGATGTCGGCGAGGTACATCGGCCCGCCGCCGTAGACGATCGTCGCCAGCCCCTCGGGGCGCGAGCCGCCGGCCTTCGCGGCGTCGACGATCCGGCGCACCATCGTCGGCGCGGCGAAGAACGATGCGCGCCGCCAGTGCGCGGCCAGCGCCAGGCACTCGGCGGCGTCGAAGCCGCCGGATGCGGGCACGACGTTCAGGCCACCTTGCAGCACGTACGGCAGGTGGTACAGGCCGCCGCCGTGCGACAGCGGTGCCGGGTGCAGCATCACGTCGCCGGGCGCCACCGGCTGGACCGCGGCGAGGAAGGCCAGCGTCGAGCCGCGCAGCTGGCGCGGCGCCAGCGTCACTCCCTTGGGCCGGCCGGTGGTGCCGCTGGTGTAGAACAGCCATGCGGGGTCGGTGTCGCCGCGTTCGGCGACCCCCGGCTGCGGCAGCGCGGTGTCGTGAAGGAAATCGAAGCGCTGATGCACGCCAGCGTCGACGCCGGCGTCGCGCAGCGCGGTGCGCACCTCGGCGGCGGCGTCGTCGTCGACGAACAGCCAGCGCGCGCCGCTGTGCCCGGCGATCCACGCCAGCTCGCGCGCGTGCAGCTTGGCGTTGACCGGCACGGCGACCCCACCGGCCCACCACGTGCCCCACAGCAGCGGCAGGTACTCGGGGCGGTTGTGCATGAACAGCACGACGCGGTCGCCCGGCGCCAGCCCCTGCGCGTGCAGCCAGGCGGCGGTGCGCGCCGCCTGCGCGGCGAAGTTCGCGTAGTCGGCCCGCACGTCGGTGCCGAGCGCGATCGCGGGGCGCTCGGGGTGCAGCTTCGCGCTGCGTTGCAGCCACAGGGCGAGGTTCATGGCGAAGGCCACGTCGGTGCCACGGGGCCGGTAGAGTACCGACATGTCCGACGCTGCGGCCAGTCGTAGAAACACCCTGGAGGATCCCCTCGCCGCCGACGCCCGGCTCGGTGTCGAGTTGTGCCCGCTCGGACTGCTGCTGCTGCGCGAGCGGCGCATCGCCTGGTGCAACGAGCGATTCGCCGCCGACTTCGGCTACACCAGCGACGAGCTGCTCGGGCACTGCACCGCGATGCTGTACCCCAGCCAGGACGAGTACGAACGCATCGGCGACCGCGGCCTGAAGGTGATGCGCGTCGGCGGCGAATACCGCGACGAGCGCCTGATGAAGCGCCGCGACGGCATGCTGCAATGGTTTCGCGTGCACGGCCGCGCGCTAGACCGCGCGCGGCCTTTCGACGTCACGTCGTGGGTGTTCGAGCCGCTGGCCGCCGGCGTCGACGTGCAGCGGCTCACGCCGCGCGAACGCGAGGTGCTCGCGGCGATCGGTCGCGGGCTGACGGCCAAGCAGTGCGCAAAGGAACTGGGCATCAGCCCGCGCACCGTCGAGAAGTTCCGCGCCCGGCTGCGCGAGCGCTTCGGCGCGCACAACGCCGCCGAGCTGGTCAGCCGCGTCAGCGGGCTGCCGGACTGAGCCCGGCCGCGCTCACATGAACAGGTGCTCGCCGGCGTTCTCGCCGCCGAGGATCACGTAGTTGACCTTCTTCAGGTCGGCGAGCACGCGCCCGCCGGCGTAGCTGATGCTGCTCTGCAGGTCTTCGCGCATCTCGCGCAGCGTGTCGGGCAGTCGGCCCTTGATCGGCTCGAGGATGCGCTTGCCCTCGACGTGCTTGTACTCGCCCTTGTTGAAGTCCGACGCGCTGCCGTAGTACTCCTTGTACAGCTTGCCGTCGACCTCGACCGTCTGACCCGGGCTCTCCTCGTGGCCGGCGAACAGCGACCCGATCATCACCATCGCGGCGCCGAAGCGCACGCTCTTGGCGATGTCGCCGTGGTGGCGGATGCCGCCGTCGGCGATGATCGGCTTGGTGGCCACGCGCGCGCACCACTTCAGCGCCGACAGCTGCCACCCGCCGGTGCCGAAGCCGGTCTTCAGGCGCGTGATGCACACCTTGCCCGGGCCGATGCCGACCTTGGTCGCGTCGGCGCCCCAGTTCTCGAGGTCGATCACCGCCTCGGGCGTGCCGACGTTGCCGGCGATCACGAACGCGCTCGGCAGCTTCGCCTTGATGTGCTCGATCGTGCGGCGCACGCCGTCGGCATGACCGTGCGCGACGTCGATCGTCACGTAGTCGGCGCCGACGCCGCTGGCGGCGAGGCGGTCGATGACCTCGTGGTCGGCCGGCTTGACGCCCGAGCTGATCGACACCAGCAGCTTCTTCTCGCGCATCGCGGTGGCGAACGCGACGTTGTCGAGGTCGAAGCGGTGCATCACGTAGAAGTAGCCCTCGCGGGCGAGGAACTCGGCGATGCCTTCGTCGACGACGGTGCGCATGTTCGCCGGCACCACCGGCAGCTTGAAGCGCCGGCCGCCGAAGTCGACCGACGGGTCGCACTCGGCTCGGCTCTCGACGCGGCAGCGCCGCGGCAGCAGCAGGATGTTGTCGTAGTCGAAGATGTCCATGGTCAGGCTCCTGGAAGTCGGCGAGACGAGCGCTTGACCTGGAAACCCGGTCTCTTGGCGGTGCCAAAAGAAAACCGGGCGCCAGAATTTGGGCCCGGTGGCGCATTCTACGCAGCCTGCGGCCTCCCGGACGCGTTTCCTAGAATGCCCCGATGACCGCCGACGCCGCGCTGCTGCGCAACCTGAACCCCGAACAGCTCGCGGCGGTCACGCTGCCCGCGCAGCCTGCGCTGATCCTGGCCGGTGCGGGCTCGGGCAAGACGCGCGTGCTGACCACTCGCATCGCGTGGCTGATCGCCACCGGGCAGGTTTCGCCGGGCGGCGTGCTCGCGGTGACGTTCACCAACAAGGCCGCCAAGGAGATGCTGACGCGGCTGCAGGCGATGCTGCCGGTGAGCGTGCGTGGCATGTGGATCGGCACCTTCCACGGCCTGTGCAACCGCTTCCTGCGCGCGCACTGGAAGCTCGCCGGGCTGCCGGCGACGTTCCAGATCCTCGACGCGGCCGACAGCGTCGCCGCGGTCAAGCGCGTGATCAAGGCGATGAACCTCGACGAGGAGCGCTACGTTCCCAAGCAGGTGGCCTGGTTCGTCGCCGGCTGCAAGGAGGAGGGCCGGCGGCCGCGCGACGTCGACGTGCGCGATGCGCACACGCGCAAGCTGGTCGAGATCTACCAGGCCTACGACGACCAGTGCCAGCGCGAGGGCGTGGTCGACTTCGCCGAGCTGATGCTGCGCACCTACGAGCTGCTGCGCGACAACGACCCGCTTCGCGAGCACTACCGCCGGCGCTTCCGTCACGTGCTGGTCGACGAGTTCCAGGACACCAACCGGCTGCAGTACGCGTGGCTGAAGATGTTCGCGCCGCCGGCCGGGCGCGCGCCCGACGTCGACGACGCGCAGGGCGTGTTCGCGGTCGGCGACGACGACCAGAGCATCTACGCGTTCCGCGGCGCACAGGTCGGCAACATGGCGGACTTCGAGCGCGAGTACCGCGTCGAGCGGGTGATCCGGCTCGAGCAGAACTACCGCTCTTTCAGCCACATCCTCGACAGCGCCAACGCGCTGATCAGCCACAACCGCCGCCGTCTGGGCAAGACGCTGCGCACCGACGCCGGCCCCGGCGAACCGGTGCGCGTGTTCGAGGCCACCAGCGACTACGCGGAGGCGCAGTGGCTGATCGACGAGGCGCAGCAGCTGCACCGCGGCGGCATGCCACGCAGCGAGGTCGCGGTGCTGTACCGCTCGAACGCGCAGAGCCGCGTGATCGAGAGTGCGCTGTTCAACGCCGGCGTGCCGTACCGTGTCTACGGCGGCCTGCGCTTCTTCGAGCGCGCCGAGATCAAGCACGCCCTGGCGTACCTGCGCCTGATCGAGAACCCGAACGACGACACCAGCTTCCTGCGCGTGGTCAACTTCCCGACGCGCGGCATCGGCTCGCGCACCGTCGAGCAATTGCAGGACGCCGCGCGCGCCAGCGGGCGCAGCCTGCACCAGAGCGTCGGCGCCGTCGCCGGCAAGGCCGGCGCCAACCTGGCGGCGTTCGACGCGCTGGTCGGCGCGATGCGCGACGCCACCCGAGGGCTGACGCTGCGCGAGATCATCGAGCACGTGCTCGACGCCAGCGGCCTGCGCGACTTCTACCGCACCGACAAGGAAGGTGCCGACCGCCTCGAGAACCTCGACGAACTGGTCAACGCCGCCGAGGCCTTCGTCACGCAGGAGGGTTTCGGCAAGGATGCGGTGGCGCTGCCGCTCGACGAGCAGTCGCCGGGCGCACTCGCCGCCGGGGCGGCGGCGCCGGCGGCGGCGCTGGCACCCGACGCCGAAACCGGCGAGATCGTCAGCCCGCTGGCCGCATTCCTGACCCATGCCGCGCTCGAGGCCGGCGACAACCAGGCGCAGGCCGGGCAGGACGCGGTGCAGTTGATGACGGTGCACGCGGCCAAGGGGCTGGAGTTCGACGCGGTGTTCATCACCGGGCTCGAGGAGGGGCTGTTCCCGCACGAGAACGCGCTGTCGGATCCCGACGGGCTCGAGGAGGAGCGGCGGCTGATGTACGTCGCGATCACGCGCGCGCGCCAGCGGCTGTACCTGAGCTTCAGCCAGACACGGCTGTTGCACGGGCAGACGCGCTACCACGTGCGCAGCCGTTTCCTCGAGGAGCTGCCCGAGGGCGCGCTGAAGTGGCTGACGCCGCGTGTGGCCGGCTTCGGCTCGGGTTTCGCGCGCGAGGTGCAGCAGGCGTGGCAGCGCGGCGCCGGCCCGGGGTCGATCGTCGGCGCCGGCCGCGTCGACGCGGCACTGCCATCGACCCCGCGTGCAACGACCAGCGACGGCGCGGTGCTGCGCGTCGGCCAGAGCGTGTTCCACGCCAAGTTCGGCGAAGGCGTGGTCGTGACGCTCGAAGGCCGCGGCGCCGACGCGCGCGCGCAGATCAACTTCGGCCGCCACGGGCTGAAGTGGCTCGCCCTGGCCGTGGCCAAGCTCACGCCGGTGCACTGAGGCGCCGGGTCACTTCTTCGCGGCGGGATCCTCGGGCGGGCCCGACACCGCATCGATGCCGGCACCGATCGCCTTGCCGGTGATCTCGACCCCGGCCGAGACCACGCTGGCGCCGACGCTGACGACCGCACCGACTGCGGCGCCGGCCACGCCGACGACGGCACAGCCGCCGGTGACGATCGCGACACCGACCGCGGCGACGAGGGCAATGGCACGCTTCATCGTGCCGATTGTCGCCGCCGCGGCGGCGCGGTCGCTTTCGCCCGTCGCCGCGCGCGGCGCCCGCTCAGCCGCCCAGCGCGGCGAGCAGCGACCGCGAGCGCGCGCGCAGCGTCGCGCAGCTCGACCCGGCCCCCAGTTGCAGGCAGTGCAGCGCGTAGCGACGGTCGGCCTGCAGGCGTTCGAGGTGCACGCTGTGTCCCTCGGTGGCCATCAGCCACTTGAAGTCCACCCACTCGAGCAGGTCGGGGGCGCTGGCCACGGTCGTCATCGTCTCGGTCCGTTCACTGTGCAGACATTAGAACCTGCCGAGGCCGCGCATATCCCCATCAGAGGTGAGAGTCGCCTCTAATCCGCGCGCTCGGCGCCGGCGCGCGGCAGGTACTGTGACGAAGTCACGCCCATCGACACGTAGATGCTCGTCAGCGCCTCGATGCCGACCTCGGCCGGAGTGACCCAGTGCTCGGGCACCCACAGCAGCCCGCCGCCCACCGGCACGGGCGCCGTGGGCACCAGCACCGCGATGCAGCGCCGCCCGTCGATCAGCACCGGCTCGGCGCTCGACAGCAGTGCCAGGGCGGTGGCGCCTCCCGGGCCGCCGAAGTGGCACCACACCGGTCGCATCGACTTCAGCCCCCCCTCGTCGTCTCGCCGCGAGAACAGCTCGACCATGCGGCGGATCACCCCGTAGACGCTGCTGACCAGGGGGATGCGCGTGACCAGCCCGTCGACCAGCCGCGCGGCGCCGCGCTGCAGCCCGGTCTCGACGAGCACGCCGAGACCGAACACCAGCGCCGCGACCACCGCGACGCCCAGCAGGTAGCCGACCACCTCGGACCCGGTCACGCCGAAGCCGATCGCCTTGACGACGCCGCCGACCAGGCTGTCGGGGCCGAGCCAGCGCAGCAGCACGTTGGCCGCCCACACGAAGATTGCGATCGTCGCCGCCAGCGGCAGCGCGGCCAGCAGCCCGGTGGCGAAGATGCGGATCAGGGTGCGCGTGCCAGAGGTCATGTGGCGTCCTTCGAGGGCGTCGGCGCCGCGGCGGCGCCCGGGGCCGGCGGATTATCCCGACGCTTCGTCGGCACCAGACGCAGTTCGTCGCCTGGCACGGCGGCCCGGTCGCATGCCGCTGGCGAGGCGCCACGCGGGCGACGACACTGCCCTCATCGAAGTCGTCGACCGCCCACCGGAGCCCGCCATGAACGCCGCCGCCCGCCTCAGCCTGATGCCCGCCGTCCTGGCCGTTGTCGCGGCCGTCGCGTGGGTCGTCGACGCCGGGCGCGCGCCGGCCGTTGAACTGCCGCCCGCCGACGGGGCAGTGCATCGCGTGGTCGTCACCGCGCCGCGCCTGCCGGCCGACGCCGAGGTGCATCGCGTGGTGGTCACCGCGCCGCGCGCGGTCGCCGACGAGGCGGTGGTGCACCGGGTGGAGATCACGGCGACGCGGCTGCACCCCGAGGCGACGCTGACCGCCGACGCCGCCTCGCCGCAACCGCGGGCGCTGTGACCCGCAGCCCGGCCCAGCCGCGGCCGCCGTGACCCGCGGCCCGGCCTGGCCGCGCACGCCGGGCACGTCGCACCGGGGCCTACACTGCGGCGAACGCAGCCCCCGCGACGCCGCCCGATGAGCGACAGCACGTCCCCGTCCCCATCCACCGGACCGGCAACCACGAAGGACGCCGAAGACGCCGCACGCCGCCAGCGCGAACGGGTCGAGAAGTACCTCGGGCAGGCGCCGGTCGCTGCCAGCGGCGCCGTCACCGTCGACGCCGGACGACTCGAGTACCGCAGCGTCGCCGAGTTCCTGCCGGTGCGCGCCGGTGGCATCGACGCCAGGCGTGGGGACCCCGAGGCGGCGGTGTTCACCATCGCCTACGTGGTCGGCGACGACGCGCTGCGGCCGGTGTGCTTCGCATTCAACGGCGGCCCGGGATCGGCGTCGATCTGGCTGCATCTCGGTGCGCTCGGTCCGAAGCGCGTCGTCGTGCCCGACGACGCCCGCATGCCGCTGCCGCCGTTCGAGGTCAGCGACAACCCGCTGACCTGGCTGCGCCACTTCGACCTGGTGTTCGTCGATCCGCCGCACACCGGCTGGTCGATCAGCGTCGACGACGACACGCGCAAGAAGCATCTGAGCGTCGACGGCGACGCCGCGGCGATCGCCGACGTGATCGAGGGCTGGCTCACGCGCCACCGGCGCTGGGGCGCACCGGTGTTCGTCGCCGCAGAGAGCTACGGCACGACGCGCGCCGCGGCGCTGGCCGACAGGCTGCTGGACGCCGGCGTCGCGCTCGCCGGGCTGGTGCTGGTGTCGTGTGCGATGGACCTGCAGGCGCTGGTGTTCGCGCCGCGCAACGACCTGCCGTACGCGCTGTTCCTGCCGGCGTTCGCCAACACGGCCCAGTACCACGGCAGGCTCAAGGGGACGCCGGGTGCGTCGAGCGACGCGGCGCGCGCTGCCGCCGAGGCCTTCGTTGCCGACGACTACCTCGCCGCGCTGCACGCCGGCGCCCGGGTCGACGGCGCGCGGCGTTCTCGCGTCGTGCGGCGGCTGGCCGAACTCACCGGGCTGCCGCGCGGGCTGGTCGAGCGGCGCAACCTGCGCATCGACGACGAGACCTTTTTCGTCGAACTGCTGCGCGACCAGGGGCGCATCGTCGGACGGCTCGAGTCGCGCTCGACCGGGCCGATGGCCGCGCGCCAGCGCACCGACTGGGAGTTCGATCCCGGCATCGATGCGATCGCCGCGCCGTACACCAGCGCCGCGCTGCGTTACTTCACCGAGGGGCTGGGCTTGCACGAGGGCGCGCAGGCGGGCCAGCGCTACGAGGTGCTGTCGCTCGATGCGCACCGTCGGTGGGACTGGAACCGCAAAGGCGAGGGTGGCGAGCCGCAGCGCGGCAACGCTTTCGCCAGCACCAGCGACGACCTGTCGCGCGCGTTGCGCCGCCAGCCGCACCTGCGGGTGCTGGTGGCCAGCGGGCGCTACGACCTGGGCACGCCGTACAGCGCCAGCGACTGGTCGCTGGCGCAGCTCGACGTGCCGCCCGAGGTGCGCGCGCGCGTGACGCACCGGTACTACGACGCCGGCCACATGATGTACACGCGCGAAGCCGACCTGCGCCGGCTCGCCACCGACCTCGCGGACTGGGTCGAGACCGCCCTGGCGCGCTCGTGATCGCGCCGCGCGGCGCGAAGTTCCTGGGCACAGACCCTGATCTCGGGGCGCGTCGCATCGGGTAGGCTCATCGCAACCGCCCGCCGCATGCGCCGCGGCGGCAGCGACGCCTGCGGCGCGGCGCAGTGTATGGTTGCGCCCCCGCCGCCAGGCCCAGGCCCGGCTGACCTCCTCGATGTCCCAATGACCCGTCGCACCTGCGAGACGCGCGCATGAATCCCGCCGACACGTTGTGGTCGCTGGCCGGCGGCGCGTGGGCGATCGGCCCGGACACGCTGCTCGGGGCGACGCTGCTGTTGGTCGCCGCCGCGCTGCTCGGCGAGGTCGTGTGGCGCGCGCTGCGCTGGCCGCGGCTGATGGGCTACGTCGTTGTCGGCGCGGTGCTCGCGCTGGCCGGCGCCAGCGCCGACCCGGCGCGCCCGGCGGTGCGGCTGGTCGTCGACGTCGCGCTGGCGCTGCTGCTGTTCGAGGCGGGCACGCGGCTGAACCTGCGCTGGCTGGTGCGCAACCCGTGGCTGCTGGCGACCAGCGTCGCCGAGTCGGTGCTGTCGGCGGTGGCGGTGTACGCGGCGGCGCGCGCCTTCGGACTCGACCCGCAGACGGCTGCGGTGCTGGCGCTGATCGCGATGAGCGTGTCGCCGGCGGTGGTGCAGCGCGTGGTCGGCGAGTGCGGCGCCGCCGGCCAGGTCACGGAACGGCTGATGGCGTTGACCGCGCTGAACACGCTGTTCGCGGTGCTCGCGATCAAGGCGCTGTCGGCCGGGCTGCTGCTCAGCCGTCCCGACACCTGGCAGGCCGCGCTGCCGGCCGTGACGATCTCGTTCGCCGGCTCGTTCCTGCTCGGCGTCGCGCTCGGGTCGGTGATCGCGCTGATCGCGCGCCGGCTGGACCTGCGCAACGAGAACGCGGTGATGCTGCTGTTGGGCTTCGTGCTGCTGGCCATCGTGATCGCCAAGGCGCTGTCGCTGTCGACGCTGTTGGTGCCACTGCTGGCCGGGCTGTGGCTGCGCAACCGAAGCGATCGGCCCTGGGTGTGGCCGCGCCACTTCGGCAGCGCTGGCGGCGTGTTGGTGTTGGCGCTGTTCGTCGCCGTCAGCTCGGCGTGGTCGCCGCTGGACTTCCCGAAGGCGTTCGGCATTGCCGCGGCGCTGGTCGCGGTGCGCTGGCTGGCCAAGGCGGCGGCGGTGTTCGCGCTGGCGCGGCCCAGCGGGCTGGCGTGGCGCCAGGCCGCCAGCCTGGGCGCGTGCCTGCTGCCGATGTCGGCCACCGCGTGGGTGCTGGCCATCGACTTCGGCGCGACGCACCCCGAGGCGGCCGCGCCGCTGATGCCGGTGCTGCTGACCAGCCTGGCGCTGGTCGAGCTGGTGTCGCCGCTGGTGCTGCTGTACGCGTTGCGCTTCGCCGGCGAGCTCGACGCGCCCGAGGGCACGGTGGCGGCACGCATCGCCGCGAGCAGCCGATGAGCCTGGGCGAGTTCGCGGCCTCGAAGGCGTTCACGCTCGGCGTCGAGCTCGAGCTGCAGATCGTCAACCGCCACGACTACGACCTCACGCCGGGCGCCGCCGACCTGCTGCGCCTGGTCGCGCGGCACAAGATGGCCGCCGACGTCAAGCCGGAGATCACCAGCAGCATGATCGAGCTGTCGACCGGCGTGTGCGAGCGCCATGCCGACGTCATCGAGCAGCTGCACGAGGTGCGCGACGTGCTGGTGCAGTGCGCCGAGCGGCAGAACCTGCGCCTGGCCGGCGGTGGCACGCATGCGTTCCAGGACTGGAGCAAGCGCCGCATCTACGACACGCCGCGTTTCCACCACGTGTCGCAGCTGTACGGGTATCTGTCGAAGCAGTTCACGGTGTTCGGCCAGCACGTGCACATCGGCTGCCCGAGCCCCGACCAGGCGCTGTGGCTGCTGCACGCGATGTGCCGCTTCGTGCCGCACGTGATCGCGCTGTCGGCGTCGTCCCCGTACGTGCAGGGCTCGGACACCGGCTTCCAGTCGGCGCGGTTGAATTCGGTGTTCGCGTTCCCGATGTCGGGCCGCGCGCCGTTCGCGCTGACCTGGGATGCGTTCAAGGCGTACTTCGAGAAGATGACGCACACCGGCGTGATCGAGTCGATGAAGGACTTCTACTGGGACATCCGACCGAAGCCCGAGTTCGGCACGATCGAGGTGCGCGTGCTGGACACGCCGCTGACCATCGAGAAGGCCGCGGCGATCGCGGTGTACCTGCAGTGCATCGCGCGCTGGCTGCTGCTCGAGCGCCCGTACGAGCCGCACGAGGACGACTACCTGGCCTACACCTACAACCGTTTCCAGGCCTGCCGCTTTGGCCTCGACGGCGAGGTCGTCGACCCGCACACCGCCGAGCACCAGACGCTGCGCACGCTGATCGCGCAGACGCTGCGCGACGTCGAGATGCACGCCATCGAGCTGCGCGCCGAGCGGGGGCTGGCGCTGATCCGCGAGCAGCTCGCCAGCGAGCACGGCACCGACGCCGGCTGGCTGCGCCAGGTGCAGGCGCAGGAGCAGTACCTGCCCGAGCTGGTGCGCCGGCAGTGCCTGCGCTTCGAGGGGCGCTGAAGCGGCGCAGCCGCGCGGTCTATCCGCGGCGGTTGTGCTCGCGAACCCCGTCGCGCCGCGCCTCGATCGCCGCGGCCTCGAGTTGCCGGTTGTGCGCGCGGGCGCGTTCACGCTCGAGTGTCATCGCGTCGCCGAAGGCCAGTGCGTAGCCGTCGCGCATCGTCGCCTTGTACGTCTCGAGCATGCCGGGCGCCGCGCCGAGCATCTCGCGCGCCAGCGCGCGCGCCTCGTCGAGCAGGCGGTCGGGTGGCACGACGCGGTTGACCAAGCCCCAGGCGTCGGCTTCGGCGGCGCCGATCCAGCGTCCGCTCAGGCTCAGCTCGCGCGCGCGGTACGGTCCGATCACGCGCGCGAGCTTCTGCGACAGCCCCCAGCCCGGGGCGATGCCGATGCGCGCGTGCGTGTCGGCGAAGCGCGCCTCGGTCGACGCGAGCAGCACGTCGCAGGCCAGCGCCAGCTCGAAGCCGCCGGTGACTGCGACGCCGTTGACCGCTGCGATCACCGGTCCCGCGAAGCGGTCGATCGCCGCCACCGGGTCGCGCGGCGCGATGCCGGTCTCGCCGTCGCCGAGCGTGGCGTCGCCGCGGCCGAGCTCCTTCAGGTCGAGCCCGGCGCAGAATGCGCGCCCGGCGCCGGTGACGATCAGCACGCGCACCGCCGGGTCGGCCGCCAGGCGGTCGACGGCGTCGGCGAGCGCGGCCATCAGCGCGCGAGACAGCGCGTTGAGCGCCTGCGGACGGTTCAGCGTGAGCAGTGCGTGGCCGGCCGGGTCGATCTCGACGCGCACCAGCGCCGCCGTGTCCGCGCTCACTGGACGACCCCGCGCACGGCGTGCTCCCGCACGAGCCCCCGGAAGCGGCCCGCAGCGCTCATGCGTCGCGCACGTCGGCCACCGGCTGCGCGCCGAAGTCGGCGCGGTCGAGCCAGGCGAGCACCCGCGCCGCCGCGGCCTCGGGGCTGGCGAGCTGTCCGCCGGACTTCAGCTGCAGGAAACGCTCGCGGTCGGGGAAGGCGCCGGGGTCGGCGCCGCGCAGCTGCACCTGCATGTCGGTGTCGATCACGCCCGGCGCGAGCGACGCCACCCGCGCGCCCTGCGTCTTCAGCGCCTCGTCGAGCGCGAGCGCGCGGCTGAAGTGGTCCAGGCCGGCCTTGACCGCGCAGTAGGCGGCGCTGCCGGCCATCGCGAAGCGCCCCAGCCCCGACGAGATGTTCAGCACCTTGCGCTGCGCCGGCCAGCCGTCGGTGGCGTGCAGGAAGGCGCGGGCGAGCAGCACCGGCGCCTCGAGCCCGACGCGCAGCGACGCCGACAGCGCGCCGGCGTCGGTCGCGCCGATCGGGCCGGGCGGTGTCAGCAGTGCCGCGTTGTTGATCAGCGTCGCGCTGGCGAAGCGGTGGGAGTCGAGCGCGCCCAGCCAGTGTTCGAGCCGCCGCGCCGCTTCGAGCGGCGAGGCGAGGTCGATGCTCCACTGCTCGAGCAGCGCCCCGTCGGGGGTGGGGAGCGCCGTGTCGGGGTGGCGCGCCAGCGTCAGCACGTGGTGGCCTTCGCGCAGGCGCTGCGCGGCCATCGCATGCCCCAGACCGCGCGAGGCGCCGGTGATCAGCGTCAGGTGGTTCGGCATGCCCACAGCATAGCGCCGGCCGCGGTCAGAATGCGCCGATGCACGCGCTGTGGACACGACCCTGGATGTTCGCGCTGGCCGCCGGA
The DNA here is from genome assembly GCA_964618555.1 of uncultured Azohydromonas sp. GTDB lineage: Bacteria > Pseudomonadota > Gammaproteobacteria > Burkholderiales > Burkholderiaceae_C > Calidifontimicrobium. The sequence goes on from CAZUBF010000007.1 coordinate 24,358, forward strand.
CTGGCCGTCGTCGTGATCGCCTTCGTGCCGTCGCTGTGGCTGCTGTGGTCGCGCGGCGGCGACGCGCCGGTGGCGCCCGTCGGCGACGCGCTGCCCTGGCGGATCGACCTCGTCGACCGAGACACCACGCGCGTGTTCGGGCTGACGCTGGGCCGCAGCCCGCTGGCCGACGCGCTGCCGCGCGACGCCGAGCCGCAGGTCGCGCTGGTCGGTCGCGGCGACGAGGTCGGCGCGCTCGAGGCGCTGGTCGACCCGTTCGTCGCGGGCTTCGTCGGCGGACGGCTGGTCGTCGTCGCCGACGCCGACCCGGCCCTGCGCCGCGCGTGGCGCGAGCGCTCGACGCGTCGCGACGCCGGCGGCGACGGCGCCTGGCGTCACCGGTTGGCGCCGGACGACCTCGCGCAGGCGATGCGCTCGCCCGTGGCCGGGTTGACCTTCATCCCGTCGGCCCAACTCGACGCGGCGACGCTGCGCCTGCGCTTCGGCGAGCCCGACGAGCGCGTGCGCACCGGCGAGCGACTCGAGCACTGGCTGTATCCCGCGCGCGGGCTGGCGATCACGCTCGACGCCGAGGGGCGCGAGGTGCTGCAGTACGTCGCGCCGTCGCAGTTCGAGGCGCGGCTGCGCGCGCCTCTGGTGAGCGCCGCACGCTGACCCGCGCGCGCTGCGCCGCGCGCGGTGGTGCCGAGTCAGGCGCGCACGACGATCGGGAAGGCCGCGTGCACGCTGCCGTCGGCCGCCGGGCGGAACGGCACCGTCAGCCGCGCGCGTTCGTCGTCGGACAGGCGCCGCCAGAGGAAGTCGCGCGCGTTGCCCGGGTCACCCTCGACGTACAACTGCGTCGTCAGCAGTTCGCGCCGGCCGAGCCGGACCTTGACGTGGATGTGCGGCGTGCGTCCGCTGTAGGGCACCGGGCGCAGCGTGCGGAATCGCCAGCGGCCGTCGGCGTCGACGGTGGTGCGGCCGAAACCCTGGAACGCCGGGTCGTGGCGGCCGCGGTCGCCGGGGTGGTTGTACACGCCGTGAGCGTCGCACTGCCAGATCTCGACCGCCGCGCCGCGCAGGGCGCGCCCGTCGAGGTCGACCACCGTGCCTTCGACCGTCGCCGGCTGGCCATCGCGCGTGACCAGGTCGCCGTGGCGCAGGAGGTCGGCGTCGTGGTCGTCGGGCAGATCGAGCGGGTAGAAGGGTCCCTCGGTCTGCGACGGCGTCGCACGCAGCGTGCCGGCCGCGTGAACCAGTCGCGCCGGCCACAGCGCCGGCATGGCGACGACGGCGCCGCCGGCGGCCAGGCGCAGCAGGTGGCGGCGAGGCAGGGTGCTGCGGTCGGTCATCGGCGTGCTCCGGTGGGCGTCGAAGCGATTGTGACCGCGCGCCGGCGGTGCGGTTCCGCGGAGCGTCAGAACGGCGGCGCCACCGTCAGGGTCAGCGCTTCGCCGCTCGCCGGGTGCGGCACGACCAACTGCGCCGCGTGCAGCAGCAGCCGCGGCGACGACGCGGCGACTTGCGCAGAGGCGTACAGCAGGTCGCCGACGATCGGGTGGCCGATCGCCCGCAGGTGCACGCGCAGCTGGTGCGACCGTCCGGTGACGGGTTCGAGCTCGAGCCGCGTCGTGCCGTTCCCGCGCGAGAGCACGCGATAGCGCGTCAGCGACGGTTTGCCGCGGTGCGTGTCGACGATCTGGCGCGGGCGGCGCGCCCAGTCGGCGGACAGCGGCAGGTCGATCTCGCCGTCGTCGACGTCGACTTCGCCGGCGACCACCGCGACGTAGCCCTTGTGCACCCGGCGCTCGGCGAACGCGCGCGACAGCTCGCGCTGCGCCGCGGCGCCGCGGGCGAACAGCATCAGCCCCGAGGTCGCCATGTCGAGCCGGTGCACGACCAGCGCGTCGCGGAAGTCGCGGCGCACGCGCGCCCACAGGCAGTCGGCCTTGTCGGCGCCGCGCCCGGGCACGGCGAGCAGCCCGGCGGGCTTGTCGGCGGCGAGGAGTGCCGCGTCGCTGTGCACGATCACGGCGGCTTCAGCGCGCGGCGCGTCGTGCGGGCGGCGCGGCGCCGCGCGCCACCGGTGGCCGCACGGCGCGCGTTGTCGGCGCGGGTGGCGCGGGTGGCGTCGCGTCGCCCATTGCACGCGCGCGCTGCTGCAGCTTGTCGATCGCGCGTTCGAACACGCGGCGTTCGTCGGCATCGAGCGCGCCGAGCAGGAAGGCCTCGCGCGCCAGCGCGAGCGGGGCGATGCGCCGGTACAGCGTGCGCCCGGCCGCGGTGAGCCGCAGCACGCGCGCGCGGCGGTCGTCACCGTCGGGTGCGCGCGCAACCAGCGCCGCCGCCTCGAGCCGAGCGACGGCACGGCTGACCTGCATCTTGTCGAGCGTCGTGTGCGCGATCACGTCGCCGGTGCGCATCGGCCCTTCGGCCAGCGCGGCGACGACGCGCCACTCGTCGCGGCCGAGGTCGAAGCGCCGGTCGTACACCGCGGCCACCGCGCGGCTGACGGCGTCGGCGAGCACCGCCAGGCGGTACGGGAAGAATCGGTGCAGGTCCATCGCGAAATGGTAACGAGTGCGACGAATCCGCGGGTGGTGTCCCGGCCCGACCGCGCACGACCCCGCGTCGGCGACGCGGTCACCGGCTTTCGCGAATTGATAACAGGCGTTACGATAACGGTTTCGTCGAACGAAGGAGACCTCGATGCGCGTGCGCAAGATCCACCACGTGGCCTACCGCTGCCACGACGCCCGGCAGACCGTCGAGTGGTACCGCGAACACCTGGGCATGGACCTGGTGCTCGCCATCGCCGAGGACCGCGTGCCATCGACGAAGGCGCCCGACCCGTACATGCACCTGTTCCTCGACGCCGGCGGCGGCAACGTGCTGGCGTTCTTCGAGCTGCCGAACTCGCCGGCGATGGGGCGCGACCCGAACACGCCCGACTGGGTGCAGCACATCGCGTTCGAGGTCGACGACGTCGACACCCTCGAGAAGACGAAGGCCAAGCTCGAGGCGGCCGGCATCGAGGTGGTGGGCATCACCGACCACGTGATCTTCAAGTCGATCTACTTCTTCGACCCCAACGGGCACCGGCTCGAGTTGGCCGCGAACACCGGCACGCCGCAGATGTACCGGCGCCTCGACGACGTCAAGCACGCGATGATCGACGAGTGGAGCCGCACCAAGCGCGCACCGCGCCACGCCGCGTGGCTGCACGAAGGCGAGTTCGCGCACGTCGCCGGCGAATAGTCTCGAGCGGTGTCGAACCGGCGCCACGCGGCGTGAGTGGGGGGATTGACTCGCGCGCGTGTTGCGCGCACATTTCGACCCCTCGCGACGCGCCGCACGGCCCGTCACCGGTTTCACCCTCAACTTCCACAGGAGGACACCATGTCGAAGCCCCAGTGCTCCATCCTCCTGTCGGCCGTCGCTTCCTGACGAATCCGCGCGGCCGGCGCGAGGTCCCTCGCGCCCCGGCCGCGTCGCCGCAGTACTGCCCGACACCGCGCCGCGGCTGAGTACCGCGCGCCGCCGCACGCCCGCCTGAAGCGCGGGTCGACAGGCCCCGCATCCCTCGTGTCCCGCGCTCGCGCGGGCCGCGCCCGTGTCTGCGCGTCGCGCAGCCGCGGCGGCGCGCCATTCCTTTCGGCCCATCGATTGCCACCGAGATGAACCCGACCCGTTCCACCGATTGCGAACCCGCGGCCGTGCCGCCCGATCCACCCGACCCCGAGGAACCTTCCACCATGACGCTGTTCCGGTCCCTTCGTCACCACCTGGCGCGCTGCGCGCTGGTGGCCGCTTCGTTCGTCACCACGTCGGCGCTGATGCTGGCGCTCGGCGCGGCCTTCGACGGCGCGTCGCGCGAGCCGTGGCTGCGTGATTCGCCGCAGGCGCGTGTCGCGGTCGCCGCCTGCGAAGCGCGCGCGGCGCGCGGCGAGCGTCGCGACTGCCTGCGTGCCGTCGTGGCGCAGGTGCGCATGCGCGACGCGGGCGCTGCGCGCCTGGCCGCGCTGGTGCCTGTCGCACCGGGGGCGGCGCGGTGAGCGGCGGCGTGCCCGCGGCGCTGCGGTCGATCGGGCTGACCCCCGTGATGGCTTGCCATGTCGACGCTTTGCGCCAGGCGCACCCGGCGGCTCGACCGGCGCGCATCGTCGAGGTGCAGCGCAGCGGTGTGCGCGTGCACGACGGCCAGGTCACGCACACGGCGCGCGTCGCGCCCGGCCTGCAGCAGACGCTGCACGCCGATGGCGAGGCACTCGCCGTCGGCGACTGGGCACTGGTCGCCGACGACGTGCATCGCGACCGGTGGGTCGTCGACCGTGTTGCGCCGATGAACCGGCTGGTGCGCCGTCGCGCCGACGGGGACGGGCGGCAGGTGATCGTCACGAACGTCGACGCCGCGATGCTCGTCAGCGGGCTGGACCACGACTTCAACCTGCGCCGGCTTGACCGCTACCTGGCCTTCGTGCGCATGGCCGGCGTCGGCGCGCTGGTCGTGCTGACCAAGGCCGATCTCGCCGCCGGCGTCGACGCGCGCGTCGCCGACGTGCGCAGGCGCCTGCGTCCCGGCGAGGACGTCGTCGCGGTCAACGCGCTCGACGCCGCGTCTGTCGACGCGCTGCAGCGCTGGCTCGGCGCCGGGCAGACCTGGGTGCTGCTCGGTTCGAGCGGCGCCGGCAAGAGCACGCTGACCAACGCGCTGGCCGGACTCGTCGACAGCGCGGCTGCGCAGGCGACGGGGCCGGTGCGCGCCGACGACAGCCGCGGTCGTCACACGACCAGCGCGCGCACGCTGCACCTCACGCCGTCGGGCGCATGCCTGATCGACACGCCGGGGCTGCGCACGCTGCGCCTCGACGGCGACGAGCCGGCGCTGCGCGGTGCGTTCGACGACGTCGAGTCGCTGGCCGCGCGCTGCCGCTTCCGCGACTGCCGCCACGGCGACGAACCCGGCTGCGCCGTGCGCGAGGCGCTGGGGCCCGAACGAATCGCGCAGTTCCACAAACTGCTGCGCGAGGTGCGCCGCGACCATCTGAGCGCGCTCGAACGCCGCGCGCAGGTGCAGCAGTGGAAGGCACGCGGTCGCGCGGCCCGCGCGCACATGGCGGCCAAGGGGCGATGATCGCGCGCGGGTGCGGTGCTCACGCGTGCAACGCAAATGGGGTTAGAATGGGCACACAGACATGCACAAGGCCGTTTTCACAAGGTCTTTTCAGCTTTACCGCCACGGGGCACGCCCCGCCGGCCGGCCGGTTTGAATCCCCCGACTGACGTTTCTTGAGTGTCTCTGTCCCCGCGGACGCGCGTGCGACCGCAGGGTGGTCCATCCATTCTTTGCATTCACTCGAGGAACAACTCATGAGCACCACGCAAACCGGCATCGTCAAGTGGTTCGACGACGGCAAGGGCTACGGCTTCATCACGCCCGACGGCGGCGGCAAGGATCTCTTTGCCCACTTCAGCGAGATCCGCGCCGACGGCTTCAAGAGCCTGCAGGACAACCAGCGCGTCGAGTTCGAGGTCAAGCAGGGCCAGAAGGGCCTGCAAGCGGCGAACATCCGTCCGGTGTGACGCGATTGGTCGGCGCCGACGGCGTCGACTGCAAGAAGAACCGCGGCGCAGGCCGCGGTTTTTTTTCGCCGCGTCTGCCCCGATGCGGCGCAGCGTCAGAACGTGTCGATCAGCCCACTCTGCACTGCAGTCTCGGGATTGCTGCCGGCGTCGCGCACCGCCCGCAGCGCCGCGGCGGCATCGAGCCCCAGCGCCTTGAGCACGCAGGCGCCGGCGCATCCGGTGCGGCCGATGCCGGCGGCGCAGTGCAACAGCGCCGACTCGCCGGCGCGCAGCGCCGCGGCCACACCTTCGACCTCGGTGCGAAAGGCCTGCAGCGATGCCGGCAGCCCGAAGTTGCGCATCGGGGCATGGCGCCAGCGAAACGGCAGCACATCGCCGTCGATCGCCAGCCGGTACGCCGGCGACAGCGACTCCAACTCGTCAAGCGGCGTCAGGCACAGCACCAGCGACAGCCTCGCGCGCTGCGCGACGTCGACGAACGTGCTCCAGCTCTCGAAGCGGCCGGGCATCGCCGAAAACCACAGGCGACCGGGCACGCCGGCGGGCAGCGCGACCGGGCGCAGGATCATCGTCGCCGCGCCGGCGGAGGCCTCAGTGGCGCTGCTGGATGCCTGCGATGGCCCAGCCGCGGCTGTCGTCGAGCGGCCTGACCAAGTGCCAGATCTCGTCGAAGTCGTGCGCCGCGGCACCCTGCTCCTCGCGGATCAGGCCGTGGTAGCGCACGCTGACGATCTGCCGTCCGGCCTCCTGCGTCAGGTCGAGCACCTCGGCGTCGACCTGCACGACGTCGGTGTGGTTCGGCGCCGCCCCGCGCTCCTGCAGGTCGAGCCGCACCTCGGCGAACAGCTCGGGCGTGGTGAACTGGCGCAGGTCGTCGAGGTCGGCCGCGTCGTGCGCCGCCTGCATGCGGATGAAGATCGCCTTGGCCACGCGCTCGAAGCCCGCGCGGTCGAAGTCGGCGGGCAGGGCCGAGGCCGGCGCGGGCGTGGCCAACGGCGCTGCGCCGGCGCCGCCGGGCGCCGCGACCGGCGGCGCCCAGGCGGGCGCGGTCGCACCCGCGCCGGCGCCGGCGGTGGCCATGCGCTGCAGGCCGGGGCCCGAGGCGCGACGCGCGAGCAGCCTCACGACGAAGATCGCTGCAATCACCAACAGCGCGATCAGCATGAAGCTGGCCAGTTCCTCACCGAAACCCAGGTGGCTGGCCAGCGCAGCCAGCCCGAGGCCGGCGGCGAGCCCGGCCACCGGCGCCAGCCACGAGGGTCGCGATGCCGCGGCGGCCGCGCCGGCGTTTGGCGCGGTCGGAGCCGGCGTGGCCTGACGCTGCACCGGCGCCTCGGCCGGGCGTGCGGGAGTGTCGCGCTGGAATCCGCTCGACTTGCCGCCACCGAAGCGCCTGGCCTCGGCGTCGAAAGGCAGGAACGCGGCGCCCAGCGCCGCCACGACCACCGCCACCAACCAGTTTTTCATCGTCTCTTCCTCGACTGTGAATGTCTGCCCACCGCGACATTGTCGCTGTTGGACTCGGACGCGGTGCGGGCGATGGAAGTTCCCCCGCGCGCGGCCGGGGGCGCGTCTTTGGGCATCATGCGCACCGGGATGCAGCACGCAACGGTGCGGAGGGTGTGTTGAGCGACGCGATCTGGTGGACGCTGGCGGTGGTGCTGATGCTCGCTGGCGTCGCCGGCACCGTGCTGCCGGCGCTGCCGGGCACCGCGTTCGTGCTCGCCGGCGTCGTGCTCGGCGCGTGGATCGACGGCTTCGAGCGCGTCGGCGCAGGTACGCTGGCGGTGCTCACTGCGCTCGCGGTGCTGGCCTGGGTGCTCGACTACGTCGCCGGCCTGCTCGGCGCGCAGCGCGCCGGCGCCAGCCGCCTCGCGGTGCTCGGCGCCGCGGCGGGCACCGTGGTCGGGTTGTTCATGGGCTTCGTCGGCGTGCTGTTCATGCCGCTGGTCGGCGCCGCGCTGGGCGAGTACCTCGAGCGGCGCGACCACCAGCAGGCCGCGCGCGTCGGCGTGGCCACCTGGTTCGGCGTGATGGTCGGGCTGGTCGCCAAGGTGGTGTTGGCGTTCATGATGATCGGCATCTTCGTGCTGGCGCTGGTGTTCTGATGCGCTGGCTGGTGTGGGTGTGCGGCGCCGCGTGCGCCGCGGCGGCGCAGGCGCAGGTGCCCGACCTGCCCCCCGAGGCCGGCGAGCGGGCGGTGCCGCAGCGCGTCGAAGTCCGCGGCGCGCGGCCCAGCGACGTCGAGGAGCGGCGCCGGTCGACCGCGGCGAAGATCGTCGTCGGTCGCGACGAGATCGAACGCTACGGCGACACCAGCCTCGGCGACGTGCTCAAGCGACTGCCCGGTGTCACCGTGCCGGGTCGCGACGCCGCGCCGCGCATGCGCGGGCTCGGCAGCGGCTACACGCAGATCCTGCTCGACGGCCAGCGGCTGCCGCGCGGCTTCTCGCTCGACTCGCTGAGCCCCGAGCAGGTCGAGCGCATCGAGATCCTGCGCGCGCCGACCGCCGAGACCGGTGCGCGCGCGATCGCCGGCACGATCAACATCGTCACGCGCGAGGGCTCGCGGCGACGCAGCAACGAACTGCGCGTCGCGCTCGGCGTCGAGGACGGCCGTGCGCAGCCGAACCTGAACTGGAACCACAACGACAGTGCCGGCACGCTGAGCTACAACGTGTTCGGCGCGCTGTTCGCGAGCGACCGCGACTCGACCGGCCGCAGTGTCACGCAAGCCGAGTCGCTCGACGACGGCGAACCCCTGCGCAAGTGGCACGAGGAGGTCGACGGACGCAACCGGCGGCAGGGCCTGCGCCTGGGCGCAAGGCTGCAGTGGCGCCTCGGCGACAGCGAGGCGCTGACGCTGGCGCCGTTCCTGATCCGCTCGCGCAGCGAAGGCGAACGCACGGTGTCGGTCGAACGCCTGGCCGGCGAGACGGCGCCGCCGTACGCACTGGCGCGCAGCGACAGCGACGGGCGCTTCGAGCTGACACGATTGAACACCCAGTGGCGGCATCTGTTGGCCGGCACGCGCGTCGAGTGGAACGCCAACGGCTGGCACTGGCGTTCGGACGGCAGCTCGAACCGCGACGAGTTCGACGCCGCGCGCGCGCCGTCGCGCACGCTCGACGAGCGCTCGACGACGCGCCAGCGCACGCTGGCGCTGTCGTCCAAGGCCACGCGGCTGCTCGACAACGACCATCAGCTGGTCGGCGGCGCCGAGGTGGAGGTGGTGCGCCGCGACGAGTCGCGGCTGACGCTGCAGGACGGCGTGGCGCTGCTTCCCGAGTTCGGCGCCGACCTCACCGCACGTTCGACGCGCCAGGCGCTGTACCTGCAGGACGAGTGGCAATGGTCGCCGCGCTGGGCGCTGCACGCGGGGGCGCGCTGGGAGGCGATCGCCACGCGCGGCGACAGCGGCGGTGACGTCGGCACCGCGCGCAACGACAGCCGCGTGTTCACACCGCTGCTGCACGCGGTGTTCAAGCCCGACCCGAAGGGGCGCGACCAGTTGCGCATCAGCCTGACGCGCAGCTACCGCACGCCGGCGCTGGGCCAGCTGATCGCGCGGCCGTCGATCAGCACGACGTACCCGCTGCCCGGCGGCAACGAGCCGACCAGCCCCGACCGCGCCGGCAACCCGGCGCTGCGCCCCGAGCTGGCCACCGGCGTCGACGTCGCGCTCGAGCGCTACCTCGACGGCGGCGGCGTGCTCAGCGCGAACCTGTTCCACCGGCGCATCATCGACCTGATCCGCCAACGCACGACGCTGGAGATGGTGAGCTGGTCGGCGCTGCCGCGCTGGGTCAGCCGCCCGGTCAACATCGGCGACGCGACGACCAGCGGCATCGAGCTCGAGGCCAAGGCGCGCCTGGCCGACTGGCTGCCCGACGCGCCGCGCGTGGACCTGCGCGCCAGCCTCGGCGCGTACCGTTCGCACGTCGAAGGCGTCGCCGGCCCCGACGACCGGCTCGACGAACAGCCCGACCTGACGGCCAACCTCGGCGCCGACTGGCGCGTCGACGGCGTGCCGCTGACGCTGGGCGGCAACCTGAACCTGACTCCAGGCTACCGCACGCGGCTTGCCGACACCGAGTTGGTGGAGGCCTCGCGCCGGCGCGTGTTCGACGCCTACGCGCTGTGGATCGTGAGCCCGTCGCTGCAGTGGCGGCTGAGCGCGAGCAACCTCGCGCCGCTCGACGCGCGTTCGCTGCGCGCGGTCGACACCGGCACGCTGCGCGAAACCGTGACCACGGTGTCGGCCGCGTCGGTCAGCTGGCAGCTGCGGCTGGAGATGCGGCTGTAGCGGGTTCGACCGCCGGCAGCGCGAACTCGCGCGCCAGCAGCGCGTACGAGTGCCGGCGCACCGCCGGGTCGTGCGCCCAGGTGTTGATCACCAGTGCGTCGAGCTGCAGTTCGGCGGCCAGCGCGCGCAGGGCGTCGGCGACGCGATCGGCGCGACCGACGAAAGCCTTGCGGCGCATCGGCGCGAGCTGGGCGAGTTCGTCGGCGCCGAAGCCGTGCCGGGCGATCTCGTCGGGCGGCTGCAGCGGCAGCAGCCTGCCGCGCGCACGGTCGAGGCGCCAGCGGTCGCGGCTGAGCGCGTGGTGGCGCGCCTCGTCGTCGCTGTCGGCCGCGAGCGCCCACACGCAGATCGTCGCCTGCGGCCGCGGATGGCGCTCGCTGGGCCGATACAGCGTGCGATACAGGTGCAGCGCCTGCTCGACGCCCTGACCGTCCATGAAGAAGTAGGCGAACGCGTAGGGCAGCCCGAGGTGCGCGGCCAGCTGCGCGCCGTAGTCGGAGCTGCCGAGCACCCACAGCTCGGGCGCGCGGTCGACGCCGGCGTCGGCGGGCGGTCGCGGGTGCGCGACGATGCCCTGGTGCGGCATGCCGCGGGTCCATTGCTGCAGGTCGATCACCTGCTGCGGGAACGCGTCGGCGCCGGCGTGCGCGTTCGGGTTCAGCGCCAGCGCGGTGCGCATGTCGCCGCCCGGCGCGCGGCCGACGCCGAGGTCGATGCGCCCCGGTGCGAGCGCGTCGAGGACGCGAAACTGCTCGGCGACCTTCAGCGCGCTGTAGTGCGGCAGCATCACCCCGGCGCTGCCGATGCGGATGCGCTGCGTGCGCGCGGCCACCGCGGCCATCAGGATCTCGGGCGCGCTGCCGACGATGGTGGCCAGGTTGTGGTGCTCGCTGACCCAGAAGCGCCGGTAGCCGAGCGTCTCGGCATGCACCGCGAGGTCCAGCGTGTCGCGCAACGCGTGGTCTTCGCCGCGCCCGGCGCAGGCCACCGACTGGTCGAGGATCGAAAGCTGCATGCCCGCATCGTGCCACGCCGGCGCCGGCCGCGAAACGAAAAGGGGCGGCCCAGGCCGCCCCGTCGCTGCGCGTCGCGCCGTGATCACATGGGCGGCAGGATCACGCGGTCGATGACGTGGATCACGCCGTTGTCGGCCGCGATGTCGGTCTTGACGACGTTGGCGTCGTTGACCTTCACGCCGCCGGTGGTCGAGACGTTGATCGGCGCGCCCTGCACCGTCGTGACCGCGCCGGCCTTGACGTCGGCGGCCATCACCTTGCCCGGCACGACGTGGTAGGTCAGCACCGCGGCGAGCCTGGCCTGGTCGGCGAGCAGCGCGTCGAGCTGGGCCTTCGGGATCTTCGCGAACGCCTCGTCGGTGGGGGCGAACACGGTGAACGGGCCCTTGCCCTTGAGCGTGTCGACGAGCCCTGCGGCCTGCAGTGCGGTGGCCAGGGTCTTGAACTGGCCGGCCGCGACGGCGGTGTCGACGATGTCCTTGGCCTGGGCCGACAGCGCGGCGAGCGAGACGGCGCCGGCGACGGCGATGCGGGCGATGAACTTGTGCATGGATTGCTCCTGGGGTGGTGGAAGCGGAGGTGAATGTGACGGATGCGGCTGGTGCAGACCCGTCACGGCGAGGGAAGGATGACCTTGTCGATCACGTGGATCACGCCGTTGGTCGCGAACACGTCGGTGGCGACGATCGCGGCGCGCCGGTCGCGCCCGTCGGTGATCTGCAGCGCGTTGTCGACCGTGAAGCTGCCGCCCTGCAGCGTGGGGATCGCGACGCCCACCGGCACCTGCGCCTTGAGCACGCGGCCCGGCACGACGTGATAGGTGAGCACGGCGGTGAGCAGGTCCTTGTCGGCCAGCAGCTGCTCCTTGGTCACGCCGAGCTCGCCGAGCAGCGCGGCGAAGGCCGCGTCGGTGGGCGCGAACACGGTGAACGGGCCGCTGCCGGACAGCGCGCCGGCCAGGTCGGCGGCGACCACCGCGTCGACGAGGACGGTGAACTCGGCCGGGTCGGCCGACGCCAGCGCGACGGCGGTCTCGACGACGTTGCGGTTGGCCGGCAGGATCACGCGGTCGACGACGTGGATCACGCCGTTGGCCGCGGCGACGTCGGTGGCGGTGATCTTCGCGCTGCGGTTGCGTCCGTCGGAGATCACCAGGTCAGCGCCGACCGCGTCGACCTTGAAGATGCCGCCCTGCACGGTGGTGATCGGTCGGCCGAGCGGCACGGCGGCCTTCGGCACCTTGCCGGCGACCACGTGGTAGGTCAGCACCTGCGTCAGCAGCGCCCGGTCGGCCAGCAGCTGGTCCTTCGTGATGCCGAGCTCGCCGAGCAGCGCGGTGAAGGCGTCGTTCGTCGGCGCGAACACCGTGAACGGCCCTTCGCCGCGCAGCGTCGCCTCCAGCCCGGCGGCAGTGACGGCTTCCGACAGCACGCTGAACTGCGGCGAGCCCTGCACCGTGGCGGTGATGTGCTTCGGGTCGTCGTCGCCGCCGCCGCAGGCGGCGAGCAGCGACACGGCGGTGGCAGCGAGCAGGGCATTCAGCCAGCGTGGCATCGGAGGCTCCTCGTTCGAGGCAAAACTGAAGGAGCCGCACAGTTACCAGGCAGTTCCAATAATGACTATCGTGGTCCTGTGTAGACCATTTAGTCTGGAAGGGACTCGACACCGCACTGCGCCGCACCCATGGCCCAACGGCGCCGGCGGGCACGCGGAAGTCGATCAGCGCACGACGGCGCCGACGCAGGCGAAGTAGATCAGCAGCGTCAGCAGGTCCTGCACGATGGTCGCCAGCGGGCCGCTGCCGAACGCCGGGTCGGTGCCCAGGCGCTGCAGCCCCCAGGGCAGCAGCAGCCCCAGCGCCGTGGCCAGCGCGCTCGCCCCGGCCAGCGCCAGCGCCACCGCGGCGGCCAGCCGCGCGTCGCCGAACGCGAGCCAGGCCAGCGGCGCGGCGCACAGCGCGAGCACCAGGCCGATCAGCAGCCCGGTGCGCATCTCGCCGCCGAGCAGGCGTGCGAATCCCACGCGGCTCAGCGACAGCCCGCGCACCGCGACGGCCTCGCTCTGCGTGCCGATCGCGTCGGCGAGGTAGACCAGCCCGGGCACGAAAAACGCCGCCGCCGGCAGCGCCGCCAGCAGCGACTCGAAGCGCGCGACGACCAGCGTGGCCAGCGCGCTGCCGGCGAAACCCACCAGCAGCCACGGCAGGCGGTGGCGTGCGCGGCGCAGCGGCGGCGACTCGAGCGCCTCGACGGCGCGTTCGGTCTCGCGCGAGATGCCGGCCAGGCGGTGCAGGTCCTCGACGTGCTCGCGGCGCAGGATGTCCATCAGCATCGTCGCGCCGGCGACGCCGAGCAGCCGGCCGTCGCGGTCGACCACCGGCACCGCGGTCGATCCGTGCTCGATCGCGAGCGACACCATGTGCTCGCGGTCGGCGTCGTCGCGCACCGCGGGCAGGTCGGTGCGCGCCAGGTCGCCGACGCGGCGGTCGTCGGCGCTGGCGAACAGCCGCGCCGTCTCGACGACGCCGACCAGCCGGCCGCTCGCATCGACGACGCAGACGATCTCGCCCGCGCGGGCCGCGGCCTCGTGCGCGCGCAACCGCACCGCGAGCACCGGCTCGTCGGGGCCGGCGACCAGCCAAGCCGGTTCGATGTGGGCGGCGGCAACGTCGTGCTGCGCCCCGGCCGACTTCCTTCTCGCCATCGCGGGCCCCTCGTGCTGTGCCCGGCGATTGTGCGTGCCGGGCGGCGCGCGATCGCGCGCCGCCTTCGGGCATGCGGCAAGACGTCAGGCGCGCAGCGCGCCGAAGCGCCGCAGCACGGCCTTCTCGACCTCCAGCACGACGAGCAGCGCCACACCCACCGCGACGATCGCCGTGCCGGTGGCCAGCGGCAGCGCCTCGGTGCGGAACAGCGTCTGCATGAACGGCGCGTAGGTGAATGCCAGCTGCAGCACGAAGACGCCGGCCACCGCGGCGAGCACACGCGGCGTGCCCTTGACGCCCTGCCAGGTGAACGACGGCGACTTCAGGTAACGCACGCTGAACAGGTAGAAAATTTCCATGCACACCAGGGTGTTCACGGCCACCGTGCGCGCCGCCTCGACGCTGGCGCCGTGCCACAGCGCCCACTCGAACATGCCGAAGATGCCGGCCAGGAACAGCGCCGAGACGAACACGATGCGCCAGACGAGGAAGCGCGACAGCATCGGCTCGTCGGCCGGGCGCGGCGGGCGGCGCATCACGTCGGGCTCGGTCGGCTCGAAGGCCAGCACCATCGCCAGCGCCACCGACGACACCATGTTCACCCACAGGATCTGCGCCGGCAGGATCGGCAACGCGACTCCGGCGAGCACCGCCACCAGCAGCGCCATCGACTCGCCGCCGTTGATCGGCAGCAGGAAGGTCACGGTCTTCTTCAGGTTGTCGTAGACGGTGCGGCCTTCCTCGACGGCGTGCGCGATCGACGCGAAGTTGTCGTCGGCCAGCACCACCGCGCCGGCCTGCTTGGCCGCCTCGGTGCCCTTCATGCCCATCGCGACACCGACGTCGGCCTGCTTCAGCGCCGGTGCGTCGTTGACCCCGTCGCCGGTCATCGCGACGATCTCGCCGTTGGCCTTGAGCGCGCGCACCAGGCGCAGCTTGTGCTCGGGGCTGGCGCGCGCGAACACGCGCACGTCGCGCACCGCCTCGCGCATCGCGGCGTCGTCCATCGCTTCGAGCTCGGGGCCGGTGACGGCCTTCAGACCCTCGCCCATGCCGAGCTGCGCGGCGATCGCGCTGGCGGTCACGCCGTGGTCGCCGGTGATCATCGTCACGCGGATGCCCGCGTCTCGGCACTGCGCCACCGCGCGGATCGCCTCGTCGCGCGGCGGATCGATGATGCCCACCAGCCCGAGCAGCGTCAGGCCTTCGGCGACGTCGCCGTGGTCGAGGTCGCGCGTGCCGGGTGGCAGCCTGCGGCGCGCCAGCGCGAGCACGCGCCGGCCGGCGCGCGCCTGCGCCTCGACCTCCGCGTGCCAGCGCGCCGTGTCGAGCGGTTGCTCGTCGCCGCCGCTGCCCGCTTCGGTCGCGCACATGCCGAGCACGCGTTCGGGCGCGCCCTTGACCATCGCCACCGCGGCGCCATCGTCCCCGCAGGCGTTCAGCGTGGCCATGAAGCGGTGCTCCGACTCGAACGGGATCGAGTCCAGCCGCCCGCGCTCGACCTTCAGCTCGGCGGGGTTCAGCCCGGCCTTCATCGCCAGCGTCAGCAGGGCGCCCTCGGTGGGGTCGCCCGCCAGCGTCCAGCGCCCGTCCTGCTCGTGCAGGCTCGCGTCGTTGGCCAGCGCCGCGACCTCGACCAGCGCCGCCAGCGCCGGCGCACGCCCGGCCAGCCGCGCCGGCTCGAGCACCTCGCCGCCGAGCCGCAGCGTCCCGTCGGGTGCGTAGCCCGCGCCGTCGACGTCGATGCGCTGGCCGGCACACACGACCTGCTGTACCGTCATCTCGTTGCGCGTGAGCGTGCCGGTCTTGTCCGAGCAGATCACGGTCACCGAGCCCAGCGTCTCGACCGCCGGCAGCCGGCGGATGACGGCGTGGCGCTGCGCCATGCGCTGCACGCCGATGGCCAGCGTGATCGTCATGATCGCCGGCAGTCCCTCGGGGATCGCGGCCACCGCCAGGCCCACCGCGGCCATGAACACCTCGCCGGCGGGCATGCCGCGCACCCCCGTGCCGAACGCGAACAGCGCCGCGGCGGCGGCAAGGATCACGAAGGTCAGCGTCTTGCCGAAGCCCGCCATCTTGCGCAGCAGCGGCGTCGTGCCCTGTTCGACCGACTCGAGCATCTTGCCGATGCGACCGATCTCGGTGGCCGCGCCGGTGGCCACGACGACCGCGCGCGCCTGCCCCTGGGTGACCAGCGTGCCGGCGTAGCCCATGCACAGGCGGTCGCCGATCGCCGCGTCGGCCGCCACCGCGTCGACGCGTTTGTCCACCGGCACCGACTCGCCGGTCAGCGCCGACTCGTCGACGCGCAGGTTGCGCGCCTGCAGCAGCCGCACGTCGGCCGGCAGGCTGTCGCCCGAGGCGAGCAGCACGACGTCGCCGGGGACCAGGTCGGCGGCGTCGATGTCGTGCTGCCGCCCGTCGCGCAGCACCACGGCGTGCGGCGACAGCAGGTGGCGGATCGCCTGCAGCGCCTTCTCGGCCTTGCCTTCCTGGACGAAGCCGATCACCGCGTTGAGCACCACCACGGCGAGGATCACCCCGGTGTCGACCCAGTGGCCCATCGCCGCAGTGACCACGGCGGCGGCCATCAGCACGTACAGCAGCAGGTTGTCGAACTGGCGTGCGAGGCGGCGCAGCAGGCCCGGCGGCGGCGTCTCGGCCAGCCGGTTCGGCCCGTGCCGCTCGAGCCGCTCGCGCGCCTGCGCCTGCGACAGCCCGTGCAACCGGGCATCGAGCGCGTGCAGCGTTTCGTCGGCGCCGAGTGCGTGCCAGGGGGTGGGGGAGTCGGCGCCGATCGGCGGGGTTGCGGTTCGAGGCATGGGGGTGGGCGGTGCGCTGCGGTCGACCGCGATGGAGGTCGGATCCCGGCGCGGGTTCCGTGAATGCACTGTGCATCGCGTTCGGCGCGCGCGCCGAGCGACTAACATGGTCGCACGCAGTCCGACGAAGGGGACGACGATGAGCGAGCTTCGACGCATCCTGGTGCATGTCAACGACAGCCCGCGGTCTCGCGAGGTGCTGCGGCTGGGCGCCGCGCTGGCGGCGGCGCACGAGGCCGACCTGCAAGCGATCTATGCGGTCGAGCCGGCGCCGACGGGCGCCTACCTGACGCCCGAGGCGTCGACGATCGCCGCGCAGCTCACGCTCGAGGCCGAGCAGGCGCGGCGCGACGCGGCCACCGCGCTGGTGCAGGCGGCCGCGCGCGAACTCGGCATCGACCTGCCGCTGCAGGTGGTGCGCGGCGACGCGCTGGCCGGCCTGCTGCACGCCGCGCACACCGCCGACCTGCTGGTGCTCGGGCAGCACGACGCGAAGCAGCCCGACGGCGTGCACGGCGGACTGGCCGGGCGGCTGATGATGGGCGCCGGCTGTCCTCTGCTGTTCGTGCCCTATGTCGACTGGGGGCAGGCACTGCCGGGGCAGCGCGCGAGCTGCGGCGAGCGCGTGCTGGTGGCCTGGGCCGACAAGCGCGAGAGCGCGCGGGCGCTGCGTGACGCGCTGCCGCTGCTGGCGCGCGCGCAGCACGTCGAGCTGGTGCGTTTCGGCCACGCGCCGCACCCCGACGAGGAGCCGCAGGCCGAGCCGCTCGACGCGGTGGTCGCGCACCTGAAGCGCCACGGCATCGCCGCCACGGCGACGGTGCGGCTGACGCGCGAACCGTCGATCGGCGAGCGCATGCGCCGGCCGTGGACACCCGACGCGCCGGTGGCCGAGGCGCTGCTGTCGCATGCCGCCGATTCCGGCGCGGACCTGATCGTGATGGGCGGCTACGGCCACAGCCGCGCCTGGGAGCTGATGCTCGGCGGCGTCACGCGCACGCTGCTGCACTCGATGACGGTGCCGGTGCTGATGTCGCATTGAAGGGGTGCCCACCCCGCGGCGCCGCAGGTCGAAGCGCGGCTGCCAGCCCAGCAGGTCGCGGGCGCTCCGGTTGCTGGCGTTGAAGCGCTTGCCGCGCATCGTCGCGACGAGCGTCTCGCAGGTCGGCGGCTCGTCGTGGCAGGCGGTGAAGCGCCCCTGCGCGCCCTGCACCGACGCGTCGACGATCTGCTGTGCGCGCCGTGGCCCGCAGTGCGAGTGCACCGCCGCGGCGTGGAACGCGATCTCGATGCCGTTCATCGCTGCGCGCAGCTGCTCGGTGCGCATGACGCCGTCGTCGACGAACTCGACGCGTGCAGCGCCTCGGTCCTGGCCGGGTCGCGGGCGTTGCGCACGCCGGCGCGCATGCGGTGGCCGCGCGCGAGCCGCGCCGTGACGAGGTGGTGACCGCGGTGACCGTTGGCTCCGGTGACGAGCACGTGCATGGCGCGTCCCGGCACCGCCGACGCGGCGGCAAGTGCCTGCAGGCTGCGCCCGCGCGGGTCGATCGTCGAACCAGCGCGAAGGCCGGCCGGCGGTCAGCCGGCGAGGTAGGCCACCAGCCCCTTCATCGTGTACAGCTGCGGCGTGTCGGCCTCGGGGATCTTGCGGCCCGTCTTCTGCGACAGCGCGATGACGAAGTTCAGGAAGTCCATCGAGTCGAGGTCCAGCGCCTCGCGAAGGTCCTCGTCGTCGCCGACCGTCGCCAGGTCGGCCTCGGGGGCGATGCCGGCCAGCGCGTCGGCGGCCAGGGCGCGGATCTCGGAGTCGGTCATCGTCGTCGCCTTCGGGTTCACAGGGTGTCGGGGGACCGCAGCGCGCGGTCGATCGCGGCGAGCAACTGGCCGCCGAGGTGGCCGTCGCTGGCGCGGTGGTCGCCGGCCAGCGTCGCGGTCACCAGCGGCCGCGGCACGATCCGGCCGTCGACGACCCACGGCCGCTCCACGACGCGGCCGAATCCGACGATCGCCACCTGCGGCGGGTAGATCACGCCGAGCACGCTCTCGGCACCGCGGTCGCCCAGGCTGGTGACCGTGACGGTCGGGTCGGTCAGCTCGCTGCTGCGCAGGCCGCCGGCACGCGCGCGCTGCACCAGATCACGCAGCGCGGTCATCAGCTCGGGCAGCGTCCTGCGGTCGGCGTGGTGGATCGCCGGCGCGACCAGGCCGCCGCCGCGCAGTGCGATCGCCCAGCCGAGGTGGATGCCGGCACCCGGCTCGAAGGCATCGTCCTTCCAGAAGCCGTTGAGCTGCGGCACCTCGACCAGCGCCTTCGCGCTGGCCTTGAGCAGCAGCGTCGCCGGCAGCAGTCGATCGGCGGGGTCGCGCTCGGCGTTGTAGGCGTCGAGCCAGTCCTGCGCGGCGGCGAAGTCGATCGTCGCCGCCAGGTAGTAGTGCGGGATCTCGCGCTTGGACTTGCCCATCGCCGCGGCGATCGCCTGACGCATCAGCGCCGCGTCGAACCCGCCCTTGGGCACGCGGGGCGCGGACGGTGCCGGCGGCGGCGCGGGCTTCGCGCGCGGCTGCGCGGCGGCGAGTTCGACGTCGGCCAGCGTCACCGCACCGTCGACGCCGGTGCCTCGCAGCGCGTCGGCGGTGATGCCCAGCTCGGCGGCGCGGCGGCGTGCCGCGGGGCTGACCTTCGCTCGCGATGCGCCTGCGGCCAGTGACACCGCGGGCGGCACGACCGCAGAGGCCGAGGCCGGCTTCGGCACGGGGGCTGCGGCGGGTGCGGGTGCGGGTGCGGGCGCAGCTGCAGGCGCCGCGGGCGGCGCCGGCGCGGCAGCGCGCGGCGACGCCGCTGCGGCCGGCGTTGCCACGGCTTCGCCGGGGGCATGCACCCGTGCCAGCACGGCGCCGACCGGCAGCGCTTCGCCCACCGGCGCCAGCGCGTCGATCGTGCCGTCGAGGAAACACTCGACGTCGATGGCGCCCTTGTGCGTCTCGACCACCGCGACGACGTCGCCCGGCTTGACGCGGTCGCCCGGCTTGACCAGCCACTCGACGACCTTGCCGGTCTCCATGTCGGCGCCGAGCGCCGGCATCGTGAAGTCGGCCACCGCGCGCTCCTCAGCCGCGTGCGGGCACGACGCCGCGCACCGCGGCGACGATGCCGTCGACGCTCGGCAGCGCGGCGTCTTCCAGGTGCGCCGCGTAGGGCACCGGCACCTCGCGACTGCACACGCGCCTGACCGGGGCGTCGAGTTCGTACAGCGAGTGCTCGGCCAGCCGCGCCGCGATCTCGGCCGAGATCGAACCGCTCTTCCAGCCCTCGTCGACGATCACCACGCGCCGCGTGCGCTGCACCGACGCGACGACGGTGGGCATGTCCAGCGGGCGCAGCATGCGCAGGTCGATCACCTCGGCGTCGATGCCGTCCTTCGCCAGCGCCTCGGCGGCGGCCAGGCACTTCGGCAGGCTGTTGCCGTACGTGACCAGCGTCACGTCGCGGCCGGCGCGCCGCACCTTGGCGTGCTCGAGGTCGACCGCGGTCACCGCCGGGTCGAGCTCGCCCTCGACGTTGTAGAGCACGATGTGCTCGAAGATCAGCACCGGATTCGGGTCGGCCAGCGCCGCGGCGAGCATGTGGCGCGCGTCCTCGACCGTGCCCGGCGCCGCGACCTTCAGCCCGGGGATGTGCGCGTACCAGCCCTCGAGGCTGTGCGAGTGCTGCGCCGCCAGCTGCCGTCCGCCGCCCGTGGCCATGCGGATCACGATCGGCACCGCGAACTGGCCACCGGTCATGTGCGGCAGCGTCGCCGCGTTGTTCATGATCTGGTCCAGCGCGAGCAGGCTGAAGTTGCAGGTCATGATCTCGACGATCGGTCGCAGGCCCGCGATGGCCGCGCCGATGCCGATGCCGGTGAAGCCGTTCTCGGCCAGCGGGGTGTCGACGACGCGCGCGGGGCCGAACTCCTCGAGCAGGCCCTTGGTGACCGCGTAGCAGCCGCCGTACTTGCCCACGTCTTCGCCCATCACGAAGCAGCGCGGGTCGGCGACGAGCGCGTCGCGGATCGCCTGCCGGCAGGCCTCGCGGTAGGACATGCGCAGCGGTGCGTTCATGGTGCCCCCTCGGTCCAGCGGGCCGTCCCTGCGGGGAGGCACGAGCGCCTGCACGGCGGCCGTGCGGCGCTCATGCCACCTCCTGCACGACCGAGTCCATCAGCACGAAGCGATCGAGCTCGTCGAGCGGCTCGAGCGTGCCGGCCTCGGCGAACGCCACCGCGGCGTCGATCTCGGCGGCGACCTCGGCTTCGATCGCCTGCGCCTCGGCCTCGGTCAGCTGGTGGTTGGCCGCCATCCACGCGCGCAGCCGCTCGATCGGGTCGAGGTGCTTCCACCCCTCGATCTCGTCGCGCGTGCGGTACGCCTGGGTGTCGAACATCGAGTGCGCGCGGAAGCGGTAGGTGCGCATCTCGAGGAAGTACGGGCCCTGGCCGGCGCGGATCGACGCCACCGCGCGCCGCGCCGCCGCCTCGACCTGCACCGGGTCCATGCCGTCGACCTGCTTGGCTCGCATGCGGTAGGCCCTGGCCTTGCGCCAGATGTCGGTCTCGACTTCGCTGTCCTCCAGCGGCACGCCCATCGCGTACAGGTTGTTCTCGCACACGAACAGCACCGGCAGGCCCCACAGCTCGGCCAGGTTCAGCGTCTCGTGGAACACGCCTTCGCCGACCGCGCCCTCGCCGAAGAAGCAGGCGGTGATCGCGCCGGCGCGAAGCTGCTTGTCCGCCATCGCGATGCCGGCGGCCAGCGGCAGCCCGCCGCCGACGATCGCGTTGCCGCCGTAGAAACGGCGCGTGCGGTCGAACAGGTGCATCGAGCCGCCGCGGCCGCGGCAGCAGCCCTCGGCCTTGCCGAGCATCTCGGCCATCAGCGGCGCCATCGGCACGCCGTGCGCCAGCGCCTGCCCGTGCTCGCGGTAGGTCGCGACCACCGCGTCGCGGCCGCCGTCGAGCGCCGCGGCCACGCCCACCGCCACCGCCTCCTCGCCGTCGTACAGGTGCAGGAAGCCGCGGATCTTCTGCGCCTGGTACAGCTCGACGCACTTGGCCTCGAAGCGGCGGATGCGCAGCATCTGCCGCCACAGGTGGTGCAGGTGGGCGCGGTCGAGGTGGATCTTCTCGGCCATCGGGCTAGCCTTCGATCGCTGCCGCCGCCGGACGCGCCGGGCTCAAGCGTTGTCCTTGACGGCGGTCGAGGCGCCGCAGGCCTTGGCCGACGCGATCGCCGCGTCGCGCGCCGCCTCGCTGGCGAACATCGGGCTGGTGCCGACCACCTGGTGGTTGGCCGCCTTCAGGTTGAAGAAGGACTTGCCGCCGGCGGCGGTCTTCCTCTCGTAGCGAGCGTCGTCGCCGCAGTTCGCGCGCACCGACGCGATGCCGCTCTCGGCCGACGCCTTGACCTTGTAGCCTTCGCTGAGCAGCAGCGTGTCGCCGTCGTCGTTCTTCAGCGAGAAGCGGAACTGCCCGTCGCTGCTCTTGTTCAGTTCGTACCAGCCTGCCATCGTCGTGCTCCTTCGTGTCGTGACTTCGAGGGTCGCAGAAGCCGCGCCGGCACGGGGCCGCCGCAGCGTCGAGGTGAGCGGCAACGCACCGCGTGCCGCACGATGCGCTTCACTTGCGTTCGTCGGACTCCAGCGTCGACAGGTCGCCCTCCGGCAGCCCGAGTTCGCGCGCCTTCAGCAGGCGCCGCATGATCTTGCCGCTGCGCGTCTTCGGCAGGTTGGCGCGGAAGGCGATCGACTTCGGCGCCACCGCGGCGCCCAGGCGCTTGCGCGCGTGGCCGAGCAGCTCGCGCTCGAGCGCCTCGCCGGCCTCGAAGCCGGGCTTGAGCGCGACGAAGGCCTTGACCACCTCGCCGGCCATCGGATCGGGAATGCCGATCACCCCGGCCTCGGCCACCGCCGGGTGTTCCATCAGCGCACTCTCGACCTCGAACGGCCCGATCAGGTGGCCCGATGACTTGATCACGTCGTCGGCGCGGCCGACGAACCAGAAGTACCCGTCGGCGTCGCGCTTGGCGAGGTCGCCGGTGAAATACCAACCGTCGGCGAAACACTTGCGGTAACGCTCGTCCTCGTGCAGGTAGCCGCGCATCA
>CAZUBF010000008.1:0-45653 GCA_964618555.1 uncultured Azohydromonas sp.
CGCGATGCCGCGCCGGCGCACGAACCACAGCGAGGTGTCGGCCACCAGCGGCGCAAACGTCGCCGAGCAGCCGGCCAGCCCGAGCAGCAGACCGTGCATCAGCGCGAAGGCTTCGATGCTGCCGACCAGCCCGGCGCCGACGTAGCCGCAGCCCAGCCCGGCGGCGCCGATCAGCAGCGGCACCGTCACGCCATGGCGGTCGGCCAACCGCCCCATCAGCACGCCACCGACGCCGAAGCCGATCATCAGCGCCGTGTACGGCAGCGACGCATCGGCGCGCGCGACGCCGAACTCGGCCTGCACCGCCGGCAGCACGACCGAGACGACGTACATCGCGCTGCTGCCGATGGTCATCAGCGCGAGCGTCACCGCCAGGCGCATCCAGGCGTAGCGCGAGTCGGCGGCGCGGGGGGCGGCGGCGGAGGGCATGGCGGCCGGCGATTGTCGCCGCGCCGCGGGCGACGGCCGCCGGGCGCTCGCGCCGGGCGCCGGGCCTCACCGCGATGCGGGCCATGAGGCCGACGGTGACGCAGACGGTGAGGCTCGACGCGGCGACCGGCCGCCGGGGACACCGGCGCGAGGGCCCAGGTCGTGCCCCCGGTCCTTGCTCGTTGCCTACGCCCGCGTGGCGACGCGAAACCGCGCGACGAAACCGCGGTCGATGCGGTCCTTCCAGCGCCAGGCCCAGCGGCCTTGCGCCGCCAGCGGGCCCCACGCGGCGATCGCGCCGCCATCGGCGGTGGCCAGCAGCGCCAGCGCGCGCCGCTGCGGCCGGTGGTCGCGCAGCGGCGCGCCGGTGATCGCCGCGCGCAGGTTGTGCGCGAGCACCGGGCCCATGCGCACCGCGTGCACGCCGGCCTTGGGCAGCGGTTGCACCCAGCGCGCGCAGTCGCCGGCGGCAAAGACTTCGGGGTGCGACGACGAGCGCAGCGTCGCGTCGACCCGGACGAAGCCGGCGGCGTCGCACGCCAGGGCGCTCGTGCGCGGCCATCGGTGCGCGACGGCGCCGGTGGCCCACAGCAGCACGTCGCAGCGCGCGTCGCGGTCGGCGTCGAACGCGCGGCCCAGGCGCAGCGTGACGCCGGCGCGTTCGAGCGCGGCTCGTGCGTGGCGCGCCGCGCCGCGCGCGAAGCCGGGCAGCAGCGTGTCGCTCTGCGCAACCAGCGCCGCCGCGATGCGACGCCGCGGCGCGGCCGCGCGCAGCCGCGCGAGCACGGCGAGCAGCGACTCGACGCCGGCCGCACCGCCACCGACCGCGTTGACGGTGATGTCGTCGCCGTCGATGCGCTCCAGCAGCGCGTCGAAGGCGCTGCGGAGCCGGCCGAGCGGGCGCAGCGCGAGCAGCGCGGGGCCAACGAGTGCCGGCGGCTCGAGCGTGGAGCCGACGTTCAGCGACAGCCAGTCGTAACCGATGCACGTCCCATCGGCCAGCGTGGCCTCGCGTCGCAATGCGTCGAGCGCGGTGATCTCGCCCTCGACGAAGTCTGCGCCGGCGGCGCGCGCGAGCGCGGCGATGTCGATGCAGATGTCGTCGAACCGGTAGCTGCCGGCGAGCCACCCCGGCACCATGCCCGAATACGGCGCCAGCGCCGTGGGACTGACGACGGTGATGCGCGCCGGCAGCGGCCGGCGCAGCGCATCGAGCAGCACCAGTGCGTGCGCGTGGCCGCCGCCGGCGAGCAGCAGCCGCGTCATTCCAGAAAGCCGGCCGGCAGCGCCGCCAGGTCGGCCGGCTCGTCGATGTCGGGCACCGGCGCCAGTTCGGCGTGGCGCCATCCGAAGGCGCGCAGCCGCTCGCGCGTGGCCGCCATCACGTGCGGCGTGCTCCAGGCGATGCCTTCGAACAGGACGTCGGCTGCACGGGTGACGCCGACCAGCGCGAAGCCGCCGTCCAACGCAGGCACGAACACGGCGTCGTGGTCGTCGAGAGCGCGCGCGGCAGCGGCGAAACCGGCGGCGCCGAGCGCGGGCGCGTCGCTGCCGGCGAGCAGCACGCCGCGTGCGCCGGTGAGCGCGGCGCCGATGGCACGCGACATGCGCTGGCCGAGGTCGCCATCGCCCTGGTCGACGATCGACACCGGCAGCGTGCGCCAGCGATCGAACGCCGGGTGGGTGGCCGACGGCGCGGCGGCGAGCGTGACGGGGCCCAAGGCGGCCGCGAGCGCCTGCGCCAGCGCGTGGTCGAGCAGTCGCGCCGCCAGCCTCGCCGCGCCGTCGGCGCCGAGCGCCGGCGCGAGCCTGGTCTTGGCATAGCCCGCCACCGGCGCCTTGGCCATCACGACGATGGGCGTCGTCGCCGCCATCATCGGTACGCTCGCGCGAGCGTTTCGGCGGGCGTGCCGCGCCAGTAGCGCCAGCGCAGCGACCACATCAGCCAGATCGTTCGCCACACGCCGCGCTGGTCCCAGCGTCGCCCCGACGTCGTGACCTTCTCGCGCAGGCACGCCGGCCGGCCGCAGCGGCGCTTCAGTCGGCGCGAGATCTCCACGTCCTCCATCAGCGGCTGGTCGGGAAACCCGCCGACGGCGTCGAAGGCGGCGCGCATCGCGAAGATCGCCTGGTCGCCCGTGGCGATGCCGGTCAGCCGCGAACGCAGGTTCATTGCCGCGGCGACGACGCGCAGCCAGCACGAGCGCCCGTCGATGCGCACGTCGAAGCGGCCCCAGGCCGCGCCGGCGTCGAGTGCGGCGAGCACCGCGCCGGCGGCGCCGGCCGGCAGCCGCGTGTCGGCGTGCAGGAACAGCAGTCGCGCGTGGCGTGCCGCCGCGGCGCCGGCGTTCATCTGCCGCGCGCGTCCGCGCGGCGCGGTGATCACGCGGTCGGCGAGTGCGCGGCTGCGCTCGACGGTGGCGTCGCGGCTGCCGCCGTCGACGACGACCAACTCGTGCCCGGCGGCGCGCAGCGGTGCCAGCGCGGCCAGCGTGCCGGCGATGCCGGCCGCTTCGTCGAGTGCCGGCACGACGATGCTCAGGCGCGCGCCGGTGACGGATGCGGCTGGCTGCGCCGACAGGTCGGCAGGGTGGGTCGGGGGCGACGGTGCGGACATGGCGGCGGCGCGGGCGCTGCCGATTGTCGCGGCCCGGCTCCGCCCGAGCGCCGGCCGTTCAGACCTGCGGCGTCGCGCGCCCGACGATCGCCGCGCAGTCCACCCCGCGCGGCAGGGCGCCGTACTGGTGGTGGCCGATGGCCACCAGGCGCGACGCGCAGAAGGCATCGGCCACCGCCGCAGGCGCGTGCTGCACCAGCAGCGCGGCCTGCATCGCCAGCGCCATGCGGTCGACGAGGTCGCGCGCCCGGAACTCGAGCTCGTCGTGGTCGGCGAACTCGGCCTTCAGCGCAGCGACGTGCCGGTCCAGCACCGCGCTCGCGCCGCGCGCGCGCGCGACCTCCGCGAAGAAGGCCTGCACCACGTCGGGCGTCTTGGCCATCGCGCGCAGCACGTCCAAGCACTGCACGTTGCCGCTGCCCTCCCAGATCGCGTTGACGGGCGACTCGCGGAACAGGCGCGGGAAGGGGCTGTCCTCCATCACGCCGCTGCCGCCCAGGCACTCCATGGCTTCGTAGGCGTGCTGCGGCGTGCGTTTGCAGATCCAGTACTTGCCCACCGCCGTCAGCAGCCGCACCAGCGCGTCCTCGTGCGGGTCGTCGCGGTGGTCGAGCGCGCGCGCCACGCGCATCGCCAGCGCCAGCGACGCCTCGCTCTCGATCGCCAGGTCGGCCAGCACGTTGCGCATCAGCGGCTGCTCCACGAGCCGCTTGCCGAACGCCGCGCGGATGCCGCAGTGGTGCAGCGCCTGCGCCGCGGCCGCGCGCTGGCCGGCGGCCGAGCCGACCATGCAGTCGAAGCGCGTCATCGCCACCATCTCGATGATGGTGCGCACGCCGCGTCCCTCGGCGCCGACCTGCCACGCCAGCGCGCCGCGCAGTTCGGTCTCGCTCGACGCGTTGGAGACGTTGCCCATCTTGCGCTTCAGGCGCAGCACCTGCATCGGGTTCTTGCTGCCGTCGGGACGCCAGCGCGGCAGCAGGAAACACGTCAGCCCGCCGGGTGCCTGCGCCAGCACGAGGAAGGCATCGCACATCGGCGCGCTGACGAAGTACTTGTGGCCGACCAGTTCGTAGGCCTGTCCCGGGCCCTCGGCGCCGATCGGGAACGCGCGCGTCGAGTTCGCGCGCACGTCGGAGCCGCCTTGCTTCTCGGTCATCGCCATGCCGATCGTCAGGCCGGCCTTCTGCGCGTCGGGCACGTTGCGCGGGTCGTAGACGCGCGCGGTGATCTTCGGCTCCCACAGTGCCGCCAGCGCGGGCGTCGTGCGCAGCGCCGGCACGGCGGCGAAGGTCATCGTCACCGGGCAGCCGTGGCCGGCTTCGACCTGGGTGTGCAGGTACTCGTGCGCGGCGCGCGCGACGTGCGCGCCGGGCTTCGGGTCGGTCCAGGGCGACGAGTGCAGGCCGTGCTCGATCGCGGTGCGCATCAGCCGGTGGTAGGCCGGGTGGAAACGCACGAGGTCGATGCGGCGGCCGAAGCGGTCGTGGGTGTCGAGCTCGGGCGGGTTCTGGTTGGCCTGAACGCCGAGTTCCAGGTACTCGGCGCTGCCCGTGAGCTGCCCGAAGGCGACCAGCGCCTCCTGCGCCCAGCCGGCGCCTTCGCGCTGCACCGCCTCCTGAAGTGCCGCGTCCTGCAGGTAGGCGTTGTAGTCGACCAGTTCGCGGCCGACGTTGACCACGTCGTGGGTGTCGGCCAGGTAGGGGTCGCAGAGCGCGGGCGGCGCCAGGGGGTCGGGGGCGTTCATGCGGTGGTCTCCTCGCGGAAGCGGTTCCAGATGGTCTGGCCGGCGGCGTCGAAGCGCACGACGGCGTCGATGAAGCGCCGGCGTGCGTCGACGTCCACCAGCGGGGCGGGCAGCAGCGGATCGAAGACGAGCTGGCGGATTGCGTCGTGGCCCAGCGTGAACGACTCGCGCGCCGCGTCGGCCAGCGGCAGCCGGTCGGCGCGAGCGAGCCAGCGCTCCAGCTGCCGGTGCGTCGCGAGGTAGCCGCGGTTCAGCGCCGCACCGTCCCACAGCGCGCGCGCCCGTTGCTCGCGCACGGGGTCGAGGTCGCGGGCGGTGAAGACGCAGGCGTCGCGGTCCAGTCCGAGCCTCGCCAGCCGCTCTCGCGCGGCGACGGCGCCGCCGGCCAGGTTGTCGGGTCGCAGGTGCAGCCCGCGGTCGAGTTCGCGCAGGCCGAGCAGGCCGAGCGCCCGCTCGCGCGCGCGCCGCGCAGCGCGGCGCAGGGCCGTCGTCGCGGGCGCCGCGCGTGGCGGGGCGTGCACCGCGATCCAGCCACCTTGCCAGTCGCGCAGTCGCGTGGCGGCATCGCGCCACTGCGCCACGTCGGCGGCCAGCCCGGCGGCCTTCGGACCGAGCCGGTAGTTGCCGCGCCCGGCCGGCGCGACCAGGCCCGACGCTGCCAGGCGCGCGAGCGCGACACGCACGCTGTTGTCGCGCAGCCCGAACAGCGCGCAGGCCGCCACCGCGGTGCGCGCGCTCAGTGCCTCGCCACCGGCGCCGAGCAGCAGGTTCAGGACGAGGTGGCGCGGGTTCGGGGTCATGCCGGACCGAACATTACATCTGTGACCCATCGAAGTCAAAGGATGTAATGAACGACGCCGCACCTCGGGTCGCGCGTGCGCCCGGGGTCACGCCGTCAACCGCCGCGCGCGAGCAGCGCCGCGCCGGCGACGGCGAGCAGCGCGAACACCATCTGCCGGAAGCGGTGCTCGTCGAGCCGCCGGTGCAGCGCCTCGCCGGCGACCATGCCGGCGGCGACCACCGGTGCGCAGGCCACCACGCGTGGCAGCGCCGGCGCCAGCGTGCCGTCGATGGCGTACAGCAGCGACAGGCCGGCGTTGAGTCCCAGCCACACCGCCAGCAGCGTCGCGCGCATGCGCGCCTTGTCGAGCCCCGATCCGGCGAGCGCCGCCACCAGCAGCGGCCCGCCGCTGGCGTACAGCCCGTGCGTCAGGCCGGCAGCGGCGGTGAGCGCGTGCGCGCGCCACGGCGGATGCGCCGTCGCCGCCGTGCCACGCCACAGCCGCCACCACTCGCGCAGCGCGAACGCGAGCACCAGTGCGCCGAACAGGGGCACCAGCGCCGCATCGCCCAGCGCCGGGCGCAGCGCATAGCCGGCCAGCGTGCCGCCGACCATCCAGGGTGCGATGCGACGCCACAGCAGCGCGCGGTCGACGTGGGCGCGCAGGCGCCAGACCATCAACAGGTTCATCGCCGTCGACAGCGTCACCAGCACCGGCAGCAGCTGCGACATCGGCAGCACCAGAGCGCCCAGCGCGAGCGCGACGACGATGCTGCCGAATCCCAGCGCCGCCTCGACGGTGTAGGCCAACGCCACCGCGGCGCCGAACGCCAGCCACGCCGGCTCGATGCTCACCGCAGTTCGCCCGCGAAGCGCCGCCGCACGCTGGCCAGGTACCACCCCGGTGCGATGCGCCACAGCAACGCGCCGAAGCGCGCCAGCGGGTCGGGGGCCAGCCAGCGTGCGCCGTGCGCCAGCGCGCGGTCGATCGCGCTCACGGTGTCCAGCGCGCTGCGCACGCGGCCCACGGTCGAGCGCGCGTGGGCGGCTGCCGCGCCGTCGGCGCCGAGCGCGTGCTGTTCGATCGGCGTGTCGAGGAACGAGGGGTAGACCATCAGCAGCCGCACGCCGTCGGCCTCCAGTTCCAGGCGCAGCACCTCGAACCACTGCGTCAGCGCCGCTTTCGCCGCGCCGTAGGCGGCGCGGCCCGGCACCGGCATCCAGCCGGCCATCGAGCCGATCGTGACGATCGTGCCGCGCGACGCGCGCAGCAGCGGCAGCGCGGCCAGCGTCAGTTCGACCGGCGCCTGCCAGTCGACCGCCATCACGCGGCGGAACACCGCCGGGTCGGTGCGGTGCGCCGGCGAGCGGTGCGTGATGCCGGCGTTGTTGACCAGCAGGTCCAGCCGGCCGAAACGCGTCTGGGCGGTGTCGACGACGCGTGCGATGACCTCGGGCCGCGTCAGGTCGCCGTCGACGCTGGCGATGCGCCCGGGCGCGACGCCGGCGGCGGACAGTTCGGACGTGCGCGCGTCCAGCGCCGCGGCATCGATGTCGGCAAGCAGCAGCGCGTCGCCGGCGGCGGCCCAGCGGCGCGCCATCGCCCAGCCCAGGCCCGACGCGGCGCCGGTGATCAGCGTGACGCGCACCGCGACGCCGCCCAGCGCTCGAAGGCCTGCGCCGACGTGTGGCGCGGCACGAAGCCGAACACGGTCTTCAGCCGCGTGTTGTCGAGCACCGGGCGCCAGCGCAGGAAGCCGACCTGCTCGGGCCCGTAACGGGTCAGCCCGAGCGGCCGGGCCACCGCCAGCGCCGCCGTCAGCAGCCACGCGGGGACGACGCGGCATCGCTTGCCCAGGCGCGCGGCGATGTCGGGCATCGTCAGCACGCCGTCGCCGGCCAGGTTGTACACGCCCGGTGGCGCGCCGGCGATCGCGTGCAGGATCGCGTCGACGACGTCATCGTCCCAGACGAAGACGAAGGGGCTGTCGCTGCCGCGGACCGCCAGC
This sequence comes from uncultured Azohydromonas sp., assembly GCA_964618555.1. GTDB lineage: Bacteria > Pseudomonadota > Gammaproteobacteria > Burkholderiales > Burkholderiaceae_C > Calidifontimicrobium. The sequence goes on from CAZUBF010000008.1 coordinate 7,584, forward strand.
GGCCGCGCGCGCTCGAACAGCGCCGTGATCTGGTTGTCGACGCGCTCGCCGAGGATGGTGCCGATGCGCAGCACCACCTGCTGCAGTTCGGGGTGGACCGTGCGAGCGCGCGCGAGCATCTCCTCGACCAGCCGCTTGTGCCGCGCGTAGGCGAACTCGTCGTTGCCGCGCAGCGGCATGTCCTCGGTCAGCCGGGGCGGGTTGTCGGCGTGGTAGCCGTAGGCGGCGCCGCTGGAGCTGACGACGAGCCGCCGCACGCCCGTGGCCAGGCAGGCGTCGAGCACGCGGCGGGTGCCCTCGACGTCGACCGCGTAGGCCGTCGCGCGGTCGTCGCCGGGGCCGGGCGTGACGATCGAGGCCAGGTGGACGACGGTGTCGATGGCGTGCGCGTGCAGCAGCGCCTCCAGCCCGGGCGCGCGCACGTCGTGCTCGGCGTAGGCGATGCCGGGGTGGCGCTCGGCGTCGGCGACGCGGTGCAGGTCGGTGGCGACCACGTCGCGCGTCTCGATGCGCCGCGCCGCCAGCGCCGCGACCAGGCCCCGGCCGAGCATGCCGGCCGCGCCCGTGACGAGCACCGACGGGGTGCTCACGCCGCGGGCCCGGGGTCGCGCCGCGACCACCAGGTCGCCACCGACAGCCCCGAGATCAGGTGCCAGATGCCCCACCACGCGGTGACGATGGCCATGCCGCCCAAGCCACCGAAGAAGTTGAAGATCAGGATCAGCCCGAGCGCCGAGTTCTGGATGCCGACCTCGATGGCGACCGCGCGCCGGTCGCGTTCGGGCAGCCCGGCCACCCGTGCCGCCGCCCAGCCGCTGGCCAGCGCGGTCGCGTTGTGCAGGACCACGGCGAAGACGACGAAGCCGACCCAGTCGACGAAGTGGCGCCAGTTCGCGACGAGCGCGCCGACGACGAACAGGACGAAGATCAGCAGCGACACCGCTCGCACCGGCCGGTGCGCCCGCGCGACGAGGCGAGGGAAGTGGCGCCCGATCGTCATGCCGGCGACCATCGGCACGCCCAGCAGCAGCGCCACGGCGAGCAGCATGTCCAGCGGGTCGAGCGACACCGAGCGCAGGATCGCCGCGGTGGGCGCGTACATCCCGGCCCACAGTGCCAGGTTCAGCGGCGTCATCACGATCGCCACCGCGGTCGAGATCGCGGTCATCGTCACCGACAGCGCGGTGTTGCCGCGGGCGTGGTGCGTCAGGAAGTTGGAGACGTTGCCGCCCGGGCAGGCCGCCACCAGCATCATGCCCAGCGCGATGCTGGGGGCGGGCCGGATCGCCAGCACCAGCAGGAAGGTGAACGCCGGCAGCAGCAGAAACTGAGCCGTCAGCCCGATCAGCACCGGCTTGGGCGTGACGAGCACGGCTTTGAAGTCGCGCGGCTTCAGCTCCAGCGCGACGCCGAACATCACCATCCCGATGATGGCGTTGAGCGCCCACAGCGACTGCGGGTTGAAGTTCAGCCGAACGGTGTCGATCTCGCCCATCGCGATCGCCTGCGCTGCCCGTGCGTGCCCGCCCCGCTCAGCCCTTGGGCTCCTCGTGCATCTTCTTGAAGTGCAGCAGCCCGGGCGCCCACATGTGCTTGACCGGATCGACGTCGACGTGGATCACCGCCGGCCCGCGGCTGTCCAGCCCGCGCACGATCGCCGCGCGCAGCGCCTGCGGGTCGGACACGCGCTCGCCGTGCGCGCCCATCGAGCGCGCCAGTTCGTCGAAGCGGATCTCGTGCAGGTCGGCCTTGATCGTCTCGTCGTCGTCGAGCTTCTTGAACAGCATGGTCTTGAACGGCCGCAGCATGAACTGCTGGTTCATCTTCACCATGCCCCACTGCTTGTCGGCCAGCACGATCCAGACCACGCGCGCCTTCGTGCGCACCGCGGTCTCGACCTCCTGCGGGTGGAAGCCGAAGGCGCCGTCGCCGATGATGCAGCACACCGGCTCGCCCGGGCGCGCATGCGCCGCGCCGATGGCCTGCGCCATGCCGGCACCGAGCATGCCGAACTTGAAGGTCGACAGCACGCGGTTCGGCACGGTCGCACGGTGGTGGAACATCGCCCACACCGCCGCGTTGCCACCGTCGGCCACCAGCACCGTGCCGGGCGGGAACAGCTCGTCGCAGGCCGCGCCGATGTGCGCCGGGTGCACCGGCGCGGCGAGGTTGTGCAGCGCCTGGTCCCAGCGCGCGCGGTCGTCGGCGCGGGCCTTGGCGTAGGTGGCGATGCGGTGGCGACGCTGGTCGAGGTGGGCCGGCGCGCGACCGGCCAGCGCCTGCGCCAGCGCCTCGAGGAACACGCGCGCGTCGGCCTGGATCGCCAGGTCGGCCGGCTTGTTCAGCCCGAGCATCGTGGCGTCGACGTCGACCTGCGCCGTGAACTGCTCGCCCGGGCGACGCCAGTACGGCGGCTTGCCCCACCAGTCGGTCTCGCCGATGCGCGAGCCGACGACGAGCACCGTGTCGGCCTCGTTGCGCACGCGGTGGTTGAGCTCGACGTGCGGCATCGGGATCGCCAAGTCCGACGTTTCGGGCAGCGCGCCGCGCGCGGCCCAGCTCGTCGTCACCGGCGCCTGCAGCGCCTCGGCGACCGCCGCCAGCGCGTCGAAGGCCTGTGCGTGCACGACGCCGCTGCCGACGTGGATCATCGGCGCGGCGGCGGCGAGCAGCCGGTCGGCCGCCTGTTCGACCTGCTGCGGCCGCGGCGCCAGCGGTTCGGTGCGGCGGTACTGGTGCGGCGCCCAGTGCGGCAGCGGCTCGAAGCTGCCGTTCATGATCGTCTCCGGCACGTCCAGGTGCACGACCCCGGGGCGGCCGTCCCAGCTGGCGCGCAGCGCCTTGCGCGCCAGTTCGGGCATGCGGTCGTAGGACGACGCCGCGGCACTCCACTTGGCGATGCGCCCGATCACGCCGGCCTGGTCGAAGCACTGGTAGGCCCCGCCGCGGTCGGGGTACATGATCTGCGGCCGGCGCGCACTGGTGATCGCCAGCACCCGGTTGCCCTCCGCCTGTTCGACGACCAGTCCCGGCAGCAGGTTGGCCACGCCGGGGCCGTTGCTGGCCATGCACACGCCCAGCCGCCCCGTCAGCCGTGCGTAGGCGCCGGCCATGTGCGCCGCGCAGGTCTCGTGGCGCGGCGTGACGATGTCGATGCCCAGCCGGTTCAGGGCCTCGTAGAAGCCGAAGTAGGTGCCGTCGATGATGCCGAACACCTTCTCGACGCCCTCGGCGTGCAGCATGCGGGCGAGCCACTCGCCGCCACGGATCTTGGCCATCGCCGCCGTCTCCTCGAAGTGCCGGTCCGGGCGCCGAGCTTAGCCAGCGCGCGGCAGGCGTGTCAGCGGCCAAACGCGCCATCGGGGGGACCGAACGGGACATCGGCGCGCGCTTCGCTACGATGCGCGGGCGCACCGCCCACGCCGCGAGTCGCCCCGAGGCTTCATGCACAGCGTTTCCCGTGTCTACGCGCAGGCCATCGTCCAGCTCGCCGAACGGTGCGGGCTGGAGCTGCCGTCGGCGCTGCTGGCCGCCGTGCGCGGTGCGCCGCGCGTGCCGCTGGCGACGCAGGACGCCCTGTGGGACGCCTACTGCCGCGCCGCCGCCGACCCGCTGGCCGGGCTGCGCGTGGGGCTGGCGCTGCAGGCCGGCCACCTGGACAGCGCCGGTCTGCAGCTGGTGACCTGCGAGACGCTCGGCGAGGCGCTGCACGACCTCGTCGAGGTCGCGCCGGCGATCGGCGAGGGCGGCGGCTTCGCGCTCGTGTGCGACGGCGCGAAGGTGCAGCTGCGCTACCTGCCGCGGCTGGCGGTGCGAGAGCGCGAACGCGTCGAGGCGGTGCTCGCCGGCGCGCTGAGCCTGGCGCGCTGGGCGACCGGAGGGCGTTTTGCAGCCGACGGCCTGTGGTTCGCGCACGACCCGCCGGCGCCGCAGGCGGCCTACGCGGCGCTGCTCGACGTGCCGCTGCGGTTCGGCGCGGGGCACGACGCGCTGGTGTGCGACGCGTCGCAGCTGGCGCTGCCGCTGGTGCAGGCGAACGCGGCGCTGCACGAACACCTGCGCACGCTGACCGATCGCACGCTCGCCGCGCTGGGGCAGTCGAGCCTGGCGGCTGCGGTGCAGCGCCTGGTGCACGCGAACCCGGCGTGGGGGCGCGAGCGCGTGGCCGCGGCGCTGGGCATCAGCGGCAGGCACCTGGTGCGCCGGCTCGCCGACGACGGCGTGTCGTTCCGTGCGCTGCGCGACACGGTGCTGCACGGCATCGCCTGCCGGCGCCTGGCCGGTGCGCGGCGCGTGGTCGACATCGCCGCCGAGCTGGGGTTCTCCGACGAACGCGCCTTCGTGCGCGCGTTCCGCCGCTGGGGTGGCACGACGCCGGCGCGCTTCCGCGGCACGGCAGGCGCCGTGTCGGGGGAGGCGGGCGGGATCACGCCGCCTGGCCCGCGAGCCGGCGCTTGACCAGCGCCAGCTCGGCGAGCAGGTCGCGGTAGCGCGGCAGGCGCTGCGGGTCGCGCTGCGCCGCGAGCGCGGCGGCTTCGAGCGCGGTTTTCAGCGCGCGTTCGAGCAGGTGGTCGACGGCGCGTCGCAGGTCGGCGGGCTGCGCGTCGTGGGCGTCGTTGTCGTCGAGCCAGGCGGCGGCGTCGACGCCGGCGGCGGCGAGTTCGGCGTCGTCGGCCAGCGCCCGGCGCAGCGCCGCCCAGGGGCGTGCCCCGTGCTCGGCGATGTCGCGTTCCAGCCAGGCGACCAGCGCCCCGTGCGGGGCCGACAGCTGGTGCAGCAGTTCGTGCTCGTGCGCCGACAGCGAATCCCACCAGTCGGCGTGGGCCAGCAGCATCTGCAGCGCACGGTCCTCGGGGCGCCGGGGCGGCTGGCGCGCCAGCACGCCGCCGCGGCGGGCGACGGCGGCAGGCGTCGGCGCACGCGGCGCGTCGCGCGCAGCGGTGCGGGGCGCCGGCGTGGCGTCGGTGCGCCACAGCGCGGCCAACTCGTCGACCGGCAGCCCGCCCAGGCGCGCCAGCTCGCCGAGCAACTGCCGGCGCAGCGCGCCGTCGGGCAGCTGCGACCACAGCGGCCGCGCCTGCGCGAGCATGCGCGCGCGGCCCTCGGCGCTGGCCAGCTCGCAGTCGGCCTGCGCGACCTCGACCAGCTGGCGCGACAGCGGCAGCGCGTCGGCCATCAGCCGCTCGAACGCCTCGCGGCCGTGCGCGCGCACGTACGAGTCGGGGTCGTGCTCGGGCGGCAGGAACAGGAAGCGGAAGCTGCGCACGTCGGTGGCGTGCGGCAGCGCGGCTTCGAGCGCGCGCACCGCGGCGCGCCGCCCCGCGGCGTCGCCGTCGAACGAGAACACCACGCGGTCGACGAAGCGCAGCAGCTTGGCCACGTGCTCGGGCGTGCATGCGGTGCCCAGCGTCGCCACCGCGTTGGGCAGTCCCAGCTGGGCCAGCGCGACGACGTCCATGTAGCCCTCGGTGACCAGCGCCACGCCGCGCTCGCGCAGCGCGGCGCGCGCCTCGAACAGGCCGTACAGCTCGCGGCCCTTGACGAACAGCGGCGTCTCGGGCGAGTTCAGGTACTTCGGCTCGCCGCGGTCGAGCACGCGCGCGCCGAAGGCGATGACGTCACCCTTCACGCTGCGGATCGGGAACATGATGCGGTCGCGGAAGCGGTCGTAGCGCTTCGTGTCGCCGTCGTCGTCGTCGCGTGCGATGACCAGCCCGGCCTCGACCAGCAGCGGGTCGTCGTAGCGCGCGAAGGCGCTGGCCAGCCCGTGCCAGCTGTCGGCGGCGTAGCCCAGCGCGTAACGTGCGGCAATCGAGCCGCTGAGCCCGCGCCGCTTCAGGTAGTCGATCGCACGCGGCGTGGCCTTGAGCAGCTTGCGGTAGTGGTCGGCGGCGGTCCTGAGCACGCCCGTCAGCGTCGTCTCGCGCTCGCGCTGGCGCGCCGCGCGCTCGCGCTGCTCGGGCGTGACGTCTTCGTCGGGCACGTTCAGCCCGGCCTGCTGCGCCAGGTCGTGCACCGCCTCGACGAAGCTCAGCCCGAGGTGCTCGGTGAGGAAGCGGATCGCGTCGCCGCTGGCGCCGCAGCCGAAGCAGTGGAAGAACTGCTTGGCCGGGCTGACGCTGAAGCTCGGCGTCTTCTCGGCATGGAACGGGCACAGGCCGACCAGGTTGGCGCCGGTCTTGCGCAGCTGCACGTGGCGGCCGACGACGTCGGCGATGTCGGTGCGCGCGAGCAGTTCCTGGACGAACCCCGGCGGGATCATCCGGGCAGTCTAGTGCAGCGGCGCGGGGCGTCCGGCGACGCCGTCGGCGCGCGCCGAGGCGCAAAGGCCGCCCGCGGGCGGCCCGGTCGCGGTGGCGGGGCGCCCCGGCGTCGGGTCAGACGTTGAAGTCGGCCAGCGTCTTGCCGGCGGCGAGTTCGGCGCGCAGCCACTTGGGCTGCATCCCGCGTCCGGTCCAGGTGTCGCCGGTGGCGGCGTTGCGGTACTTGACCGCCGCCTTGCGCCCGGCGCCCTTCGGTGCGGCAGCGTTGCGCGACGACAGGTCGGCCGCGGTGAGCCCATGTTCGGCCATCAGCGCCTTGACTTTGGCGATCGCCTCGGCACGTTCGGTGCGCTGGGTTTCGACGATCTGGCGTTCTATTTCGGCCTTCTGGGCCAGCAGTTGCTGCAGGGTGGGCATGGGTTACTCCGCGACGGACATGAAAATCGGCGGCGCGGATATTACCTCCGCGACGTACCTCCGCGACGCCGATGGGGTGTCCCTGTGCAGAGAATCTCGTGCCGGTGTCAGCGATACCCCACCCGGTCGAGCATCTGCTGCACGCGGGTCTGGTTCTTTCCGGCCACGGCCACCGGAATCGTTTCGGCACGGAAGTCGCCGAGCGTGGCGAGTGCCGGATTGCTGGTCTTTACTCCTGCGAGCGCGGGCCATTCGTTGTTGCCGTCGGCGAAATAGCGCTGCGCACCGTCGCTGGCGAGGTACTCGACGAAGGCGACCGCCGCGTCGCGATTCTTCGCATGCCGCGCCACCGCGGCCCCGGCGATGTTGACGTGGGTGCCCCACGTCGACTGATTCGGGAACACGACACCGATCTTCTCGATCGCCGTGCGGTCCTCGGGTTTGGTCGAGCGCATCATTCGCGCCAGGTAATAGCTGTTGGTCAGCGCGATCGCGCATTCCCCGCTGGCCACCGCCCGAATCTGGTCGGTGTCGCCGCCCTTGGGCGCGCGCGCCATGTTGGCAACGACGCCCTTGAGCCACTGCTCGGTTTTCTCCGCGCCGAGGTGCTCGATCAGTGAACCGAACAACGACAGGTTATAGGGGTGCGATCCCGAACGTGTGCATACCTTGCCCCTGTGCTTGGGGTCCGCGAGTTCCTCGTAGGTATCGACGTCGGCACGGTCGACGCGGGCCTTGTCGTAGACGATCAGGCGCGCGCGCGTCGACATGCCGAACCACTGCGACCCCTGTCCCGAGTCCTGCCCGCGCAGCGTCGCGGGAATGCGAGATTCCAGCCACTGGCTTTTCACCGGCTGGAACAGGCCTTCGGACTCGGCCATCCACAACCGCGCCGCGTCGACGAGCAGCACGACGTCGGCGGGGCTGGCGCTGCCTTCGCTCTTCAGGCGCGCGAGGATGCCGGCGTCGTCGGCGTCGACGCGCTGGATGCGGATGCCGGTGGACTTGGTGAAGTTGTCGTACAGCGCCTCGTCGGTCTGGTAGTGGCGCGCCGAGTACAGGTTCAGCACCTTGTCCTGCGCCCAGGCGGCGGGCGAGGACACGGCCAGGCCGAGGACGGCGGCGCCCAGGGCGCGGCCGACGGTCGAGGCGAAGTTCATGCGAGGCTCCAGCGGGAGGGGTTGCGATGGCCTCGTAGTGTACTTCACAACACGAATGATTCGCGTTTAATCTATATCAACGACCGACGACCGCGACGGCATCACGCCGCGGCGCCCCCCCTGCGACGGCCCTGCGTCTACGGCGCCGGAGGCACGTAGCCGGCCGGCTTGTCGGCGCCGGCGCCGAAGAAGAACTGCTCCATCTGCCGCGCCAAGTACTGGCGCGCCCGCGCGTCGGCGAGGTTCAGGCGGTTCTCGTTGACGAGCATCGTCTGGTGCTTCTTCCACACCTCGAACGCCTCCTTGCTGACGCTGTCGTAGATGCGCTTGCCGAGTTCGCCGGGGTAGGGCGGGAACGCCAGCCCCTCGGCTTCCTTCTTCAGGTACACGCACTGCACCATGCGGGCCATCGCGATCTCCTTGTTCAGACGAGTTTCTTGACCAGCACCTGCGAGCGCCGGTCCCAGTTGTACTTGCGCTTGCGCGCCTCGGGCAGCCACTCGGCGTCGACCGGGTGAAAGCCGCGCTTGATGAACCAGTGCATCGTGCGCGTGGTCAGCACGAAGATGCTGTCGAGCCCGATCGCACGCGCGCGCTGCTCGATGCGCTTGAGCATGCGCTCGCCGTCGCCCTGGCTCTGCGAGTCGGGCGCCACGGTCAGCGCCGCCATCTCGCCGGTCTTCGCCTCGGGGTAGGGATACAGCGCGGCGCAGCCGAAGATGATGCCGTCGTGCTCGATGACGGTGTAGTTGGCCACGTCGCGCTCGATCTCGTGGCGCTCGCGCCGCACCAGCGTGCCGTCGCGCTCGAAAGGCTCGATCAGCTGCAGGATGCCGCCGACGTCGTCGGGGGTGGCCTCGCGCAGGCTCTCGAGCTTCTCGTCGACGACCATCGTGCCGATGCCGTCGTGGGTGAACACCTCGCGCAGGATCGCGCCGTCGACCGCGAACGGCAGGATGTGCGAGCGCTCGACGCCACCCTCGCAGGCGGCCACGCAGTGGCGCAGGTAGAACGCGGCGTCGGTCGGCCGCGTCGGTGCCGGCAGCGACGCGAGCAAGCGCTTCGCTTCGGCCAGCGCAAGCTCGGTGTCGATGTCGCTGTCGGGGTCGTCGGGCCTCTCGCGGATGCCCGGCAACTCGGTGAGGAACAGCAGCTTGTCGGCCTTCAGCGCGATCGCGGTCTTCGTCGCGACGTCTTCCATCGTCAGGTTGAACGCCTCGCCGGTGGGCGAGAAGCCGAACGGCGACAGCAGCACCAGCGCCCCGATGTCGATCGAGCGGCGGATCGTCGCGCCATCGACACGGCGCACGATGCCGCTGTGCATGAAGTCGATGCCGTCGACGATGCCCACCGGGCGCGCGGTCAGGAAGTTGCCCGAGACCACGCGCACGGTCGCGTTGGCCATCGGCGTGTTGGGCAGCCCCTGCGAGAAGGCGGCCTCGATCTCGAAGCGCAGCTGGCCGGCGGCCTCCTGCGCGCTGTCGAGCGCGACCGCGTCGGTGACGCGGATGCCGTGGCTGAAGCGCGATGTGTGGCCCTTGGCGCGCAACTGCTCGTCGACCTGCGGTCGGAAGCCGTGCACCAGCACCAGCTTGATGCCGATCGCGTGCAGGATCGCCAGGTCCTGCACCAGGTTGTTGAGCTTGCCGGCGGCGATGCCCTCGCCGGGAAAGCCGATGACGAAGGTCTTGCCGCGGTACGCGTGGATGTACGGCGCGACCGCGCGGAACCACGGCACGAAGGTGTGCGGGAAGACCAGGCTCATGACGCCGCGCATTGTGCCGCACCCCCTCGTGCGACACGGCCGGCGCCTCGCACGCTGCCGGCATTGACGCACCGGTGCGGGCCACGCACCATCGCCGCCTCACGAACCGGGAGACCGAGCATGGATGCGTACCAGACCCACGGTGCGTTCAGCTGGAGCGAACTGATGACCCCCGACCCCGCCGCCGCGGCCGACTTCTACGGCCGGCTGTTCGGCTGGACGACCCAGGTGATGGACCTGGGCACCGGGGCGTACACCGTCGTCAAGTGCGGCGAGACGTCGGTGGGCGGCATCATGGGCATGCCTGCCGATGCCGGCGCGATGCCGCCCGCGTGGGGCTGCTACGTGACGGTCGACGACGTCGACGCGACCGCGGCGCGCTGCCGTGAACTCGGCGGCACGGTGCTGATGCCGCCCACCGACATCCCCACCGTCGGCCGCTTCGCGGTGCTGCGCGACCCGCAGGGCGCGGTGATCAGCGTCATCACCTACGTCGTCGGCGGCTGAGGCCGGCGGCGACCGGCGCACGGTGGCGCCGGGATAATCCGCGCCCCGATGCCGCCGCCGCGCGCGAACCCCGTCCCGCCGATCACCTTTCCCGAAGCGCTGCCGGTGTCGGCGCGGCGCGAGGAGATCGCACGCGCGCTCGCCGGGCACCCGGTGATCGTCGTCTGCGGCGAGACCGGCTCGGGCAAGACGACGCAGCTGCCGAAGATCGCGCTCGCGCTCGGCCGCGGCCTGGGCGCGGGCGGGCGCGGGCTGATCGGCCACACGCAGCCGCGGCGCATCGCCGCCTCCAGCGTCGCCAAGCGCATCGCCGAGGAACTGGCGACGCCGCTGGGCGAGGTCGTCGGCTACAAGGTGCGCTTCCACGACCGGCTGCAGCCGGGCGCCAGCGTCAAGCTGATGACCGACGGCATCCTGCTCGCCGAAACGCAGTCCGACCCGCTGCTGCGCCAGTACGACACGATCATCGTCGACGAGGCGCACGAGCGCAGCCTGAACATCGACTTCCTGCTCGGGCACCTGCTGCACATCCTGCCGCGGCGACCCGACCTGAAGGTGATCGTGACCTCGGCGACGATCGACGCCGAGCGCTTCGCGAACCACTTCGCCGGCACGCGCGGCCCGGCGCCGGTGATCCAGGTCAGCGGCCGGCTGTACCCGGTCGAGCAGCGCTGGCGGCCGCTCGAACGCGACGAGGCGCCCAGGACGGCTGCACCGCCGTCCCAGGCAGGAGCGCCGACCGCGGGGCGGCCCGGCAGTCGGCAGGACGTCGACCTCGACGACGCGATCGCCGACGCCGTCGACGAACTGTGGCGCGAAGGCCCCGGCGACATCCTCGTGTTCCTGCCCGGCGAGCGCGAGATCCGCGACGCCGCCGACCACCTGCGCAAGCACCTGGCCAGCCAGCATCGCGGCGGCAGCGTCAGCAGCGGCCCGCTGCGCGGCCCGCCCGCGGAGATCCTGCCGCTGTTCGCGCGGCTGAGCCAGGCCGAGCAGGACCGCGTCTTCACGCCCGGCCACGGCCGGCGCATCGTGCTCGCGACCAACGTCGCCGAAACGTCGCTCACCGTGCCCGGGATCCGCTACGTGGTCGACAGCGGGCTGGCGCGCGTCAAGCGCTACAGCTACCGCCACAAGGTCGAGCAGCTGCAGGTCGAGCCGATCAGCCAGGCGGCGGCAAACCAGCGCGCCGGGCGCTGCGGGCGCGTGACCGACGGCATCTGCATCCGCCTGTACGACGAGGCGTCGTTCGCCGCGCGGCCGCGCTTCGCCGACCCCGAGATCCTGCGCTCGTCGCTGGCCGGCGTGATCCTGCGCATGAAATCGCTGGGGCTGGGCGCCGTCGAGGACTTCCCGTTCCTCGAGCGCCCGCCGGGCAAGGCGATCGCCGACGGCTACGCGCTGCTGGCCGAACTCGGCGCCGTCGACGACGCGAACGAGCTCACCGCGATCGGCCGCGAGCTGGCGAAGCTGCCGCTGGACCCGCGCGTCGGCCGCATGATCCTCGAGGCGCGGCAGCGCCAGGCGCTGTCCGAGGTCGTCGTCATCGCCGCGGCGTTGTCCGGACAGGACGTGCGCGACCGCCCGCTCGAGCAGCAGGCCGCGGCCGACGAGAAGCACCGCATCTTCGACGACGAGAAGTCCGAGTTCGCAGGCACGCTCAAGCTGTGGCGCTGGATCGAGGCGGGCCGGGGTGTGCATGGCCATGCCGGCGAGAAGACCGACTCGCCCAAGCTGTCGAACCGGCAGCAGGAGCTGCGCCTGCGCGAGCAGTTCGTCAACCCGCGTCGTGTGCGCGAGTGGCGCGACATCCACGCGCAGCTGCACACCGTCGTCGCCGAACACGGCTGGCGGCTGAACACCGCGCCGGCGACCTACGAACAGATCCACTGCTCGTTGCTCGCCGGGCTGCTGGGCAACGTCGGCGTGAAGGCTGACGACGATGAGCACTACCTCGGCGCGCGCGGCATCCGGTTCTGGCGCCACCCGGGCGTGCACCTGAGCAAGAGACCCGGGCGCTGGATCGTCGCCGCCGAACTGGTCGAGACGACGCGCCTGTTCGGCCGCGGCATCGCGACCGTCGAGCCGAAGTGGATCGAGGCGATGGCCGGCCACCTGCTGAAGAAGCAGCTGCTCGAGCCGCACTGGGAGAAGAAGGCCGGCGAGGTGGTGGCGCTCGAGCGCGCGACGCTGTACGGCCTCGTGCTGTACAACGACAGGCGCATCAGCTACGCCAGGCTCGACCCGGCGGGCGCGCGCGAGATCTTCATCCGCGAGGCGCTGGTGGCCGGGCTCACCGACGACACCTGGGACACCCCGCTGCCGTTCTTCGCGCACAACCGCAAGCTGATCCGGCAGGTGCAGGAGCTCGAGCACAAGGCGCGCCGGCAGGACGTGCTGGTCGACGACGAGCTGATCTTCGCCTTCTACGACGCGCAGATCCCGGCCGACGTCACCGGTGGCGCCGCGCTCGAGCGCTGGTACCGCGACGAGGCCCGGCGCCGGCCGAACCTGCTGCAGCTCACGCGCGACGAACTGATGCGCCACGAGGCGGCCGGCGTCACGACGTCGGCGTTCCCGAAGGTCGTGCGCCTGGGCGGCGTCGACTGCGCGGCGGCCTACCTGCACGAACCCGGGAACCCGAAGGACGGGTTGACGGTGACGGTGCCGATCTACGCGCTGAACCAGGTCGCCGACGAGCGCTGCGAGTGGCTCGTGCCCGGGATGCTGAAGGACAAGGTGCTCGCGCTCGTCAAGACGCTGCCGGGCAAACCGCGTGCGCGCCTGCAGCCGCTGCCCGAGTTCGCGCAGGACGTCGTCGAGGCGGCGGCGTTCGGCGACGGCTCGCTCGTCGAGCGGCTGCTCGACGCGGTGCGCGGGCGCACGCAGCTGCCGGTGCAGCGCGCCGACTTCAAGCTCGAGCAGTTGCCGCCGCACCTGCTGATGAACCTGCGCGTCGTCGACGAGCACGGTCGCCAGCTCGGCATGGGCCGGCACCTGCCCACGTTGAAGGCCGAGCTCGGCGGCCAGGCGCGCAGCGCGTTCCAGGCGCTCGCGGCGCTGAAGCTCGGTGCGGCGGTGCCCGCACCTGCGCCGCGCCCTGCCAGCGCCGCACCACCGGCGGCCGCTTCGCGCGGCGTCGTCGCCACGGTCGAGCACCGCGCACCGCCGGCCGAGCCTGCCGCCTACACCGCGTGGACCTTCGGCGAGCTGCCCGAGCTGATGGAGATCCGCAAGGGCGGCCAGACGCTGGTCGGCTTCCCGGCGCTGGTCGACCGCGGCACGCACGTCGAGGTCGAGGTCTTCGACGAGCCCGAGGTCGCCGCCGCGAAGCACCGCGCGGGGCTGCGCCGGCTGGTGGCGCTGCAGGTCCGCGAGCCGCTGAAGTACCTCGAGAAGCACATCCCCGACCTGCAGGCGATGGCGGCGCAGTACATGGGCCTGGGCACGCTCGAAGACCTGCGCACGCAGATCGTCGACGTCGCGCTCGACCGCGCCTTCCTCGCCGAGCCGCTGCCCGCCGACGCGACGAGCTTCAAGGCCCGCGTCGACGAAGGGCGTGCGCGGCTGAACCTGATCGCGCAGGAGGTCGCGCGCCAGGCCGCAGCGGTGCTTGCAGGGCACGCGGCGGCCACGCGCAAGCTCAAGGACAGCCGCGCGCCGAAGGACGTCGCCGACGACATCGCGGCACAGCTGCAGCGGCTGGTGCCGAGGCGCTTTCTCGCCGAGACGCCGTGGGCGGCGCTGCAGCACCTGCCTCGCTACCTGAATGCGGTCGTGCTGCGGCTCGACAAGCTGCGCGTCGATCCGGCGCGCGACGCGCAGCGCCTGGCCGAGGTGCGCGCGCTCGAGCAGCGCTGGCTGCGCCGCGCGGCGGAACTGAAGGGCCGGCGCGACGCGCGGCTCGACGAGTTCCGCTGGCTGCTCGAGGAACTGCGCGTGAGCCTGTTCGCGCAGGAGCTGCGCACGCCGCAGCCGGTGAGCGTCAAGCGGCTCGAGAAGGCCTGGGCACAGCTGCAGGGCTGAGCGCCGCGGCTCACGGCCTGCCTGCGCAGGCCGGGACGGCGCGAAGGGCCCGAGCTTTGCGAGGGCCAGGGGCGGCAGCCAGCGCCGCGGCTCACGGCCTGCCTGCGCAGGCCGGGACGGCGCGAAGGGCCCGAGCTTTGCGAGGGCCAGGGGGCGCCAGCCAGCGCCGCGGCTCGCGGCCTGCCTGCGCAGGCCGGGACGGCGCCAAGGGCCGCGCGGCTCATGTCCACGGTCCGCAAGGCGGGAGCGAGCGCGGACAGGCGCCATCTCTCGCACCCACAGGCCGTCATCGTTTTGTCATCTTCGAGTTCCAGAATTCCACGACAGTCGAAATAGAGTGCGGCGTCCGGCGCACGAACGGAGTCTGTCGATCATCATGCGAGTGGGCATCAATGGCATGGGCCGCATCGGCCGTCTGGCGCTGCGCGCCGCGTTCGGCGCCGCCGAGCGCCCCGCGGACGACCCGCGTGCCGCCAACCGGCTGGAGGTCGTGCACCTCAACGAGCTCAAGGGCGGTGCCGCCGCCACCGCGCACCTGCTGGCCTTCGACAGCGTGCAGGGCAGGTGGCGCGACGCCATCGCCGCGGACGGCGACGACGCGCTGCGCATCGGCGAGCGCCGCCTGGGCTTCTCCTCGCACGCCCGCCCGGCCGAGGTTCCCTGGGGCGACCTGGGCGTGGACCTGGTGCTCGAGTGCACCGGCAGGTTCCTCACGCCCGAGGCGCTGCAGGGCCACCTGGACCGCGGCGCGAAGCGCGTGATCGTCGCCGCGCCGGTGAAGGTGGGTGACGTGCTCAACGTCGTCGTCGGCGTCAACCATCATCTCTACGATCCGTCCCGCCACCGCATCGTCACCGCGGCGAGCTGCACCACCAACTGCCTGGCGCCGGTGGTGAAGGTGGTGCACGAAGCGATCGGCATCCGCCACGGGCAGATCACGACCATCCACGACCCGACCAACACCAACCTGGTGGTCGACGCGCCGCACAAGGACCTGCGACGCGCGCGCAGCGCGATGCTCAGCCTGGCCCCGACGACCACCGGCAGCGCCACCGCGATCGCGCTGATCTACCCCGAGCTCAAGGGCAAGCTCGACGGCCATGCGGTGCGCGCGCCGGTGCTCAATGCGTCGCTCACCGACGCCGTGTTCGAGCTGCGCCGCGCGACGACCGCCGACGAGGTCAACGCGCTGTTCCGCGCCGCCGCCGCCGGGGCGCTCGCCGGCATCCTCGGCGTCGAGGACCGACCACTGGTCAGCGCCGACTACGCGCGCGACACGCGCAGCAGCATCGTCGACGCCCCGTCGACCCTGGTCACCGACGGCACGTTGCTCAAGGTCTACGCCTGGTACGACAACGAAATGGGCTACGCCTGCCGCATGGTCGACCTGGCGTGCCACATGCGTCAACGGGGCGCCTGAAGTGCGGCCGCCGATGCCCTGGCGCACCCGGGCTTCCGCTTGCGGCCCGAGGCGGTCGCCCGTGAACGTCTGCTTTGTGCGGTGGTTGGCCTGCCGCCGTCTTGGTGTTCGACGGTCGAAGGCGAACGCGGTCACCGGCCGAGGACAGTGGGTTGCCTTCTCCGTAAGTAAAGGAGGAGGGTCGGGCGCAGCCCGGCCCGGGGGACATGGAGGAGAAGGCAACCCGCTGTCCTCGGCTCGCGCCACGAAGGCAAGCCTCAGCTCCGGCAGCCGGACTTACGGCTTCGGGCCGCAAGCCGTCAAGGCAGGACCGTGATGCACGCAGGCACCCGCAACTACGCGCTGGTCACGGCCGCCTACTGGAGCTTCACGCTCACCGACGGCGCGCTGCGCATGCTGGTGCTGCTGCACTTCTACCGGCTGGGCTATTCGCCGTTCACGCTGGCGTTCCTGTTCCTCCTGTACGAGGCCGCGGGGGTGGTGGCCAACCTGGTCGGCGGCTGGCTGGCCACGCGCTTCGGCATCGCGCGCATGCTGGCGGTGGGGCTGGCGACGCAGATCACCGGCTTCCTGCTGTTGTCGGCGCTGTCGCCGGACTGGACGGCGGCGCTGTCGGTGGCCTGGGTGGTCGTCGCGCAGGGTGTGTGTGGCGTGGCCAAGGACCTGACCAAGACTGCCAGCAAGTCGGCGATCAAGCTGACCGCCGGGTCGGCGAGCGGGCGCCTGTTCAAGTGGGTGGCGTTCTTCACCGGCAGCAAGAACGCGATGAAGGGTGTGGGCTTCTTCATCGGCGGCGTGCTGCTGCAGGCGCTGGGGTTCCGGCATGCGCTGTGGGCGATGGCCGCGCTGCTGGCGCTGGTGCTGGCCGGCGTCGTGGCCTTCGTGCCGCCGCTGATGGGCAAGGCGAAGGCGTCGAAGTCGGCGCGCGAACTGTTCGCCAAGAGCCGCGGCATCAACGCGCTGGCCGCCGCGCGCGTGCTGCTGTTCGGTGCGCGCGACGTCTGGTTCGTCGTCGGCGTGCCGGTGTTCCTCTACGCCGCCGGCTGGACCTTCACGATGGTCGGTGGCTTCCTGGCCGCATGGACGATCGGCTACGGCGCGGTGCAGGCCCTGGCGCCGGCGATCGTCAAGCGCAGCGTCGACGGGCTGAGCCGCGAGGTGCCGGCGGCGCGGGCCTGGTCGGCGGCGCTGGCCGTCGTGCCGCTGGTGCTCGCCGCGCTCGTCGTCGCCGGCGTGCCGCACCTGGAATGGGTCGTCGTCGCCGGGCTGGGCGTGTTCGGCGTCGCCTTCGCGGTGAACTCCTCGGTGCACTCGTACCTGGTGCTGGCCTATGCCGGCAGCGAGAAGGCGGCCGAGGACGTGGGCTTCTACTACGCGGCCAACGCGCTCGGGCGCTTCTTCGGCACGCTGACGTCGGGCCTGCTGTACCAGGGCTTCGGGCTGGCCGGAGCGCTGGCCGGCTCGGCGGTGATGCTGCTGGCCTGCTGGGGCGTGACGCTGGCCCTGCCGCTGCGGCACGCGCCGACGCTGCAACCCGCTTCGCCATGAAGGCGACCGACACGATGGACGAGGCCGCCGCCGTCGCCGCGTTGGCTGCGCTGGCCCAGCCGGCTCGGCTGCGCATCTTCCGCACGCTGGTCGGTGCCGCGCCGCTCGGCCTGACGCCGGGTGCCCTGTCGGCGACGCTCGACGTGCCGGCGTCGACGCTGTCGTTCCACCTGAAGGAACTGATGCATGCCGGCCTGGTGACGCAGCAGCGCGACGGCCGGCACCTGATCTGCCGCCCCGACATCGCACGCATGAACGCGCTGTTGGGGTACCTGAGTGCGCACTGCTGCCACGGCGCCGGCTGCGCGCTCGAGGTGCCGGCGCCTGCGTGCACCACCGCCTGCCGCTGAGAGGAACCGATGAACGCGAGGATCTACCACGTGCTGTTCGTGTGCACGCACAACTCGGCGCGCTCGATCCTGGCCGAGGGGCTGCTGAACCACCTGGGCCGCGGGCGCTTCCGCGCCCACTCGGCCGGCAGCCACCCGGCGGGCGTGGTGCAGCCGCTGGCGCTGGCGGTGCTCGCGCAGATGGGCCTGCCGACCGACGGCTACCGCAGCAAGGGCTGGGCCGAGTTCGCGGGCCCCGACGCGCCCGCGATGGACTTCGTGCTCACCGTGTGCGACCAGGCCGCCGGCGAGCCCTGCCCGGTGTGGCCGGGGCAGCCGACGACGGCGCACTGGGGCGTGCCCGACCCGTCGCAGGTCCGGGGCAGCGATCCGCAGCGGGCGCAGGCGTACCGCGACGCCGCCACGACCCTCAAGCGCCGCATCGAGCTGATGCTGGCGTTGCCGCTGGCCTCGCTCGACCGGTTGGGGATCCAGCGCGAAGTGCGCGACATCGGCCGCCGCTGAGCGCGAGGGGGCTGTTCGAACGCTTCCTGGCCGTCTGGGTCGCGCCGGGCATCGGCGCCGGCGTCGGACCCGGACGGGTGATGCCGGCGGCATTCGGCGCCGTCGCGGCGCCCGAGTTCGCGCAGGTCCGCCTCGTCGTCGCGGTGCTGATCACGTCGTGCTGCGGTGGATGGCGGGCAGGGCCACGCGGCATGCGCCGCAGCGACGCTCGCCGAGCGCGGTGGCCGGGGTGGTCGCGCGGCTCAATCCGGGGTCGATCGTCGGCCCGGTCGCCACCGTCGTGCTGCTGCTCGACCTGCAGGCCGCCACGCGGGCGGTGCAGCCGCCGGTCGTCGCGGCGATCGCGCTGCCGCGGGTGTTGCAGGCCGACGGCATCTCCGTGCTCGGCTGGACCGGCGCGACGCTGCCGACGCCGCCGCACGAGATCGCCGGGCCGGCGTGCCCGATCGGCACGTCGAACTTCTTCGAGGTCGCGGTGGCGATCTCGCGGTTCGGGCTGCACTCGGGTGCCGCGCTGCCCACCGCGGGCGGCAGCGCGCCGACTTCAGGCCAGCCAGGCCTGGATCTCGGCTTTCGTCGGGATGCGTCCGCTGCTCATCAGCTTGTCCTCGATCACGAGCCCGGGCGTCGACAGCACGTCGTACGCCATGATCGCGTCGAGGTCGGTCACCTTGACGAACTGCGCGTCGACGCCGGCCGCCGCGGCGGCGTCGCGCGCGACGGCCTCGAGCTTGCGGCAGTTCGCGCAGCCCGAACCCAGGATCTTGATGGTCTTCATGTCGTACGTTCCTCGTGTCAGCGGGGGGTCAGGCGATGGCCTCGGCGCGACGCAGGTTCAGCCAGCGCAGCACACCGGCGAGCAGGGTGCCGACCGCGGCCAGCCCCAGCGCGATCCAGGCCGCGCCCAGGCCGTCGACCCAGGCGCCGAACAGCAGGCCGGCGACGACGCTGAACACCGCCACCAGCGCGACGTAGGCCGCGGTCTTCGCGCGGCCGAGCACCGCGGCGACCATCAGCATGCTCTGCAGGCTCAGTTCGGGGTCGGCCATCAGGTAGGCGAGCAGCGGGCCACGGTGCATGCCGAGGTCGAGGAACATGCGCGCCACCGGCACCTCGACCAGCGTCGGGAAGTACATGAACACGCCGAACACCACCGCGGTGGCGTTGGCGAGCAGGTCGTTCCGCCCGGCCAGCGCCTGGATCCATTCGGGCCGGATCCACTGCCGGACCACGCCGACGAGGAACACGCCGACGACGAGCAGCAGGAAGATCTGCTTGACGAAGCGCCACGACTCCCACAGCCAGGCGTTGAGTGCGTCGGCGTCGAGCCGCCGCGCGTAGGCGAGCACCGCCGCGATCGCCGCGGCGACGGCCAGCGTGCGCCCGGTGAGCGTCACCGCGATGCCGCCGGGGTGCACCTGCATCGCGGTCGACGCGACCAGCAGCGTCGCGGCCACCAGCGCCAGCGCAGCCCAGGTCCAGCGGTTGGCGCCCTCGACGATGTTCTCCAGGCCCTGCCACGCGGCAACGCCGATCGCCGCCAGCAGCACGATCAGCAGCGACCCCTGCACGCTGACGCCTTCTTCGCCCTTCGCGGCGTCGAACGGCACCCAGGCGGCGAGTTGGGACTGCCACGCCCCGGCCCAGGACAGCGGCAGATCCAGCGACGCCAGGGCCGCCGACAGCGGCGGCAGCTTGACGGTGCCGGCGATCAGCACCGCCACGAGCGACAGCAGCACCCCGGTGGCGGCGCCACCGATGCGCGCCTGCGTCGCGAAGGCGGCGTCGGCCTGCGCATCGTGGGCCGCGTCGTCGCGCCAGAACAGCAGCGACATCAGCAGCCCGATGCCGACGCCGAACACCAGGCACAGCAGCACGCGCGCGACGGCGAACTCCGCGCCCAGGATGCTGCCGGTGTAGGCCAGCGCGAGCACGTTGCCGGCGGGCGCGAAGAACAGGAAGGTCACCGCCGGGCCGAGCCCGGCGCCCTTCCTGTAGATGCCCGCGAACAGCGGGACGATGGTGCACGAGCACACCGCCAGCAGCGAACCCGCCGCTGCCGCCGCCGGGTACGACACACGCCCCGGGGCGCTGCGGCCGAGCCAGCGCGTGACGCTGGCCTTCGGGATCAACGCGGTCATCGCGCCGGCGATCGCGAACGCCGGCAACAGGCACAGCAGCACATGGGCCGCGAGGTAGGCCGCGAGGTTGCCGGCGCCGCCGGCCAGCGACTGGGTCAGGATCTGCATCGCAGGTTCGGCGCGTGTCAGTGGTCGGCAGGGGCCGGCATGCGCGCCAGGCAGCGCCGGAAACGTTCGTCGACGCGGCGCGCGAACCAGTCGGTGGTCAGCTTGCGCGTGAACTTCGGACTGCGCAGGTCGATGCGCGGCACGACCGCGCGCGGCAGCGCGCGCCGGTCGACCTTCTCGGCGCGGGCGAAGACGCGTTCGTGCAACGTCGTGCGCTCGAACCCGGCGCCGGCGCCGCGCGCGAGGTCGCGGCGGATCGCCGCCTCGCTCATGCCGATGCGTCCGGCCAGCGTGTAGGCCACGCGTTCGGTCTCGCCGAGGGTGGCGCCGTCGCGCGGCAGCAGATCGCCGTCGAGCGCGACGGCGATGCCGGACGCCACCGCCAGCGCGTTCTGGAACGCGGCGTTGCGGCTGGCGTAGCGGCCGGCGTTGAAGTCGGCGAAGCGGTACAGCGGCTCATCGTACGGCGCGTCGTAGTCGAGCAGGTGCGCGGTGCCGAAGTACAGCCCGCCGCGGCGCGTGAACACCTCGCGGCGGATCGACCCGGGCTGCGCGTAGGGGTAGCGCCGCTCGCGCGCATGCGCCTCGGCGAACGCGATGCCCACCTGCATCGGGCCGCCGGTGCGCACCGGGTTGTCGTCGGCGAAGAAGCGCCGCCCCAGCGGGACCATGTCGATGAACTCTTCGAACAGTTCGCTGAGCTCGCGTTCGGTTTTCACCGCATCGATGCGCTCGGCGTAGCTGCGCCCGTCGCTCGAGCGCAGCGCCAGCGCGGCGCGCACCGCGAACTGCGGCACGCCGGCGGCGTCGGCGCGGCGTGCGATCTCCTGCCGCGCGATGGCAGCAAGCCCGGGCACCGGCGGGTCGGCGCGGAAGCCCGACTCCTGTTCGGTGACGGCGAGCACGGCGCACAGGTGCTGCGGCGTCGACGGCAGTTCGAGCGCCGACAGCGCGGCGTGGATGTCGGCGGCCCAGCCGGCGCGGTCGGCGAGCGTGGCGGGCAGCAGGCGCTGCAGCGCTTCGCGCGCCTGCGTCGGTCCGAGGCCGTCGGGCGGCTCCCCCACACCGGGCGCGGCGCAGCCCGCCAGCGCCGCGGCGAGCGCGACCCCGGCCAGCGCCAGGGTCGCTCGGACGAGCCGCGGCAACGCATCGTCGGAAGTCACGCGCGCATTCTGGGCCAGGTCCCGGCTTGCCGGTCAGTCGTCGTCTTCGTCGTGATGGTCGGCCGAGCGCGGCATCGCCGTCGCGTCGGGCAGCAGCCCGCGCGGCGACTGCTGGTGCTGCCACGCGCCGAAGGCGATCACCGCGAGCAGCAGCATCACCGCGACCCCGCGGCGGTCGTGCCGGACGAGGTCGGGTCCGTGGCCGGGCACTCGGCCGCTGAGCATCGGCAACGCCAGGTTGCGCCGCCGCAGCGCGCTGAGCAGCGCGAGCATCGACAGGTGCAGCAGCACCAGCGCGAGCATGGCGTTGGCGAAGAACTCGTGCACCTCCTCGAAGGCGTCGCCACCCCACTCTTCGTAGGTCGCGTAGCCGCTGAGCGCCAGCGCAGCCGCCAGCAGCAGCATCGCGACGATGGCACCGGCCATCGCCAGATGCGCGCCCTGCGCCCCGGGTCGGGCGCCGTCGACGGGGCGCCGGGCGACCGAGCGCAGCCACGCCGGTGCGCCGGCCACGCGACGCCACAGCAGCGACAGGCGCGCATGGCGCGGACCGACGACGCCGTAGACGACGCGCCAGGCGAGCAGCCCGGCCAGCGTGTAGCCCAGCGTGACGTGCAGCGCGCGCCAGTGCTCGGAGTCGCCGCTCAGCCAGGCGCCGGCGAAGCTGAGGGCGAACAGCCAGTGGAACATGCGCGTCGGCGCGTCGACGACGCGGCGGCCCGGGGCCGGCGTCGACGCGGCGGGGCGGGCGACGTTGGCCGCGCCGACGGTGGTGGTGGTATCGGACATCGGTAGGCTCCTGTGAATCGTCAGTCGTGAGGGCTGCGGCGCCCGCGGCTTGCGAGGCCGGGCGGCAGCCGCAGTCCGTCGTCGTCGAAGTCGCCCTGGGCGGCGGCGGGATGACAGGCGGCGCAGTTGGCCGCCGACTTCACGCCGGGATGCGTCCAGCTCGCGGCGTCGAGCCGGCGGTGCTTGCGTTCGAACCAGGCCGTGCGCGTGATGCGGTCCTGCGGCGGATCGTCGTCGCGCACACGCCGAGAGGTGCCGGCATGAGTCACCAGCCAGTTCGACAGCGCGGCGACGGTGGCCGGGTCGAGCGACGCGTCGCTGCCGTAGTGGCGGTCGAGCGAGCCCATCATGCGCCGCCAGGACCGCGCCGGCAGCATGCCGGGCGGGTAGGCGAGGTGGCACGCCGCGCACTCCTGCGTGTAGGCGTCCGGGACGCGCAACGGCCTGCGGCCGTCGTCGTCGGCGCCGGCCGCCGACGCGCCGGCCAGCAGCACGGCAGCCAGCAGCACCGAGCGTGAGGTTCGGGGGGTCATCGCGATGCTCCGTCAGGGTTGGGGCGGCGACGCATCAGCGCGCCAAGCCGATCAGGTAGGCGAGCACGTCGGCCTTCTCGGTGGCCGTGCACTCGCGCTTGGCGACGTCGTTGCAGTTGCGCCGGAACCACTTGTCGACCTTGGCCTGGTCCGAGAAGGCGCGCGGGTTGAACGCCGGTGCCAGCGGTTCGATGCGCTTGCCGGTGGACGCGTGCCGGCCGGCGTCCGCCGGCGGGTTGCCGTGACAAGAGGCGCAAGACCACTCGCCGCCGAGGCGGGTGGTGAAAAACGTGCGCCCGCGCTCGGCCTGGCCGGGTGCGCCGGCCTGCGCGCCGAAGCGCTCGAGCTGCTGGGCCGGCGTCGTGTCGGCGGCGACCGCGGTGGCGTGGGCGAGAACGGCGCACAGCGCCGCCGCGGCCCACAGGGCCGGGCGGGCGAGCGTCGCGGGGCGCGTCGTGGGTGGTCGGCAGGGTCGGCGAGGCATGGGGCTCCTGAAGGCACGGCGGGTTTCGATGCGGGCATTCTTCGGTCGCGTGGTTGAAGCCCGCATGAAGGCGGCGTTCATCGCGCGTTCAGGCGACGGCCGCACAATCGGGGCATGAGCGCACCTCCTGCCGCCGCCCGCATCGCCCGCATCGCCCGCCTGGCGATCGCATCGCGTGCGCGGCGCGTGATCGTGCTTGCGGCGGCCATGCTGGCTTGTGCGGGAGGCGCCGCGGCCGACCGCGACGATCACCAGCGCGTGCGCCAGGCCGTGCTCGCCGGCGAGGCGCTGCCGCTGTCGCAGTTGCTCGAGCGCCTGCAGCGCAGTCACCCCGGCGAGGTGCTCGAGCTCGAACTCGACCGCGAAGACGGACGCTGGATCTACGAGGTCAAGCTGCTGCAGCCCGGCGGACGCCTGGTCAAGCTCGAGGTCGACGCGCGCACCGCCGAGGTGCTGAAGCTGCGCGCCAAGGACGCGCCGGTGCGAACCGCGCGCTGAGCGTGTCGCGCCCCATCCCGCCGCCATGAGGGTGCTGGTCGTCGAGGACGATCCGGCGCTGCGCCGGCAACTGCGCGACGCGCTGGCCGACGCGGGCTACGCGGTCGACGAGGCCGCCGACGGCGTCGACGCGCAGCACCTGGGCGAGAACGAGTCGCTCGACGCCGTCGTGCTCGACCTCGGCCTGCCGCGTCTCGACGGCCTGACGGTGCTGCAGCGCTGGCGCGCCGGCGGGCGCACGATGCCGGTGCTGGTGCTGACGGCGCGCGACAGCTGGCACGAGAAGGTCGCAGGCATCGACGCCGGCGCCGACGACTACCTCGCCAAGCCGTTCCACACCGAGGAACTGCTGGCGCGGCTGCGGGCGCTGATCCGGCGTTCGCAGGGGCTCGCGTCGCCGTTGCTGCGCTGCGGCCCGGTGGCGCTGGACACGCGAAGCGGCCGCGTCACGGTCGACGGCCGGCCGGTGGCGCTGACCTCGCACGAGTACCGGCTGCTCGCGTACCTGATGCACCGGCCGGGCCGGGTGGTGTCGCGCACCGAACTGACCGAGCACCTGTACGCCCAGGACTTCGAGCGCGACTCGAACACGATCGAAGTCTTCGTCGCTCGGCTGCGGCGCAAGCTGCCGCCCGAGACGATCGAGACCGTGCGCGGGCTGGGTTACCGGCTGGCGCCAGGCGCATGACGCGGCACCGCGGCGCGCGGCCGTGGTCGCTGCACTGGCGGTTGCTCGCCGCCACCGCGGTCGCGGCGTCGGTCGCGCTGCTGCTGGCCGGCTGGGTGCTCGCCGGGCTGTTCCGCGACCACGTCACGCGCCAGTTCGTCGAGGCGCTGACGACGCAGCTCGACCAGGTCACCGCGCGGTTCGAGCGCGGCGCCGACGCGCGCCCGACGATCGACGCGTCGGCGCTGAGCGACCCGCGGTGGTCGCGCCCGTACTCGGGGCTGTACTGGCAGGTCGACGCCGGCGCCGCCGACGGCCTGCAGCGCGGCGTGCTGCGTTCGCGATCGCTGTGGGACGCGCAGCTCGAGGCACCACGCGACGCGCCGGCCGACGGCGAGGTGCACGTGCACGACGTCGTCGGCCCCGGTGGTGCGACGCTGCAGCTGGTCGAGCGCACCGTGCGCGTCGAGGCGGGAGCCGACCCCGACCCCGACCCGTGGCGCGTGCTGGTCGCCGCCGACCGGGCCCCCGTCGACGCCGCGGCGGCGCGTTTCAACGCCGTGCTGGCGGCGTCGCTGGCGGTGCTGCTGGTCCTGTTGGTGGCCGCCGCGGCGGCGCAGGTCGGCGTCGGGCTCGCCCCGCTGCGCGGCCTGCAGCGCGCCTTGGGCGCGGTCCACGCCGGGCGCACCCTGCGTCTCGAGGGGCGATTCCCGTCGGAGGTGCAGCCGCTGGTCGACGACTTCAACGCCGTGCTCGAAGGCCATGCCGAAGTCGTCGCACGCGCGCGCACGCAGGCCGGCAACCTGGCGCACGCGCTGAAGACGCCGCTGGCGGTGATGGCGCAGGCGGCGCAGGCCGCTCGCGGGCGCCCGGAGTCGCTTGCGGCGCTGCCGGAGCTGGTCGACGAGCAGGTGCTGCTCGCGCGACGTCACGTCGACTGGCAGCTGGCGCGCGCGCGCGCCGCCGCCGCGCAGGGGGTGCCGGGCGTACAGGCCGCAGTGGCCCCGTTGGTCGACGGGCTGGTGCGCGCCATGTCGCGCGTGCACGCCCAGCGCGAGCTGCGGTTCGACACGCGCGACGTCGACCCGGGCGTCGTGTTCGCCGGCGAGGCGCAGGACCTGCAGGAGATGCTCGGCAACGTGCTCGACAACGCGTGCCAGTGGGCCCGCGGCGTGGTGCGCGTGGCGGCGCGGCGTGCCCCGGGCGACGGCGTGCCGATGCTGTGCCTGTCGGTCGAGGACGACGGCCCGGGCATCGACGCGGCACAGCGAGAGCGCGCGCTGGCGCGCGGCGAGCGGCTCGACGAGTCGGTGCCCGGCAGCGGGCTGGGGCTGGCGATCGCCCGCGAGCTGGCCGCGCTGTACCGCGGCACGCTGTCGCTCGGCGACGCGCCGCTGGGCGGACTGCAGGTCACGCTGACGCTGCCGGCGGCGCACGGCGGCGCGGCGCGTTGACGGCGCAAACCGCGGCGCCGGGCTGCCGGCACGGTGTTCATGCGCCGTTCAGCGCGGCGCCGGCACAGTGGCGATGCAGTCATGAACGCACTGCGTCACACGCACCAGGAGTCTCATCATGCGCACGTCCCCCCTCATCGCATCGCTGACCATCGCGGCCGGGCTCGTCGCCGGCGGCGCCCTCGTCGCACCGGGCTTCGCGCAGTCGCCGGCGGCCGCGCCGGCCACCGCGCCGAGGCCGGTGCTCGACATCGCGCAGGTGATCGCCCGGCTCGAGGCCGCGGGCTACCGCGACATCGTCGAGATCGAGCTCGGGCGCGACCGCTACGAGGTCAAGGCGCTCGACACCGACAACCGTCGCGTCGAGCTCGACGTCGATGCAGCCACCGCCGAGGTGCGCAGAACCGAGGTCAAGGGCGGCGCGCGCGCGCCGCGTCAGGACGCCCCGGCCGGCACGACGGCGGCGCCGCTGAGCCTCGCGCAGGTGCACGAGCGCGTGGTCGCCGCCGGGTACCGATCGATCGAGAAGATCGAACGCGAGCGCGACCGCGTCGAGGTCAAGGCGCTCGACGCCGAGGGCCGCCGCGTCGAACTCGACGTCGACCCGTTCACCGCGCAGGTGCGCAAGGTCGAGTCGAGGGCCGAGCGGCGCCGCGCGCCGTGACGCGCGCCCGCGCTGTCACGGACGCAGGCTGGCCGGCGACAGGTAGGCCTCGAGATAGGCGTCGAAGGGCAGCGTGTCGCTGGCCTCGCGCCCGCGCTGCTCGGCGATCGAGGCCTCGGCCTGGCGCCTGAACTGCGCGTCGTCCGCCGCGTCGAGCGGCGGCACGAGCAGCGACGCGCGCGTGCGCTCGCCGCACTCCTTGGCGAAGGCGAGGAACGAGCCGCGGTGCGCCTCGATCGTGCGCGCAAGCACGCGCGCCGACGGGGTGTCCTGCGGTCGATCGAGCAGCGCGAGCGCGCGCCGCAGCGCCTCGCGGTGCGCCGTGCCGCCGTGCGCGGCATCGAGGCCGTCGGCGAGCGGGCGGCAGGCTTCGAGGATCTCGGCCGCCCACTCGACGAGCGACACCTCGCGACCGTCGCGCTCGAGCCGCAGCCCGGGCTCGCGGCCGCGCGCGGCGGTGGCCTGCTGGTTGCGCGCCAGCGCGTCGCGCTCGGCCGGCGTGTCGGGCGGGCTCGGCCACAGCAGGCAGTGCAGCAGGAACACGTCGAGCAGGTGCATCGTCGACGCCCCGATGCCCAGCGGCTCGAACGGATCGAGGTCGAGGCAGCGCACCTCGACGTACTCGATGCCGCGCCCGCGCAGCGCGTGCAGCGGGCGCTCGCCGGTGCGGATGCGCCGCTTCGGTCGGATCGTCGCGTAGAACTCGTTCTCGATCTGCAGCAGCGTCGGCGCCAGCTGGAGGCGTTGACCACCGGCGTCGCGCAGGCCGATCGCCTCGTAAGGCGGGTAGGGCGTGGTCAGCGCCTGCTCGAGCGAGCGGCAGTAGCCCTCGAGGTCGTTGTAGCTGACGGCGATGCGCGACTGCGCGTCGCTCTGGTAGCCCAGCCGCCCCATGCGCAGCGACGTCGCATGCGGCAGGCCGAAGGCCTCGCCGATCGGCACCAGGTCGTGCGCACGATCCGCGACGAAGCTGGCCAGCACCAGCGGCGACGCGCCGAGCAGCCACAGCAGCACGAACGCGTGGCGGCGGAAGTTGCGGATCAGTGCGAGGTAGTCGTCGTTGCCCAGGCCGGGCAGCGACCAGTTGTAGTGGATGCCGCAGATCGTCTGCATGCGTCGCCCGTAGCGGTGGGCGAGGCCGCGGCGGTAGACCGTCTTCGCGCGGCCGACGTTGGACGCGCCGTAGCGCCCGATCGGGATCTCGTCGTCGGCGGGCAGCTCGCACGGCATGCTCGACACCCACAGACGCTCCTCGCCGAGCGTGTGCACGACGTGGCGGTGGATCTGCCGCAACTCGTGCAGGGTGGCGTCGACGCGGGTGTGCGCGGCGGTGATCAGCTCGAGCTGCGACTCGCTGAAGTCGGTGGTGATGCTCGGGTGCGTGAGCGCCGCGCCGAGCGCCGGCGGATGCGCGGTCAGCGCGAGCCGGCCGTCGGCGTCGCAGCGCAGGCTCTCCTTCTCGATGCCGCGGCGCATGCCGCGCAGGCGATCGACGCCGATGGCCTGCAGCGCGCGTTCGAGCGCTGCCGCGTCCACGTCCGTGTACGAGGTCATGTCCGCGCGCGGCACGCGGCCGTGCCGGCCGCCGCGTCGTGTGCCGATGGGTGTGGCATCGTCGTTCCCTCCTGGGCCCCGGCATGCGCCGGCAGCTCACCGCGGACGCGCGACGCGCGCCCTTTAGCCTCAGCGTAGCCGAAGCCGCGCCGGCGCGCTCGTGCGCTTCGGGAAGGGCCTGCGCCGCGGCGCGGCGATCAGCCGAGCGCGGCGACCGCGCGCGCCGCGATGTCGTCGACGCTGCCGATGCCGTCGATGCGCAGGTAACGCGGCGCGGCGGCGTCGCCGCTGGCCTGCCAGCGTGCGTAGTACTCGACCAGCGGGCGCGTCTGCGCGTGGTACACCTGCAGCCGGCGACGCACGGTGTCCTCGCGGTCGTCGTCGCGCTGGATCAGGTCCTCGCCGGTGACGTCGTCCTTGCCCGCGACCTTCGGCGGGTTGAAGGTGACGTGGTAGGTGCGTCCCGACGCCGCATGCACGCGCCGTCCGCCCATGCGTTCGATGATCGCGTCGTCGGGCACGTCGATCTCGAGCACCGCGTCGAGCTTGACGCCGGCCGAGCGCATCGCCTCGGCCTGCGGGATGGTGCGCGGAAAGCCGTCGAACAGGAAACCGCTGGCGCAGTCGGGCCGGGCGATGCGTTCGGTGACCAGTGCGACGATGATCTCGTCGCTGACCAGCTGGCCGGCGTCCATCACCTTCTTGGCCTCCTGGCCCACGGCGCTGCCGGCCTGGACGGCGGCGCGCAGCATGTCGCCGGTGGAGATCTGCGGTATGCCGTAACGCTGGCAGATGAAGGCGGCCTGCGTGCCCTTGCCGGCGCCGGGTGGTCCGAGCAGGATCAGTCTCATGGGGGTCTCGTCGTTGGTGTGGGCGTCCGACGGCGCGGACGTCGGCCTTCGGCGGGCCGCGAAGGGGCTGCAATCGAGAATATCACGCGCACCCCTGCGTCAAGCTGACGCGGTGCAGCCCGGCTGCGCCGGTGGTTCAGTCGCCCCAGAGCTCGCGCGCCTGCCGCGCATCGGCACACAACGCGCGCACGCGCGCCAGGTCCTCGGGCGTGTCGACGCCGGCACCGGGCGCCCGGGTCGCGACGTGCACCGCGACGCGCTCGCCGTGCCACAGCACGCGCAGCTGCTCGAGCGCCTCGACGGTCTCCAGAGGCGCCGGCGGCAGCGTCGGAAAGCGCCGCAGGAACTCCGCGCGGTAGGCGTACAGCCCGACGTGGCGCAGCGGCGCCGGCTGCGGCAGCGCGGCGATGCCGCGCGCAAAGCCGTCGCGCCACCAGGGCAGCGGCGCACGGCTGAAGTACAGCGCGCGCGACGCGGCGTCGGTGACGAGCTTGACGACGTTCGGGTTGACGAAGTCGGCGACCTCGGTGACCGGATGCGCCGCGGTGGACATCACGCAGTCGCCGCGCGCTTGCAGCAGCGCGGCGCAGGCGTCGATCAGCGCCGGGTCGATCAGCGGCTCGTCGCCCTGCACGTTGACCACGATCGCCTCGCCGTCGAGTCCGAGCCGTTCGCAAGCCTCGGCCAGCCGGTCGCTGCCGCTGGGGTGGTCGCTGCGCGTGACGAGTGCGCGCACGCCGTGCGCCTCGCATGCGGCGACGATGCGCGCGTCGTCGGCGGCGACGACCACCGACGCGGCCGACGAGCGCGCCGCGCGCTGTGCGACACGCACGACCATCGGCGCGCCGGCGAGGTCGGCCAGCGGTTTGTCGGGCAGGCGCGTCGAGGCCAGCCGGGCCGGGATCAGGACCGTGAAGGTCACGACGGCTCAGGGCGTCGGCGGCGCTTCGAGCGGCCGCGCCTCGTGCTCGAGCATCACCGCGATGCCGTCGACGATCGGGAAGGCCAGGCGGTCGGCGGCACAGGTCAGTTCGGTCGGCCGCAGCTGCGCGTCGCGCTGCAACTCGAGCGGGCCTTTGCACACCGGGCACACCAGCAGTTCGATCAAACGGTGGTCGGGAGTCATCGTCGTCTTCCGTCGAGCTGCTGAAAGGCCGCGCCGAGCGCGGCATCGAAGGCGGCATCGAACGCGAAGTCTAGCGTCGCCACCCACACCCGAGTCGCACCCACGCGCCGCGCGTCGAGCTTGACGGCGTCCTTCTCGGTGACGACCACCCGCGGTGTGCCCGGCGGCCACGGCAGCGTCGCGTAGTCGTGGTGGTCGGGCAGCGGCATGCGCTCTACGGTCAACCCCTGTGCCTCGAGCATCGCGAAAAAGCGTTCGGGCGTGGCGATGCCCGCGGCGGCGACGATCGGCGCACCGCGCAGCGCCGTCAGTGCGGCGGGGGTCGCCGGCTCGCCGCGCCACCAGGCGTCGAGCTCGACCGCGCCGGCCAGCGTGCGACGCGCCGTCGCACCGGGCCAGCGCGTGGTCGGCGCCGCGGCGTTGTACAGCACCAGGGTGTGCGGCGGCACCGTGCTGCCCAGCGGTTCGCGCAGCGGGCCGGCCGGCAGCGCCAGCCCGTTGCCCGCGCCGCGCTCGTCGAACACCACGATCGCCAGGTCGCGTCGCAACCGCGGGTGCTGCAGTCCGTCGTCGGCGACGACGACGTCGACCTCGGGGTGGGCCTGCAACAGCCGCCGCACGGCGGCGACGCGGTCGCGCGCGACGACCACCGCCGCGCCGCTGCGCCGCGCGATCAGCAGCGGCTCGTCGCCGACGTCGCGCGCCGACGCCCCGGCATCGACGTCGCGCGGCGCGTCGTCGCGGCGGGCGTAGCCGCGCGAGACCACCCCCGGCGTCCAGCCGCGCGCGCGCAGCCAGTGCACCAGCGCGACGACGGTGGGCGTCTTGCCCGCGCCGCCGACGATGAGATTGCCGACGACGATCACCGGCACCGGCAGGGCCGGGGCGCCGCGCCGGCGCCACCAGGCGCGGTGCAGCTGCGCGGCGCCGCGGTACAGCCACGACAGCGGCTGCAGTGCGCGCGCGAGCGCGCTGGGGCGTGCGCGCCACCAGTGGCGCTGCAGCAGCGCGGCGACGCCCATCGGGCGCGCGTCGTCAGCGCCCGCCGCTGTCGGTCTGGGCGGCGAAGGTCAGCCGCGCCAGCCCGGCGCGGCGCGCGGCGTCGAGCACGTTGATCACCGACTGGTGCGCGGCGGTGGCGTCGGCGCTGACGATCACCACCGGGTCGCGCCTGGACTGCGCGGCGGCGGCGAGCGCCGCGGTGAGCGCCTCGACCGCCACGCCGGTCACCGGCTGGCGGTCGACGAGGTAGCGGCCGTCGGCGCCGACCGTGACGACGATCTCGCCCGGGCGCTCCTGCAGGCGCTCGGCGTCGGCGGTGGGCAGCGTCAGCTGCAGTTCGGTGAAGCGCGAGTAGGTGGTGGTCAGCATCAGGAAGATGAGGATCACCAGCAGGATGTCGATGAACGGGATCAGGTTGATCTCCGGTTCGTCGGCGCGGTGCTTGCGGAAGTTCATCGCTCGCGCTCGCCCGCGTGCGCCGGCGTGCGCACCGCGAAGCGCATGAGGTGCGGCACCAGGCGCTCGGCGGCGTGCTCCATCTCGAGCGTGAACTCGTCGACGCGGCCGCGGAAGAAGCGGTAGAACATCAGCGCCGGGATCGCGACGATCAGCCCGAACGCGGTGTTGTACAGCGCGATCGAGATGCCGCGGCCGAGCTGCTCGGGGTTGGTCGCGACGCCCGACGCGCCCTGCGCGGCGAAGATCTCGATCATGCCGACGACGGTGCCCAGCAACCCGAGCAGCGGCGCGGCGGTGGCGATCGTGCCCAGCGTGTTCAGGTAACGCTCGAGTGCATGCACCGCGCGCCGCCCGGCGCTCTCGAAGGCCTGGCGCAGCGCCTCCTCGGTGATTCGCGGCTCGGCGACAACGCTGCGCAGCCCGGCGGCCAGCACGCTGCCGAGCACCGAGCTCGCGGCGAGCTTGTTGACGACGTCGGCGCCCGGCAGGCTGGCGCGGGTGACCCCGATGACCTCATCGACCAGCGTCGGCGGCGCGACGCGCTGGAAGCGCAGCGTCAGCAGCCGCTCGATGACCAGCGCCAACGCGACGATCGAGCAGATGATCAGCGGCCAGATCGGCCAGCCGGCGGCTTGGATGATCGAGATCAACGGCGTCCTCGTCGTTCTTCGGCGCCCTCGGGGCGCCTGGGCTTTGGCCTGCGGCGGGCGCGATTATGACCGCCGGTGCCCGGGGCGACCGGGATCATCTGCCCGGTCTTTCACCCACAATCCACCGCTTCTGTGGACAACATTGTGGGCAACCCGCCTGCACCCCGCGCAAAGCCGCGCAAGCACGGGCGCTGCGCCAGTTTGCATCACGATTGAGCAGGAAAAACGCATTGCGGATCATAGACTTGCACGGAAATGACAGGACCGTGACGGGGCCTGACGGCGCTGCCGGATGCGATCGATGACTGTGGAGTTCTCGCCGCTGCCGGCGGGCCGTCGGCGTGCCTGAGGCCGTCGCCGTCCCGCGCCGCTGGGGTGTCGGCGCGCTGCTGCTGGCCGTCGGCGATGCGCTCGCGGCGCGTTTCGGCGCAGTGGCCGTGGATGGCGAGCTGTCGGCGTTCTCGCGCGCGTCCAGCGGCCACTGCTACTTCACGCTGAAGGATGCCGATGGCGCCGCCGCGACCTTGCGCTGCGCGATGTTCCGCCGCGCCGCGGCGCTGCTCGAGTTCGTGCCGCGCGACGGGCAGCAGGTTTCGCTGCGCGGCCGGCTCGAGGTGTACGAACCGCGCGGCGAGCTGCAGCTCGTCGTCGAGTCCATGCGCCCGCTCGGCGCCGGGGTGCTGTACGAGCAGTTCCTGCGCCTGAAGGCGCGGCTCGAGGCCGAGGGGCTGTTCGATGCGGCGCGCAAGCGTGCGCTGCCGCCGTTCCCCCGTGCGGTCGGCGTCGTCACTTCGCTCGGCGCCGCGGCGCTGCACGACGTGCTCAGCGCGCTGGCGCGGCGTGCGCCGCAGGTGCGCGTCGTCGTGTACTCGAGCCCGGTGCAGGGTGCCGAGGCGCCGGCGGCGCTGGTCGACGCGATCGCCACCGCCGGGCGGCGGCGCGAGGTCGACACGCTGATCGTGTGCCGTGGCGGCGGCTCGCTCGAGGACCTGTGGGCCTTCAACGACGAACGCGTGGTGCGCGCCGTCGCCGGGTCGCCGGTGCCGGTGGTGTGCGGTGTCGGCCACGAGACCGACGTCACGCTCGCCGACTTCGCCGCCGATCTGCGCGCGCCGACGCCGACCGCCGCGGCCGAACTCGCGGCGCCGGCGCAGCGCGACGCGCTCGACCGGCTCGCGGCGCTGGCGCAGCGGCTGCGTCGGCCGCTGCGCCGACAGCTCGACCAGCACGCGCAACGGCTCGACCAGCGCGCGCTCCAGCTGGCGCGGCCGTCCGCGGCGCTGGCCATGCAACGGCAACGACTGGCGCTGCTCGAGCAGCGCGCGCTGGCCGCGCTGCGCCAGGCGCTGGACCGCGCGCGTGCGCGTGACCCGCTGCTCGCGGCGCGGCTGCGCGCCGCGCTGCACGCCGCGCAGCAGCGCCGCCAGGCGCGGCTGGAGGCGCTGCTGGCGCGGCTGGCCGCGCTCGACCCGCGGCAGGTGCTCGCGCGCGGCTACGCCTGGGTCACCGACGAAGCGCGGCGTCCGATCGTCTCGGTGGCCGCGCTGCAGCCGGGCCAGCGCGTGCACGCAGTGTGGGCCGACGGCGAGGCGTTGGCGCAGCTGCTGCAGGTGCAGTGCGACGCTCCCGCTCGCGACGACGGCTGAACGCGCGAGCCGCGCAGGGCCATCGCCGCCGCCGCGGCGACGCGGCAGGGGCGCGCTGCCTACAATCCGGCGCTTCCCACCCCGAGGCGCCCGCGCGCGGCGCCCCGACCACCGACGAGGAACGACACATGGAACACACGCTGCCGCCCCTGCCTTACGCCATCGACGCGTTGGCCCCGCACTACAGCCGCGAGACGCTCGAGTTCCACCATGGCAAGCACCACAACGCTTACGTGGTCAACCTGAACAACCTGCAGAAGGGCACCGAGTTCGAGTCGATGTCGCTCGAGGACATCGTGCGCAAGTCCAGCGGCGGCATCTACAACAACGCCGCGCAGATCTGGAACCACACGTTCTTCTGGAACTGCATGAAGCCGTCCGGCGGTGGCGAGCCCGCCGGTGCGCTGGCCGCGGCGATCAACGCGAAGTGGGGTGGCTACGCCGCCTTCCGCGAGGCCTTCGTGAAGAGCGCGGTCGGCAACTTCGGCTCGGGCTGGACCTGGCTCGTGAAGAAGGCCGACGGCAGCGTCGACATCGTCAACATGGGGGCGGCCGGCACGCCGCTGACCACCGGCGACCGGCCGCTGTTGACCGTCGACGTGTGGGAGCACGCGTACTACATCGACTACCGCAACCTGCGCCAGAAGTTCGTCGAAACCTTCCTCGACAAGCTGGTCAACTGGGACTTCGCGCAGAAGAACTTCGGCTGAGCGACGTCGGCCGAACGTTCCGGGCGGCGCGGTCAGCGCGCCGTCTCGAACGGCGGCCCGGCAAGCCTGAAGCCGGGGCCGATCGCGCGCCTGGCGAACCATCCCTGGTTCACCTCCAGCGCGTAGCGCACCGGCCGGCTCGAGCAGTGCGAGTCGAGCGACTGCGGCTGCATGTCGGCGAGGTTGACGATCGTGCCGTCGTCGGCGACGAACGCGATCGACAGCGGCAGCAGCGTGTTTTTCATCCAGAAGCACTGCGTGGCCGGCTCGTCGAAGACGAACAGCATGCCCTCGTGCGTGGCCATCTCGCGGCGGTGCATCAGCCCGGTGGCGCGCTGCTCGGGCGTGCTGGCGACCATCGCGACGATGTTGTGCATGCCCGCGCGCAGGTTCACGGTGGGCAGCCGCTGGGGCTGCTGCGCCGCCGCGCCGCCGACGGCAAGTGCAGCCAGCCACACGATGCGGCGCAGCCACAGGGCGCCGATACCGGTGGGGGTGGTGGTGAAGAACTTGAGGTAAATCATGCGACGGGCATCGGTTCGGGCTAGATTATCGACCGACCCCGGGGGTGCCGCCCGGGCCTGGCCCTGCCGATGACCCCGCCCGCCGCCGTCCTGTCCGCCGAACCCGCGCCCGCGGCGGTCACGCCGCCATCGCCATCGCCGTCGCGGACCAGCGATGCCGAGGCGCCGAACCGGGCGACGCTGCGCATCAGCGGCATGTATTGCGCGGCATGTGCCGGCGTCATCGAGGCCGCGTTGCGGCAGGTCGAAGGGGTGGCCGACGCACGCGTCAGCGCCGCCGCCGAGCGCGCCACGGTGCACTGGGACACGCGGCGCGCGCAGATGGCCGATCTGATCGCCGCGGTGCGTCGCGCCGGCTATGACGCCGCACCCGACGCCGCGGCGCCGGCGCGCGCGCTGCGCCGCGCCGAATCGCGCCATGCGCTTTGGCGGCTGTTCGTGGCGTGGTTCTGCATGATGCAGGTGATGATGCTGGCGTGGCCGAGCTACGTCGCCTCGCCCGGCGAACTGCCCGACGACCTGCGCCAGTTGCTGAACTGGGGCGCCTGGGTGCTGAGCGTTCCCGTGGTGTGGTGGTCGGCGGCACCGTTTTTCGCCGGCGCGTGGCGCAGCCTGCGCACGCGGCGCATCGGCATGGACGTGCCGGTGGCGCTCGGCGTGGCCGTGACCTTCGTCGCCAGCACCGGCGCGACGTTCGCGCCGGGGGGCTGGTTCGGCCACGAGGTGTACTTCGACTCTCTGACGATGTTCGTCGCCTTCCTGCTGGCGGGGCGCTGGCTCGAGATGCGCGCGCGCCACCGCGCAGCGGCGACGCTGGAGACCGCGCTGGCCGCGGTGCCGCGCAGTGCGCGGCGGCTGGCCGACGACGGCAGCGTGCAGCGGGTCGACGTCGACGCGCTGCGCCCGGGCGATGCCGTGCAGGTGCCGCTGGGCGAGGCGTTCCCGGCCGACGGCGTGCTGCTCGACGGGTCGACGGCGGTCGACGAGGCGCTGCTGACCGGCGAGTCGACCCCGCAGGCGCGGCACGCCGGCGACGTGGTCGTCGCCGGCAGCGTCAACGCCGGCGCGCCGGTGACGATGCGCGTCGAGCGGGTCGGCGCCGACACGCGTTACGAGGCCATCGTTGCGCTGATGCAGCAGGCGCTGACCCAGCGTCCGGCGCTGGCGCGCGCCGCCGACCGTTGGGCGGTGCCTTTCCTGTGGGCGGTGCTGCTGCTGGCCGCGGGCGCGGCCGCGGCGTGGAGCGTGTTCGATCCGTCGCGCGCGCTGTGGGTGGCCGTGTCGGTGCTGATCGTCACCTGTCCGTGCGCGCTGTCGCTGGCGGCGCCGTCGGCGATGACTGCCGCGGCCGGCGCGCTGGCGCGCGACGGGGTGCTGCTCGTGCGGCTCGACGCGCTCGAGCCGCTGGCGCAGGTACGCCGCCTGTTCGTCGACAAGACCGGCACGCTGACCGAGGACCGGCTGCGGCTGGCCGGCGTCCACCTGCGCCGCGGCGCGACCGGCGACGCGGCCGCGCTGCAGGCGCTCGCGGCGTCGCTCGCGGCGCACTCGTCGCACCCGCTGTCGCGCGCGCTCGTCGAGGCCACGCCCGGCGTGCCGCCGCAGACCTGGCGCGGGCTGCAGGAACTGCCGGGGCAGGGGCTCGAGGGGATCGACGCCGCAGGCCGCGTGTGGCGGCTGGGCCGCGCAGGGTGGGTCGACGCGCACGGCGCGTCGGCCGACGAGGCGTTGCCGCTGGTGCTGGGTGTCGACGGTCGCGCGGTCGCCGGCTTCGGCTTCGACGAGCGCCTGCGCCCCGACGCCGTCGACGCACTGCGCCAGCTGCGCGCACAGGGCGTCGAGGTGAGTCTGCTGTCGGGCGACGCGCCGCAGCGCGTGGCCGCGCTGGCCGCGCGGCTGGGCGCCGACGCGCCGGCGGTGCAGGGCGCCGCCACGCCCGAAGACAAGCTCGCCGCGGTGCGTGCCGCGCAGGCCGGCGGTGCGCGCGTCGCGATGGTCGGCGACGGCGTCAACGACGCGCCGGTGCTTGCGCAGGCCGACGTGTCGTTCGCGATGGGGCAGGGCGCGCTTGCGGCACGCGCCGCCGCCGACGCCATCGTCGTCGGCAACCGGCTCGCAAGCATCGCGCGCGCGCGGCTGCTCGCGCGGCGCACGATGCGCGTGGTGCGCCAGAACATCGTGTGGGCCGCGGCGTACAACGCGGTGTGCATCCCGCTGGCGCTCGCCGGGTGGCTGCCCCCGTGGGCGGCAGGGCTGGGGATGGCGCTGAGCTCGCTGCTGGTGGTCGGCAACTCGATGCGCCTGGCACGCTGAGCGGCAAACCGCGACGCCGATGGATATCCTCTACCTGCTGATCCCGCTGTCGGCGGTGCTCGTGCTGGCGATCATCGCGGTGTTCGGATGGGCACTGCACAACGGGCAGTTCGACGACCTCGACGACGAGGGACGGCGCATTCTCGACGGCGACGCCGCGGCGGTTGACACCGATCAATCCGCCGCTGCGGGGGTTCCAGAACAATCGCCCAAAACTTGAACCAAGTCATCGCATCGTAGGAAGGAGAGATCGGATGGCAACTGCGGCAAGCGCGACGGCGCCGGGGGCGAGAGCCTCGTCGGGGGCGGTGTACGACGACTGGGTGGTGCGCGCCTTCGCGCTGGCCGCCGTGCTGTGGGGCGTGGTCGGCATGCTGGTGGGCGTCATCATTGCCGCCCAGCTCGCCTGGCCCGAGCTGAACCTGGGCATCCCGTGGCTGAGCTACGGCCGCCTGCGGCCGCTGCACACCAACGCGGTGATCTTCGCCTTCGGGGGCTGCGCGCTGTTCGCGACCAGCTACCACGTCGTGCAGCGCACCTGCCAGACGCCGCTGTTCGCGCCGGCGCTGGCGAAGTTCACCTTCTGGGGCTGGCAGGCGGTGATCGTCGCCGCCGCGGTGTCGCTGCCGCTGGGCTTCACGCAGGCCAAGGAGTACGCCGAGCTCGAGTGGCCGATCGACATCCTGATCGCCGTCGTCTGGGTGTCCTACGCGGTGGTGTTCTTCGGCACCATCGGCATCCGCAAGGTGCGCCACATCTACGTCGCGAACTGGT
>CAZUBF010000009.1:0-2146 GCA_964618555.1 uncultured Azohydromonas sp.
GCGGCGTCAACGCAGTGCGGCAAGCAGAGTTGCCCGGGGTTTATGCAGACCATCCCTAGAGCAA
Source organism: uncultured Azohydromonas sp. (assembly GCA_964618555.1). Taxonomy (GTDB): domain Bacteria; phylum Pseudomonadota; class Gammaproteobacteria; order Burkholderiales; family Burkholderiaceae_C; genus Calidifontimicrobium. Next base: position 65 of record CAZUBF010000009.1, read on the forward strand.
TCGCTGTTGGATCATCGTATCTTCGTGTGCGTTGCTTATCCTCGATACGTCGATCATTCGAAGATAAGTCTCTCTGTTGATCGAACCTGCGCCCTCTACCAGGCCCCTTTTGCGCAGAGACACATACAGCGCCGCCGCGTACGCTTGACAGTTGAGCGACTTCTCTGGGTTAAACGCAATGTCAGAGAAGGCGCCGTAGGTCAGCACTTTGGATGCTAAGTCCGGGTGGTTGTGGAGCGCATTGATGTACAGCCAGTCGTAAAACGAGGTCCTAGGTTCCAACTCCCAGTCTTGGCCGAAGAAGGCAAATTTCACCAAGCGCCCACTTTCCTGTAGGCGCGGGTCACGCTTGGCGTCGATCGACCTAGCATCCAACAAGTCTGTGTACGGTCCCCCTCGCTCGAAAACCTTGCTCGACTGGTAGGCGCACTCAAGACTGAACTCACGCTTCTTCGTCCTGATCATCAAGTTGAAGGCGCTCAACTGGACTCCGAGTTCGTTGACTGATTTGCTCGAAATTTCAAGCACGCGATCGATCTGCAAACGATCCTGTGCCGCTGCATGCAAGGCCGCGATTGACCTCTGGGACTGGCTCCTCGCCATCCCCGGAAACCACTGAAAGTCGACATACTCGGTACGAACCAAGGCTGGCCCTTGCACCGCTGGCATGAAGATCGGACGACGCGCCATCCCTACTTCCAATGCTCGTAGTCGGGGCGCCACCGATACCAGCCAGCGTTCACGATTACCTTTAAGTCTGGGCGGTCAGCCTCGATCCGAATCTTCTGCTCTTCATCGACCGCAATGGCTCCGGAGATGTATCGCCTCGGCACGCCGTCCAGCAAGAGGACTTCAGCCTGTGGGTTCGTGGGAAGCGAATCGGGCAGGTTGAGAGCAGAGCGCGCCTTGTCACCGAAGTCAGTAAACATCGCCTCCATCGCTGCCGGTCTCATGCGCTGCTGCAGAGGAATCTCGGTCACTGCTCTTGAAGCTGCGTTGGCAGCGCAGAAGGCCACTTTCGTGTTCCAGAGCACGCTTGGTTCGATCGTGAGCAAGATCCAATCCACATCCTTGTTCTCCTGCCTTAACGAAAAGAACATCTTGTAATTGGGAAACCCGATCGAGGCGCACACAGCGTCAGTTCCGTCGAGCCTGTAGCGATCATTGCAGTTGCTCTCCTGTCCCTCAGCGCGCAACACGTCACGTGTGACCAGACCACAACGGAGAATCGACGGAAGGTTTGCCTCACGAGTGAAGTGAAAGAGGTGCTTTATACCGCGCCGGGCCACCAGATCCTGAATGTCGCGTGCCTCGCCGTTCCCCACAGGCGCGCGATCAAATCTGGGGCGCAGCAGAATGTACGGCAGCCGGTCGTGCGCGATCGACGCTGCATCGAGTCTCTCCACGTACTCAATAGCGGGTGGGTGAGGGGGAGCTTCCAGCACGCCCTGCGATAAACAGCCGCCGGCGGCATTGCCCAGAAGCTGCTCTTCGATTCGCTTTACTGAGGGTTTGACCGCGGCGACTCGCGCCGCCTCCAGTTGCCGCCAACGCTCGGCAGGCGGTGCCGTTCGCGTCACGGCATGTTCCGTTCGGTTCGCCGGTGAAAGATCAAGCCTGGTACTGACCGGAGGAGACAAGTCCTTGAAGATGGTCTGGCGTTTGAGCTCGTCGAGACGTTGCTTTTGCCTGAGCTGCGTCTCCAAGAGAAACTGTTCTGAGCTCTTTTCAGCGGCTGCTGCGATGTGTTCTATGGTTTTTGCGGACGCCTCGAAGGTGCTCACAAGCGTGGCTAGTACCTGGAAGAACCGCTTGAACATCTTGAACATGGGTGGGCTCGGCGGTCGTCAACGAGTTGCTGTCGGCGAAGGCACTGCAGTGAGCAGCCTCGGCCACGATGCGATCGGCGAACCTTACAGTACCTAGAACTCCATAATCTTGCAGATCGCTCGATTCGATGCGTCGTGCGGCATACCGCACGGCTGGCCGCGCCGCAACCGCCACCCGCCCAGACTGCGGCGCTGATCACTACCCGGTCCGGAGAGGCTCATGATCAAACGCCTTGCCCTTGTCCTATGGCTG
>CAZUBF010000009.1:2167-17063 GCA_964618555.1 uncultured Azohydromonas sp.
AGTAGGTTCAAACGCCGTCGGGGTCGACCTGTAACGGTCCTGCGGCGGTCTAAGGTGTCTAAGGTGCTTGGATTTGGCGACCGTGGCGTCGCGCAATGCTGCTTCGGCAGGCCGTTCAGCGGGCCCTTCAGCGGGCCCTTCAGCGCTCACAAGGCTCGCTGGTGACCACGCCCTCAGGGTTGGCCCTGATCCCGATGGTGCCGCGCTGACCCCCGCACGAGCCCTCGAGCCAGCGCGCCGCCATGCCCGGCTCCTCCTCGTGGGCCACACGCTGATCGAGGATCCGAACATGAACGACCATCGAAGACTCCGGGTCGTCACGGGTGCCGTGCTGCTGGGGGTCGCAGCCGATGCAGGCGAAGCGGTCGGCGACATTGGCGCGAATCACTTCGTCGACGCCCACGGCCTGGTCAAGACCCGACCTCGCCCCAGCCGTGGAGGCGGCTGCCGCTCGCTACCTGCCTGGCCGTCGGCCCCGAGGGTCATGGCAACGGCACCATGGGCGATCCCTGTCCGGGCCCGCGCCCACCGTGCGCCCGGGCCACCGTGGCGCGCTCAGGGGCGAGGTCACCGCCGCGGCCACCGCAGGCTTCCTCTCTGACAGACGTTGGTCGTGGAGGCACTCACGCAGGGCCAAGCGACCGTGCTGAGTTGGTCTTCGACGGCCGGATCTTCCGCGGGCTGGGTCGCACCACGAATGTGCAGGGCGCCGCAGCCGCGCTCGTTGGCCCTTCGGACCCCTCCCGACTTCCAGAAGGGCTGGCCGCGCCGTGGCGACCGGGCCGGTTCCAGGTCATTGCGAGCGGCAAACCAGACGGCGTCGTGCGCGCCGAAGGCCGACGACGCCGCCCGGCACGGGGCCGACGACCCCGTGGCGGAACCGCCCGTGCGCAGCGGTCAGAGCCCGATCACCCCGCCGTCCTCGCGCGTGATCACCAGCGTCGCCGAGCGCGGCCGCGCGCCCTTGGGGTCGACCGGGACGACCGGGGCACCCGGGTGGCGGTACGCCGCGCCGTGGTCGGGCCAGTTGCTGGTGAAGCTCGTCGCGCCCGAGCGGTCGCCCGGGTGCTGGAAGTTGACGAACATCGTCCGGCCGTCCGGCGTGGACACGACGCCCGTGGTCTCCTGGTCCTTCGGGCCGCTGAGGAAGCGCCTGATCTCGCCGGTGACCGGGTTGGCCGCGAGCATGCCGTTCTCGCCGAACGGGCCGCTGCCCTGCTGCGAGCCGCTCATGTCGGTCTGGATCCACAGGATGCCGTTGCCGTCGATCCACAGCCCGTCCGGGCTGGCGAAGACGTTGCTGTCGTCCAGCGCCGGGCCGCCCTGGGCCGGCAGGATCTGGCTGTTGCTCGTCGGTCCGGCGAGCACGAACAGGTCCCACTCGAACCGGGTGGCCCAGGCGCGGTTGCCCTGCTCGCGCCAGCGGATGATGTGGCCGTTGGCGTTGGCGGTGCGCGGGTTGGCGGCGTCGGCCACCGTGCGGGCGCCGTTGTTGGTCAGAGTGAAGTAGACCTCGCCGGTCTGCGGGTGCACCGCACCCCACTCCGGGCGGTCCATCTTGGTCGCGCCGACGACGTCGGCGGCCAGCCGCGTGTTGACCAGCACGTCGGCCTGGTCCTTGAACTCGACCCCGGCGGCGGCGGCCGCGGCGCGGAAGGCCGGGTCATGGATGTCGAGCGCGCGCCACTCGCCGGTCCCGTCGTCGTGGAACACGGCGACGTACAGCGTGCCCTTGTCGAGCATGTCGCGGTCGATGCGCCTGGCGTTCCAGCGGCCCGCGGTGACGAACTTGTAGATGTACTCGTTCTGCGCGTCGTCGCCCGAGTAGAAGGCCAGCGGCTGGCCGTTCTGCGGCGGCGCGAACACGCAGGCCTCGTGCCCGAAGCGGCCCATCGCGGTGCGCTTCTTCGGCGTGCTGGCGGGATCGAAGGGGTCGATCTCGAGGATCCAGCCGTGGCCGTTGGCCTCGTTGCGGTAGTCGTCCAGCGCGCTGGCGCCGGTGGGCGTGACGTTGAAACGCTCGGTGGCGTCACCGGGCACCGTGTCCCAGCGGTAGCGGCTCGAGGCGTTGGCGCCGAAGGGCACGCCGAAGCGCTGCTGCTCGCGCGGGCGCACGCTGCCGCGGTTGACGAAGTAGCCGGACCAGTTCTCCTCGCAGGTGAGGTAGGTGTCCCAGGGCGTGGTGCCGTGGCCGCAGTTGTTGATCGTGCCGCGGGCGTGCGTGCCCGCCGGGCTGTACTTGGTCCTGACGTGGTCGCTGCCGCGCACCGGGCCGCTGATCTCGACGCGCGTGCCGGCGGTGATGCGGCGGTTGTACTTGCCGCGCACCGCGTCCCAGGCGCCGTTGCCGTCGCGCCGGACTTCGACCACGGTCACGCCGTGGGCGGCGATCTCCTTGCGCACCTGGTCGGCCACGGTGCGCACGCCGCCGACCACCGTCGGGCCGCCCGCGTGCAGCAGGTTCTGGTCGACGTACTCGTGGTTGATGCACAGCAGGCCGTGCCCGTTCGGGTCGTCGGCCAGCGGGAAGTAGTGGATGCCGTCGTGGTGCGAGCCGACCTGTTGCTCCTGCTCGGCGCCGCTGTTGCCGTTGACGCCGTCGTAGGCCGGGTAGCTGCCGGTGATCGGCGTGCCCCAGGGCACCAGCACCTGCGCCTTGTAGCCGAAGGGCAGCGTCGCTGTGTCCGACCGCGTGACGGGGATGGCGTCGAAGCCGAGTGCCGGGTTCAGCGCGCGCGCCGAGCTGCCGGCCGCGGTCGTCGGCAGGAAGGCGTTGCGCGCCAGCGCGGCCACCGGCGACGCGGCGAACAGGCCGGCCACGGCGCCGCTCAGCGACCCGCGCAGCACGTTGCGGCGCGACAGCCGTCGCTCGAGCACCGACTGGAACGTCGGATTGGCCGAGAGGTTGGACATCGGCTCGTCGCCGGTCTCGGCCAGCATCTGCGCCAGCGAATCGTCTTGCATTGCGTCTCTCACGAAGTGCTCCTGGGGATGTGCGGGCTGGCGCCGGCATCGCCTGCCGGCGCGGGCCGGTCGCCGCAACGGCGGGACCCGACGGCCGGCAGTCTCGTGGCCGCGTGTGACGCGTTCGTGAGGGTTCGATGACAGCGGCGTGCGGGCGTCGGGCGCTGGGGCCAGCTCGCCTGGAGCGCGGCGCGGGGAGGTCGCCGGCGCCGAGTCAGGCTGCGACGGCCGCCAGTTCGTGGAACGACGCCAGCCGCCCGGCGACGGCGCTCGCCGCCACGGTGGCCGGGCTCGCGAGCCACACCTGACCCGGCCCCGAGCGGCCGGGGAAGTTGCGGTTGATCGCGCTGACCGTCACCTGATCGGGGGCCGTCGACGCGCCCGGGCCGCAGTTGGCGCAGGCGCCGCAGGCCGGCTGCAGCAGCTCGGCGCCGACGGCGCGGAAGGTCTCGAGCCAGCCCTGCCCGGCGCACCAGTCGCGCACGTCGGTGGTGCCGAACTGCAGGTACAGCCGCACGTGCGGCGCGACGCGCCGCCCGTGCGCCAGCGCCCAGGCCAGCACCGCGTGGTACTGGGCGAAGTCCTCGCGCTTGCCAGCCGTGCACGAGCCGCCGTAGGCGATGTCCACACGCGGGCGCTCGTGCAGCGCGGCCAGCGGCAACCCGCGGCCCGGGTCGCCGGGGCGTGCGACCCATGGCGACAGTGCCGACGCGTCGACGCGGATCAGCTCGGCGTAGGTCGCCCCGGGGTCGCTGCGCATCCAGGGCTCGATCACGGCATCGACGCCGCGGCGATCGCGCAGGAAGCGAAGAGTTTCGTCGTCGGGCTCGACGAGCCCGGTGAAGCCGCCGAGTTCGGCCGTCATGTTGGTCAGCGTCGCGCGTTCGTCGGTCGACAGCGCGCGCACCGCGGACCCACCGAACTCGAACACGCGGCCGACGCCGGCACCGGCGCGGATCGCCGGCAGCGCCAGCAGGTGCAGCACGAGGTCCTTCGCGCCGGTGCCCGCCGGCAGGATGCCGTCGACCTCGACGCGCAGCACCTCGGGCGCGCCGAGCCGCACCTGGCCGGTGACGAAGGCGAACGCCATCTCGGTGCTGCCGACGCCGAAGGCGACGCAGCCGAGCGCGCCGCTGTGCGGCGTGTGCGAGTCGGTGCCGACGATCAGCTCGCCCGGCCGTGCGTAGCGCTCGGCCATCAGCGCGTGCGAGATGCCCTGCGAGCCCTCGCCGCCGGGCAGCACGCCGTGGTCGACGAGGCCGTGTCGCGCGACGAAGTCGCGGTGCGCACGCGACAGCCGCCGCACGCCGCCGGCCAGGTCCTGCCCCTGGTGCAGCGGGCTGCGGTGCACGTAGGACAGGTGGTCCTCGAAGCAGACGATGCCCGCCGGGTCGTGCAGCGCCGGCGCGTCGCCGAATCGCTGCGCCAGCAGGTGCGCGCACATGCCGGTGTAGTACTCGTGCACGAAACGCCGGTCGGCGCGCACGAAGCCCGCGGCGCTGCGGTGGCGGCGCACGATCTTCTCGAACAGTGTCAGCGGCCGGCCGTCGTCGGGCCCGGGCTCGCACGGCGGCGGCGTGAAGGCCAGCAGACCGCCGGCGCGCAGGATCGCCGCGGACTGCGCGTCGCGGCCGGCCAGCAGGTCGTCGGGGCCGACGGCCTCGCCGCGCTCGAGCCGGTCGAGCAGCGCGAAGTCGGTGCTGGTCCACAGCCCCAGGTTGTCGGCGTTCTGGCGGTAGATGCGCTCGAAGCTCTCGGCGAACACGATGCGCACGCCGGCCGAGAGCTCGGCCAGCGGGCTGTGCTCGCGCGAACTGCCCTTGCCGTAGCGCCGGCCGCCGACCAGCACCTCGATGCCGGCGCCGCGCAGCGCGTCGACGCCGATCGGCCGCTCGCCGCCCGCACTGAAGCCGGTGTGCGCGTGGCGCCCGAGCGTGGCGTCGAAATGCACCATCGCCGCCAGCGGCGAGATCTCGTCGGTGGAGACGTCATCGCGCAACGGCCCGGCACCGGCGCGGGTCAGCCGCGCGCCGGCCAGCTGGGTCCGTACCTGCGCCGGGTCGGCGCACAGGTACAGGACCCGCACCACTACTGCGCCTCGACGCCGGCCTTCTTCACCAGCGCGGCGTACTTGGCCATCTCGCTGCGGAAGAACGGCATGGCCTGGTCGGCCGGCTGCACGTTGATCACGTTGCCCTGCTTGGCCATCGTGTCCTTGACCGCGGGGTCGTTGAAGGCGGCCGTGACGGCGGCGTGCACGCGCTGCACCTCGGCCGGCGGCAGGCCCTTGGGGCCGACCACCGCGAACCAGGCCTCGACCTGGTAGTCGACACCCTGCTCCTTGAAGTTCGGGATCTCCGGCGCGGCCGGCACGCGCTGCGCGGTGGCCACGCCGATGGCCTTCAGCGCGCCGGACTTCAGGTGCTGCTGCACGCTGGGCAACGCGGCCGTGGCGAACTCGACCTGGCCGCCGATCAGGTCGGTCAGCATCGGGCCGACGCCCTTGTACGGGATGTGCTTGGCCTTCGTTGCGGTGGCGTCGAGGAACATCTCGGTGGCCAGGTGCAGGATGGTGCCGTTGCCGCCGGAGGCGTAGTTCATCTCGCCGCCGCGTTGCTTGAGCAGCGCGACCAGCTCGGCCGCGTTGTTTGCCGGCACCTTGGCGTTGACGACCAGCACGACCGGCGTGTAGCCGACCACCGCGATCGGCGTGAAGTCGTCGGGCATCGCGAACGGCAGGCTCTTCAGCACGCTCGGGAAGATCACGACGTTGTTCGACACCACGCTGAGCGCGAAGCCGTCGGCCGGCGAGCGCGCCAGCGCCTGCAGCCCGACGATGCCGCCGGCGCCGGGCTGGTTGTCGACGACGATCGGGTGACCCAGCGCCTTGGCCAGTGCCGGCTGCGCGGCGCGCGTGATCGCGTCGACCCCCGACCCGGTGGCGTTGGGCAGGATGAAGCGGACGGTCTTCTCCTGCGCGAAGGCCGGGGCGGCCAGCGCCAGGGCGGTCGCGGCGATCAGCGTGCGTCGGGTGAGGGTCGTCATCGGTATCGTCTCCTGGGTTGTTCAGGCCACCACGGCCCGGGTGCGGAAATCGTCGATCTGCGCATCGGCATAGCCCAGCCCGGCGAGCAGCTCGCGCGTGTGCGCGCCGAACCGCGGCGGCTGCAGCCGCACCGGCAGCCGCTCGCCGGCCATCGTGATCGGCAACGGCGTGGTCTTGACCTTGCGGCCGGCGTCGGCGCCGTCGGGCAGCTCGATGTCGACCAGCCCGCCGGTGGCCCGCAGGTGCGGGTCGTCGAGCAGGTCCTCGGGGCGACGGATCGGCGCGAACGGCAGGCCATGGCGCTCGAACAGCTCGGCCAGCTCGGCGGCGCTGCGGTGGGCCAGGCGTTCGCGCAGCGTGGCCAGCAGTTGCGGGCGCTGGCGTACCCGGTCGTTGTTGGTCTTCAGCGCCGGGTCGGCCTGGAGGTCGTCGAAACCCAGCGCGTCGCAGAAGGTGGCGAACTGCGCGTCGCTGACGGCGGCGAGGAAGATCTGCTCGCCGTCCTTCACCGTGAACACGTCGTAGACGGCCCAGGGGTTGTCGCGCGCCGGCATCGGCTTGGGCTGCTGGCCGGTCATCGCGTACTGCAGCATGTGCTGGCCCATGAGGAACACGTTGTTCTCGAACAGCGCGCTCTGCACCTCCATGCCGCGGCCGGTGATGCCGCGCTGGATCAGCGCGCCCAGCGCGCCGATGGCACCGAACAGCCCGCCCATGATGTCGTTGACGCTGGTGCCGGCACGCAGCGGGTCGCCCGGGCGGCCGGTCATGTAGGCCAGCCCGCCCATCATCTGCACCACCTCGTCGAGCGCGGTGCGGTGTTCGTACGGTCCCGGCAGGAAACCCTTGTGACTGACGTAGATCAGCCGGTCGTTGACGGCAGACAGGCTCGCGTGGTCGAGGCCGTACTTCACCAGCGCACCGGGCTTGAAGTTCTCGGCCACCACGTCGGCGCTGGCCGCCAGCCGCCGCGCGACCTCGGCGCCGTCGGGCTTGCGCAGGTCGATGCCGATGCTCTTCTTGTTGCGGTTGAACATCGGGAAGAAGCCGGCGCCGGCGCCGAGCAGCTGGCGCGTGCTCTCGCCGTCGATCGGCTCGACCTTGATCACCTCGGCGCCGAGGTCGGCGAGCACCATGCCGCAGGTCGGGCCCATCACCATGTGGGTGAACTCGACCACGCGCAGCCCGGCCAGCGGCTGGGCCGCGGCGTTCGATGGCGGCGCCGCGGTCATGCCCGAGTCTCCGTGCGCAGCGTCTTCGGCAACCCGGCGCGCCAGACGTGGCCGTGCAGCGGCTCGCCTTCCAGCCAGCCCGCGAGCCGGCCGCGCAGCGCGATCAGCGCGTCGAAGTCCAGACCGGTCGGCACGCCCATGCTGGCGAACAGGTAGGCCAGGTCCTCGGTGGCGACGTTGCCGCTGGCGCCCGGGGCGTGCGGGCACCCGCCGATGCCGCCGAGGCAGGCGTCGAAGCGGCGCACGCCCGCCTGCCAGGCGGCGAAGCTGTTGGCCAGCCCCAGGCCGCGCGTGTCGTGGAAGTGCCCGCAGGCCAGGCGATCGCCGGCCACCGCGAAGCACTGCTCGAACAGCCGCGCCACCTGCAACGGGTCGGCATAGCCCACGGTGTCGGCCAGCCCGACGCGCTCGGCACCGGCGTCGAGCACCGCCTTCACCAGGCGCAGCACCTCGGCTTCTTCGACGCGGCCCTGGATCGTGCAGCCGAAAGCGGTGCTGATGCCGACCTCGATCAGGCACTTCGCCCCCGCGGCGTCGCGCAGCGCGCGGATGCGGCCGACCTCGGCGACCGCCTCGTCGGGTGTCTTGCGCAGGTTGGCCAGGCTGTGCGCGTGGCTGGCCGACAGCGGCAGCAGCATGGCGTCGGCGCCGCTGTCCAGCGCCGCCTGCGCACCCTTCAGGTTGGGCACCAGCACCGAGGTCACGAGCCCCGGCAGCGTGCGCGCGAAGGCCACCACCTCGGCGGTGTCGGCCAGCTGCGGCAGCAGCCGCGCCGGCACGAACGAGCCGACCTCGGCCTCGCGCACGCCGGCGGCGTGCAGCGCGCGCAGCCACTCGAGCTTTCGTGCCGTGGGCAGCGTGCGCGCGATGCTCTGCAGCCCGTCGCGCGGGCCGACCTCGCGCACCGAGACCGCGGCATGGGGGGCGGGACAGGTTGTCATGGGCTGCACTGTAGACGTTCCCCATGGAATGTGCGAATGTCGAATATTCACTCCAACCGTTCCGATTCGGAACGCCATGACCCGCCCGTCCCACCCTTCACGTCCGCTCGACCCGGTGTCGCTGCAGCTGTTCGTCGCCGCCTGCGAGGAAGGCAGCGTGGCGCGCGCCGCCGTGCGCGAGGCCATGGTCGCCTCGGCGCTGAGCAAACGGCTCGGCGCGCTGGAAGCCGAGCTGGGCACCGCGCTGCTGGTGCGCCACGCCCGCGGCGTGGCGCCGACGGCGGCCGGCGAGGCGCTGCTGGCGCGCGCACGCGAGGTGCTGGCCGCGATGCAGCGCGCCCGCGCCGAGCTGGGCGAATTCGCCGACGGCGTGCAGGGCAGCGTGCGCGTGCTGGCCAGCCCGTCGGTGCTTGCCGAGAAGCTGCCCGACGACATCGGCCGCTTCGTCGCCCGGCACCCGCGGCTGCGCGTGAGCCTCGACGAGCGCGTCAGCGCCGACATCGTGCGCGCGCTGCACGACGGGGCAGCCGACCTGGGCGTGCTGTGGGACCAGCTCGACATGGCCGACCTCGTGGTGCGGCCCTACCGGCGCGACCGCCTGTGTGTGGTGATGGTGCCCGGGCACCCGCTGGCGCGGCGTCCGTCGCTGCGCCTCGCCGAAGTCCTCGCCGAGCCGTCGGTCGGCGTGGCCCCCGGCGGGTTGATGGACCGGCTGCTGCGCCGCGAAGCCGCCCGCGCGGGCGCCGAGCTGGCGCACCGCATCCAGGTGTCGAGCATGGACGCGGCCTGCCGCATCGTCGCGGCCGGGCTCGGGCTGGCGGTGCTGCCACGCGAGGTGGCCGTGCCGCATGCCGGCGCCGGGCGGCTGGCCCTGGTGCCGCTGGCCGAACCCTGGGCCGAAAGGCAGTTCGTGGTGCTGACGCGGGCGCGGGCGCGCACTTCGGCGGCGGCGCGGCTGCTGGCGCAGGAGCTCGAGTCGGCGGCCGGGTGAGCGAAGGTGGCGCGCTCAGCGCCGCGCCAGCACCCCCGCCAGCGCCTGCCCGGTGTGCGTGCCGGCGGTGACCACCTGTTCCGGCGTGCCCGCCGCGGCGACGCGCCCGCCGCCGGCGCCGCCTTCGGGGCCGAGATCGATGACCCAGTCGGCCTCGGCGATCACGTCGAGGTCGTGTTCGATGACCACGACGCTGTGGCCGCCGTCGACGAGGCGGTGCAGCACGCGGATCAGCCGCTCGACGTCGGCCATGTGCAGGCCCACCGTCGGCTCGTCGAGCACGTACAGCGTGTGCGGCGCCCGCCCGCGCCGGGCCGCCCCAATCGGGCGGTCCCCCTCGGGGGGCGGCGCCGCAGGCGCCAGGGGGCTGTCAATCCAGCCCCTTCGCGTCACGTCGTCGCGCACCTTGGAGAGTTCGGTCACCAGCTTGATGCGCTGCGCCTCGCCGCCCGACAGCGTCGGCGACGGCTGGCCCAGCGTCAGGTAGCCGAGGCCGACGTCGTGCAGCAGCCGCAGCGGGTACGCGATCGCCGGCATGCTGGCGAAGAACTCGACCGCCTCGTCGACCTCCATCTGCAGCACCTCGCCGATGCTGCGCCCGCGCCAGCTCACCGCCAGCGTCTCGGCGTTGAAGCGCCGGCCGTGGCAGACCTCGCAAGGCACCTTGACGTCGGGCAGGAAGCTCATCGCGATGGTGCGCACGCCCTGGCCTTCGCAGGCGTGGCAGCGGCCCCCGCCGACGTTGAAGCTGAAGCGTGCGGCGCCGTAGCCGCGCGCCTTGGCTTCGAGCGTCTCGGCGAACAGCTTGCGGATCGCATCCCAGAAACCGACGTAGGTCGCCGGGCACGAACGCGGCGTCTTGCCGATCGGCGTCTGGTCGACCTCGAGCACGCGGTCGATCGCCTCGAAGCCGTCGATGCGCTCGCAGCCCGCCCACGACGGTTTCCCACCACGCTGGTTGCGGAACTGCAGGTTGGCCAGCAGCACGTCGCGCGCCAGCGTGCTCTTGCCCGAGCCGCTGACTCCGGTCACGGCCACCAGCCGCTGCAGCGGCACGCCGACGTCGAGGCGCTGCAGGTTGTGCAGCGACGCGCCGCGCACCACCAGCCGCGGCGCGTCGTCGGCGGCGGGCCGCCGCGGCTGCAGCGGGTGGCGCATCGGCGTCTCGAGGAAGCGCCCGGTGACCGACTCGGCGGCGCCGACGAGGTCGCGCGACGTGCCCTGCGCGACGACGCGCCCGCCGCGCTTGCCGGCGCCGGGGCCGATGTCGATCAGGTGCTCGGCACGGCGGATCGTGTCCTCGTCGTGTTCGACGACGACCAGCGTGTTGCCCATGGCGCCCAGCCGCTGCAGCGCGTCGAGCAGCAGCGCGTTGTCGCGCGCGTGCAGACCGATCGTCGGCTCGTCCAGCACGTAGCACACGCCCTGCAGGTGGCTGCCGAGCTGCGCCGCGAGCCGGATGCGCTGCGCCTCGCCGCCCGACAGCGTCGGCGCGGCGCGCTCGAGCGTGAGATACCCGAGCCCGACCTCCTCGAGGAAGCGCAGCCGGTTCGCGATCTCGGTGACGACGTCGCGCGCGATCTGCGCGTCGCGGCCGGCGAGCGCGAGGGCGTCGACCCAGCGCCGCGAGTCGGACACCGACCATGCCGCGACCTCGCTGATCGCCCGGCCATCGAAGGTCACCGCGCGCGCGGTCGGGTTCAGCCGCGTGCCGCCGCAGTCGGGGCACGGCGTGTCGACGACGCCTTCGACCTCGGGCTCCTCGCTGGGAAAGGCCTGCTCGCGGCCCTTGTCGCCGTCGCGGTCCTTGTCGCGCTGCGAGTCGTCGAACGCGCGCCGCTGCTCGCGCGTCAGTGCCAGCCCCGTGCCGACGCAGGTCGTGCACCAGCCGTGCTTGCTGTTGTAGCTGAACAGTCGCGGGTCGGGCTCGGGGTAGCTGGTGCCGCACACCGGGCAGGCGCGCTTGGTCGAGAACACCTTCAGCGTGCCGATGGCCGCGGTCGACTGGCCGTCGTCCATCGCCGCCGCCAGCCCGTCGAGCGGGTGCAGCAGGTGCAGCACGCCGCGCCCGAGGTCGAGCGCCCTGGCCAGCGCATCGCGCAGTTCGGCTTCGCGCGCCGGATCGACCACCAGGTCGGCCACCGGCAGCTCGATCGTGTGCTCGCGGAAGCGGTCGATGCGCGGCCACGGGTCGACCTTCAGGAACTCGCCGTCGACCCTCAGGTGCGTGTGGCCACGGGCGCGGGCCCACTTCGCGAGGTCGGTGTACACGCCCTTGCGGTTGACCACCAGCGGGGCGAGCAGGCCCACGTGTTCGCCGCGGTGGTCGCGCAGCAGCTGCGCGGCGATGCTCTCGACGCTCTGCGGGCGCACCTCGGCGCCGTCGTGCACGCAGTGCTGCAGCCCGAGCTTGACCCACAGCAGGCGCAGGAAGTGCCACACCTCGGTGGTGGTGGCCACCGTGCTCTTGCGCCCGCCGCGCGACAGCCGCTGCTCGATCGCGACGGTGGGCGGGATGCCGTAGACGGCGTCGACCTCGGGCCGGCCCGCCGGCTGCACGATGCTGCGCGCGTAGGCGTTCAGGCTCTCGAGGTAGCGCCGCTGCCCTTCGTTGAAGAGGATGTCGAACGCCAGCGTGCTCTTGCCCGAGCCCGACACGCCGGTGATCACGCTGAACCTGCCGCGCGGGATGTCGACGCTCAGGCTCTTCAGGTTGTGCTCGCGCGCGTTGACGATGCGGATCGCGTCGCCGGCCTCGGCGCGCGCGGCGTCGCGCCGCGCCTTGACGATGGCCTGCAGCGCGCGGCCCTCCTCGACGCGGTGGCCGCCGGCGCCGAGCGCATGCTCGTAGTCGCGCAGCGCGGCGCCGGTGTGCGACGTCGGGTGCGCCTTGACGTCGTCGGGCGTGCCGGTGGCCACCACCTCGCCGCCGCCGTCGCCGCCCTCGGGGCCGAGGTCGACGATCCAGTCGGCGCTGCGGATCACGTCGAGGTTGTGCTCGATCACCAGCAGCGAGTGGCCGGCGTCGAGCAGCTTGCGCAGCGCGCGCATCAGCTTGGCGATGTCGTCGAAGTGCAGGCCGGTGGTCGGTTCGTCGAACAGGAACAGCGTGCCCTTCTTCGCCAGCGGCTGGCTCGCCGGCCGCGCCGCCGCCTCGGCGAGGAAGCCGGCCAGCTTGAGGCGCTGCGCCTCGCCGCCCGACAGCGTCGGCACCGGCTGGCCGAGGCGCACGTAGTCGAGGCCGACGTCGACGATGGGCTGCAGCCGCGCCACCACCTCGCGGTCGGCCTGGAACCAGTGCGCCGCTTCGGCCACCGTGAGTTCGAGCACGTCGGCCACCGACAGCTGCAGCGGCCCGCGCACGATCTTGACCTCGAGGATCTCGGCGCGGAAGCGCTTGCCGTCGCAGTCGGGGCAGCGCAGGTAGACGTCGGACAGGAACTGCATCTCGACATGCTCGAAGCCCGAGCCGCCGCAGGTCGGGCAACGGCCGTCGCCGGCGTTGAAGCTGAACATGCCGGTGCCGTAACCACGCTCGCGCGCCAGCGGCGCGTCGGCGAACAGCGCCCGGATGGCGTCGAAGGCACCGACGTAACTCGCCGGGTTGGACCGCGCCGTCTTGCCGATCGGGCTCTGGTCGACGAACACGGCGTCGGCCAGCCAGTCGGCGCCGAGCAGCCGCTCGTGCGCACCCGGCGCCTCGGTGGCCTGTCCGAAGTGGCGGGCGAGCGCCGGATACAGCACGTCCTGCACCAGCGTGCTCTTGCCCGAGCCCGACACGCCGGTGACGACGACCAGGCGCTGCAGCGGCACCGCGACCGTGACGCCCTTCAGGTTGTGCTCGCGCGCGCCTTCGACGATCAGCTTCGGCGTCGCGTCGTCGACCGGGCGCCGGAAGCCGAGCCCCACCTGCCGGCGCCCGCCGAGGTACGCGCCGGTGAGCGTGTTCGCGTGCCGCGCCTCGTCGGGCGTGCCGTCGAACACGATCCGGCCGCCGCGTTCTCCAGGGCCGGGCCCCATGTCGATCAGGCGGTCGGCGGCGAACATCACCGCCGGGTCGTGCTCGACGACGACGAGCGTGTTGCCGGCGTCGCGCAGGCGGTACATCGCCTCGACGATGCGACCCATGTCGCGCGGGTGCAGACCGATGCTGGGTTCGTCGAGCACGAACATGGTGTTGACCAGCGACGTGCCCAGCGCGGTGGTCAGGTTGATGCGCTGCACCTCGCCGCCCGAGAGGGTGCGGCTCTGGCGGTCGAGCGTCAGGTAACCCAGCCCGACGTCGCACAGGTACTTCAGCCGCGTGCGCACCTCGCCCTGCAGCAGCCGCAGCGCCTCGTCGAGCACGGCGTCGTCGAGGTGCAGGCCGTCGAAGAAGCGCTTCAGGCGTTCGATCGGCAGCAGCATCAGGTCGTGCAGCGACAGGCCCGGCAGCGCCTCGAGCTGCGCGGGCGTCCAGTCGACGCCGACCGGTAGGAAGCGCCGATGCCGCGAGCCGCCCGGCGCGTCGCCGGCCAGCGCCGCGTCGGCGTCGGCCTTCGAGCCGATGCGCCACAGCAGCGCCTCGCGCTTGAGTCGCGCGCCGCCGCACGCGGTGCACGGGGTGTAGCTGCGGTACTTCGACAAGAGCACGCGGATGTGCATCTTGTACGCCTTGCTCTCGAGGTACTCGAAGAAGCGAAGCACCCCGTACCACTGCTTGTTCCAGTCGCCGGCCCAGTGCGGCGAGCCGTGGATGACCCAGTCGCGCTGCGCTGTCGTCAGCTGGTGCCACGCCGTGTCGCGCGGGACGCCGGCCTCGCCGGCGTACTTCAGCAGATCGTCCTGGCACTCGGCCCACGCCGGCGTCTGCAGCGGCTTGACGGCGCCGTTGCGCAGCGTCTTGCGGCCGTCGGGAATGACGAGTCCCAGGTCCACGCCGATCACGCGGCCGAAGCCGCGGCAGGTCTCGCAGGCGCCCCAGGCCGAGTTGAAGCTGAACAGGCTCGGCTGCGGATCGGCATAGCGCAGGTCCGACTCGGGACAGTGCAGGCCGGTCGACCAGCGCCACAGGTCGGTGCGCCCGTCCTCGTGCTGCACCTGCACGTCGACGCGGCCGCTGCCGCGCTTGAGTGCCGTCTCGATCGCCTCGTCGACACGCACCGATTCGGCGTTCGATGCGCGGAAGCGGTCCGCGACGACGTCGAGGATCCTGACGGCCCCCACGCTTGCGGCTGCCGCCGCGGCGCTGCCCCCCGGGGGGGCGCTCGCGGCTTGGGACGGCCCGGCGCCGCTCGTCTTGCCGTCGACGACCCGCTCGCCGTGCACGCGCGCGAAGCCGCTGGCCGCCAGCCATTGCTCGACTTCCGCGGCCGTGGTGTTCGCCGGCAGCTCGACCGGGAACGTCACCGTCAGCCGGGGGTCGCCGGCCGCGGTGGCGCGCGCACGCAGGTCGGACTGGATCGTCGCCGGCGTGTCGTGCCGCACCGGCAGCGCGGTGATGCGGTCGAACAGCTGGCCGGCACGCGCGAACAGCAGCTTCAGGTGGTCGTTGAGCTCGGTCATCGTGCCGACCGTGCTGCGGCTGGTGCGCACCGGGTTGGTCTGGTCGATCGCGATCGCCGGCGGCACGCCGTCGACGCGGTCGACCGCCGGGCGATCCATGCGGTCGAGGAACTGGCGTGCGTACGCGCTGAAGGTCTCGACGTAGCGGCGCTGCCCCTCGGCGTACAGCGTGTCGAAC
>CAZUBF010000009.1:17073-43848 GCA_964618555.1 uncultured Azohydromonas sp.
TGACCACCGTCATCTCGCCGGTGCGGATGTCGAGGTCGAGGTTCTTCAGGTTGTGCTGGCGCGCGCCGCGGATGCGGATGTGGCCCCGCCCGGCCGCCGTCGCCGCGTCGGGCGCGCCCGCCTCGGGGGCGATGGCGGGCGTGTCGGGACCGACGGTGGCGGACATGGCTCGGCAGGGCCTCGGACAGGGCGGAGCCGGGCATTCTAGGGACCACGCGCGACGCGTCGTCGCGGGCGACCGATGTCCCTCGTCCAGTGCCGGCCGGCGAGTGCCCTTCGCGTCCCATCGCGTGCACGGGGCGGGCCGCATCGGTTGGCGCCGCCTGCCAGGCCAGGCGCGGGGTCGGCGCGCGCAGCGCGCTCCGAGAACCGACTCGCGGACCGGGTCCGAGCGAGGCGACCGCAGGAAGCGCAGCGAGCTCGGCCACGCGAGCGCGGGCCGGGCAGCGCGGCATGTGCCGTCGGCCGCGGCCCGCCGACCTCGACCATCGATCGCGGGTCGAACCCCGCTTCGCGACCGTCGGCAACGGTCGGGCGTCGCACGCTCGCACCCCTCGGTGCGAGCGCCATGACGAACCGGCGCCCGCCGCGGCCTACAGCCGCCGGTGCGCCAGCGCCGGCAGTTGCAGCCGCACCTCGCGCTGACGCTCGGCATCGACTTCGGCGATCACCACGCCGGGCCCCTCGTCGCGCACGGCAAGCACTTCGCCCCAGGGGTCGACGATCATGCTGTGGCCCCAGGTGCGGCGGCCGTTCTCGTGCACGCCGCCCTGTGCGGCGGCGATGACATGGCACTGGTTCTCGACGGCGCGCGCGCGCAGCAGCAGCTCCCAGTGCGCCCGCCCGGTCGTGTAGGTGAACGCCGCGGGAACGCTGATCAGGTCCAGCGGCTGCGCGTCGCCGTAGGTCATCGCGCGGTACAGCTCGGGAAAGCGCAGGTCGTAGCACACGCTCAGCCCGACGCGCAGCCCGGCGGCGCGCAGCGTCACCGGCTCGGCACCGGGCTCGAGCACACGCGCCTCGTCGTAGCTCTCGCGGCCGTTGTCGAACGCGAACAGGTGCAGCTTGTCGTAGCGCGCGGCGCGCCTGCCGTCGGGACCGTACACGCAGCAGGCGTTGCGCACGCGCGCGCTGCCGGGGCTGCGCATCGGCAGCGTCCCGCCGATCACCCACAGCGCGTGCGCTTTCGCCTGCGCGGCGAGGAAGGCCTGGATCGGGCCGGCGCCGCCGGTGTCGAGCGGGCGCTCGCCGGCGTCGTCCTCGGCGTGGCGCCGCTTGTCTTCCTCGGCGCCCATCAGGCAGAAATACTCGGGCAGCGCGACCAGCGCGGCGCCCTGCGCGGCGGCGTCGGCGAGCAGCGCCGCGGCATCGGCGAGATTGCGCTCGACGTCGGGCGTCGAGACCATCTGCAAGGCGGCGATCTTCATCGGGTGGTCCTCGGTGTCATTGCGCAGGGGTGGGTGCGGCGTCGGGCGCGTCGGCGCGCGGCGCCGCCTCGGCGGTGCGTTCGACGCGGTCGACCTTCGGGTCGGCCCAGCTGCCGTGCACGTGGAATTCTCGGGTGCCCGCGGCCATCAGCGGCTGGCGCAGGAACAGCTGCGCGACGAAGCTGCCCAGCCCGACCGCCGGGTTGATCAGCGAGTACACCAGCGACGCGGTGCCGGCGTTGATCTCGGGCACGACGATCACGCGCAGGTCCTGCGTCTCGCGCGCGAGGTCGGCTTCGCCCTGCATCAGCACCGCCGCCTGCAGCCCGCGCATGCGCAGGTTCTCGGTGCGCGCGACGCCGGCGCGCACCGTCACGTCGCCGGCGACGTCGTCGAACGCGAAGCCCTCCTGGAACAGGTCGCGGAAGTCGAGCGCCAGCCGGCGCGGCAGCGCCTGCAGGCTGAGCACCGACAGCAGCCGCGCCGCGCCCGGCTCGGCCTTCAGGAAGCGCCCCTTCTCGAGCGCGAGCTGCATGCGCCCGTCCATCGTCGGCGGATGCGGCGCCAGCGGCGATCCGTGCCACGACACCTGGCCCTCGAGCCTGCCGGCGCCGCCTTGCAGCGCGTCGGGCAGCCCCAGCCGCGACAGCAGCGCCCCGGCGTCGGTCAGGTCGAGGCCGAAGTCGGCGACCATGCGCGCCGGCGCGCGTGCGCCGGCGGGGCGCCAGTGGCCGGCGGCGCTGAACGTGGCGTCGTCGTTGGCCAGCCGCAGCGTCGACAGCCGCCATTCGTGGGCACCGCCCGGCAGAGCGCGGTTCACGGCCTGGACCTCGAGGTGGCCGAGCTGCCTGCCGCGCAGATCGAAACGCTCGACGACCACGTCGAGCGCCGGCACGCGTTCCGGGGCGCGCTCGAGCAGCGTCTCGACCTGCGCCTCGTCGCTGCGCGGCAGGGCCAGGCGCGACAGGCGTGCCCGCAGTCCCCCCGGCGCCGCCGGCGACGGCGGCTGCCACTCGAGGTAGCCGGCCAGCTGGTCGGCCTCGACGCTGGCGCGCCACACGCCGCTGGACGCCTGCGACAGCCCGGCGACGACGCCGCTCAGGCGCCGGCCGTCGGCGCGCAGTTCGTCGGTGCGCAGCGCCACCTGCTGCGGCGCGTAGACGCCGCCGCCCTCGGCGCCGAGCCCCGCCCGCACCGCCTGCCACGCCGGCAGGTCGAGCTGAGCCAGCGTCACCACCGCCGCGACGCCCGACGCCGGCCACGGCGCCGGCTCGCCCACGCCGATGCCGCCGCGCAGCACGTGCACGCGAGCGCTGGCGTCGAACTCCCGCTCGTAGCGAGCGTGCAGCAGCGTGCCGAGGTCGACGCGCAGCTCGTCTCGGGTGGCGGCGGTGCTGCCGGCGGGCAGCGGCACGACGCTGTAGCGCAGCGGCAGCGGCGCCGCGGCGGCCTTGTCGAGCGGCGCCGGCAGCCGCAGCGCCAGGCCGACCAGGTCGCTCGTCAGCACCACCGCGGGCTCGGCGTCGCCGCGCCGCCAATCGAGCTGCAGCCGGTACGCCGCCTCGCCGTCCAGGCGCATGGCGAGCTGTGCCAGCGCCGGCAGCTCGCGCGACTGGCGCATCGACTCGGCGCGCGCGCGCCCCTGCACCAGCAGCTGCAGCAGGCCGTCGGCGCCGCGGCCGCCGTCGAAGGTCGCCTCGCCGCCGAACACGCGCGCGCTCGCGTCACGCAGCCGGAAGCCCTCGTGGGTGAAGTCGATGTGCCCGCGCGCGGCGGCCAACAGCGGCAGCGACGGCGCGAGCCGCAGGTCGTTGCCGTCCAGGCGCAGCGAGCCGCGCACGCCGCTGGCGTGCAGGTCGTCGAGCGGCAGGCGGATCGCGAGCTGCAGCTCGCCGTCGCCGGCGACGCTGGCGCCGGCCAGCGTGTCGTCGATCCAGCCGCCCACCGGCGACGCGTCGAGGTAGCGCAGCAGTCCCGACGCCGGCCCGCGCGCGATCCCTTCGACCCGCAGCACCGGATGCTGCGCGAGGTCGTCGATCGACGCCTGCACGCCGCTCATCGCGAGCCCGAACACGCGCGCGCTGGCGTTGCGCACCGCCATCGACGCACGCCGGAACTCGATCTCGCCCGAGACCTCGGTGAACGCCGGCCACTCGGACGCATGCCCGGGCACGTCGGGCACGTAGGCCAGGGTCAGCCCCTGCGCGCGCCCGCCGATGCGGAACTCGCCGTCGCTGCCGTCGTGGAACGGGAAGTCCCACAGGTCGCCGCGCACCTCGAAGCGCGCGCCGCTGATCGTGCCGCCGCGCACCGCGCCCGCAACGTAGTCGCGCGCCACCGACGGCAGGCCCAGCGGCAGGTAGCGCGGCACCGCGTCGGCGCGGCCTTCGTCGATGCGCCCGGCCAGTTCGAGCCGGCCCGGGAATCGCGCGCCGCGACCGACGCCCTCGCCGTCGCCGCTGCGCCAGACCGCGTCGAAGCTTCCGCGCGCGTCGGCGTTGGCGAAGCGCGCGTCGCGCACGCGCAGCGTGACCTGCGGCGCGACGCCGCGGCGCGGCTCGAGCCGCCAGTCGAGCCGGGCGGCGAGACGGCGCAACGGCAGCTCGGATTCGGTGAACACGCCCGGCAGCAGCAGCGCGCCGCGGTCGAACGCGAGCTGCGCCTCGCCGCCGCGCTCGTTCGCGTCGAGCTCGATGCGCGCGCCGCGCCAGCCCGGCCGCCCGGGCGTGGGCCGGCCGTCGACGTCGGCCACCGGCCGCGCGGCCAGCGACAGGTCGTGCAGCGCGGCCTTGACACGGTACTGCCGCGGTGCATCGAGCGCTCCGTCCCAGCGCGCGTCGAGCGACTCGACGCGACCGCCCGGCTGCAGTTCGGCCAGCAGTGCGCGCACCGCGTCGCCCAGCGGCAGGTGCGCCGCCACCGCGGCCATCAGCGCCAGGTCGAGCCGGTCGGCGCGGAACTCGCCGCCGGTGACCGGCGCGTCGCCGCGGCGCTGGCGCAGCGCCAGGTGCAGTCGGCCGGGCGGCCACACGCGTCCCGAGGCGTCGGTGAATCCGAAGTCGCTCGCCGAGAGCGTCAGCGCGTCGTCGTCGCGCCGCGCCGTCAGCCGGCCGGCGATGCGCTGCAACTGCAGCGGCTCGACGGTCGGCGCCAGCCGCATGGCGACCGACTCGAAGGCCAGGTCGACGGTCGCCGACACCGCCTCGCCCTGCGCGAACTGGGCCCAGCCGCGCAGCGCGCCCAGGCCCTCGCGCCAGTCGAACGGCAGGTCGACGTAGCGCCGCAGCGCCCCGGCGTCGATGCGCGGCAGCTCGGCGTAGACCTCGCCGCCCAGGCGCTGCCAGTCGTCGCGCCGCCCGAGCAGCGGCGACGCCAGCTGGGCGCGCACGGTGAAGCGCTCGCCCCAGTCGGCCGGCGGCGTGGCGTCGATGCGCAGCTCGTGGCGGCGCCCGCGGTTGCGCAGCACCACGTCGACCGCCTCCAGCGCCAGCGGCGGCGCCAGCCGCTGCTCGTCGATCCAGCGCAGCCGCGCGCCGCGCAGCACGACCTCGCGCTGGCGCAGCAGCCACGCGGCGAAGGCGCTGTCGGCGCCGGCGTCGGCCGCGGCGAGGTCGAAGCCGGCCAGGTGCAGGCGGCCCAGCGCGTCGCGGCGCAGCTCGATCTGCGCGCCGTCGACGAGCAGCTGCTGCAGTTGCAGTTCGAGCGCCATCAGCGAGCGCGCCGCCGGCGCCGCGGCCACGCGCGGCAGGCGCAGTGCCTCGCGCCCGCCGGCGTCGAGCAGCACCACGTCGTCGAGCTCGAGTGCCGGCACCCAGCCGCCCGAGCGCACCCGGATGTCGCCGATGCGCACCGGCATCCCCAACGCGCGGCTGGCCTGCTGCTCGATCTGCGGCAGCCAGGCGCGCGCGTTGGGCAAAATCCCCCAGTGCAGCGTCAGCCAAGCGAAGAGCAATAAGCTCCACAGTCCAAACACCACGACCAGCGCGGCACGGCCGGCGATGCGCCACAGCGACGCCCGCGGCGGTGGCAGCAGGTCGTCAACGGCATCGGGACGGGACGGAGGCTTCGGCATGTCGACACGCCAGCCGCGCGCGCGCGGGGTGGATCCGATCGTGAGCGGTCGCTCGGGCCTCGATCCCGCCTGGCGCAGGTCAATCTAGCACAGACCTCCGCGGTGACCACGCCTCCCAGTTCCGCCGTGCCGGCGGCGCCCGTCGCGGTGCCCGGCGTGCTCGCCGACCACAGCCGCTTCGTGCAACGCGTGCGCCGCCGCTACGCGGCCGAGTTGCCGCTGTTGCGCGCCGGCATGCCCGACGCCGGCGCCATCGACGCGCTGATCGACACGCTGCTCGCAGGCGGGCGCGCCCTGCCGGCGGCGATGCGCGTCGCGCGTCAGTTGGTGCTCGAGCGGCTCGCGGTGCTCGACGTCGAGCAGGGCGCGTCGCTCGACGAGGTCACCGCGGCGATGACCGCGCTGGCCGAGGTCACGCTCGGCCGCGCGCTGGCGCAGGCGCACGCCGACGAGGGCACCCGCCACGGCCGGCCGCGCGACGCCGGCGGCGAGCCGATCGAGTTCTGGATCGTCGGCATGGGCAAGCTCGGCGCGCGCGAGCTCAACGTGTCGTCGGACATCGACGTGGTCTATGTCTACGAGGACGACGGCCACACCGACGGCGCGCAGCCGATCAGCGCGCACGAGTACTTCTCGAAGGTCGCGCGCCGGCTGTACGCGCTGATCGGCGAGACCACCGAGGACGGCTTCGTGTTCCGCGTCGACCTGGCGCTGCGCCCCAACGGCATGTCGGGCCCGCCGGTGGTCAGCATGGGGATGCTCGAGGAGTACTTCCTCGTGCAGGGGCGCGAGTGGGAGCGCTTCGCGTGGTTGAAGAGCCGCGTCGTCGCACCGCCGGCCGCGGTGGCGACCGGACGCGCCGGCGCGCTGCGCTCGCTGGTCACGTCCTTCGTCTACCGGCGTTACCTCGACTACGGCGTGTTCGAGGGGCTGCGCCAGCTGCACGCGAAGATCCGCGACGAAGCGCAGCGCCGTGCCGCCGGCCGGCCCGAGCGCGCCAACGACGTCAAGCTGTCGCGAGGCGGCATCCGCGAGATCGAGTTCATCGTGCAGTTGCTGCTGGTCGTGCGTGGCGGCCAGTTCCCCGAGATGCGCACGCGCTCGACGCTGCGCGGGCTGCAGCGGCTGGTCGCGCACGGGCTGATGAAGCCCGACACGGCGGCGCGGCTGGCCGAGGCCTACGTGTTCCTGCGGCGCATCGAGCACCGCATCCAGTACCTGGACGACCAGCAGACGCACCTGCTGCCCGGCGCCGACGGCGACCTGCGCTGGATCGCCGGCAGCCTGGGGTTGGCCTGCAGCGCCGACGCCTGCGAACTGATCGACCGGCTGTGCGCGACGCGCGAGTTCGTCGCCACCGAGTTCGACGCCCTGCTGCACGACGGCCAGCCCCCGGCGGGCGGCGGACGCAACGGCTGCCGCAGCTGCGGCACGGCGCCGATGCCGATCGACAGCGAGCGCCTGCTCGAGACGCTGCCCCCGACGCTGGCCGAGCGCGTGCGCGCGTGGACGCAGCTGCCGCGCGTGCAGGCGCTGCGCGACGAGGGCAAGCTGCGACTGGGCAAGCTGGCGCAACGCGTGGCCGCCGCGGTGCAGCGCGACGAGGCCACGCCCGAGGCGGCGCTGCGTTTCGTCGACTGGGTCGAGCCGCTGCTGCGCCGCGAGAGCTACCTCGCGCTGCTCGTCGAGCGCCCCGAGGTGCTCGGGCGGCTGCTGCGCCTGCTCGGGCTGGCGCGCTGGCCGATGCGCTACCTGATGCGCCATCCGGGCGTGATCGACGAGCTCGCCGACGCGCGGCTGCTCGGCGGGCGCTTCGACGCCGTGGCCTTCCGGCGCGAGCTGGAGGACCGCCACGCGGCCTGGCAGCGTGCCGGCGAGGCGTCGGAGGAAGCGCTGCTCGACACCCTGCGCCGCGCCCACCACGCCGAGGTGTTCCGCACGCTGGTGCGCGACGTCGAGGGCCGCATCACCGTCGAGCAAGTCGCCGACGACCTGTCGGCGCTGGCCGACACCATCGTCGCCACGACGATCGACTGGGCCTGGGCCGGTCTGAAGCAACGCCACCGCGGCGACCCGCGGCTGGCGGTGATCGCCTACGGCAAGCTCGGAGGCAAGGAGCTCGGCTACGGCAGCGACCTCGACGTGGTGTTCCTCTACGACGACGAAGACGAGCGCGCGGCGGAGGTCTACGGCGCGTTCACGCGCCGGCTGATCACCTGGCTGACGCTGCGCACCGCCGCCGGCGAGCTGTTCGAGATCGACACCGCGCTGCGGCCGAACGGCAACTCCGGGCTGCTCGTGACCTCGCTGCGCTCGTTCGAGGCGTATCAGCAGGGCCGCGGCAGCAACACCGCGTGGACATGGGAGCACCAGGCGATCACCCGCGCGCGCTGGTGCGCCGGCGCGAGCGACCTGGTCGCGCGATTCGACGCGGTGCGCCGACAGGTGCTGTGCGCGCCCCGCGACGCGGCGGCGCTGCGCGACGAGATCCACGCGATGCGCGACAAGGTGCGCGCCGCGCACCCCGAGCGCGAGGGCCGCTTCGACGTCAAACACGGCGCCGGCGGCATGATGGACGCCGAGTTCGCGGTGCAGTACCTGGTGCTGGCGCACGGGGCGGCGCATCCGGCGCTGCTCGACAACGCGGGCAACATCGCGCTGCTGCAGCGCGCCGAGGCGGCCGGGCTGCTGCCTGCGGGCGTCGGCGTGGCCGCCGCCGACGCCTACCGCGAGCTGCGCCGCGCCCAGCACCGCGCGCGCCTCGACGAGCAGCCGACGCAGTTCGCCCCCGAGACGCTCGCGGCGCCGCGCGCGGCCATCGTCGCGCTGTGGCACGCGGTGTTCGGCTGAACGCCGTCGCCGGCGCGCCGGCCTGGCTCGCGCTCGGCGCGCTGCTGGCCGGCGGCGCCGCCGCGGGCGCGCTGCTGCCGACGTCGGCGCTCGACTGGCAGCCGCAGCTCGCGTGGCGCGAGCCGTGGCGCCTGTTCAGCGCAGCGTTCGTGCACTGGAGCGCGCCACACCTGGCGGTGAACCTGCTGGGCACCGCGGTCGTCGCCGCCTGGGGCTGGGTGGCGCGCGTGCCGCGCGCCGCCGCGCTGGCCTGGGCGCTGGCCTGGCCGCTGACCCACGCGGCGCTGGCGCTGCAGCCGCAGATCGCGCATTACGGCGGACTGTCGGGGGTGCTGCACGCGGGCGTGGCCGTCGTCGCGGTGCACCTGCTGCGCCACGCGCGCGGCACGCGGCGCGGCATCGCTGCGGCGGTGCTCTGCGGGCTGGCGGCGAAGGTCGCGCTCGAGGCGCCCTGGCGCGGTGCGCTGCAGGTCTCGGCCGCATGGGACTTCGCGCTCGCACCGCTGGCGCACGCCGCCGGCGCCGTCGCAGGCACCGTGCTCGGCGCCTGGGCGACATGGCGGACGCCGCGAAGCCGATAGCATCCCGATCATGAGCGAGCGCAAATCCCGGCTCGACGGCATCGCGGTGGCCTCGCTGGTGCTGTGCTGCCTGCTGTGGGGCGTCAACCAGGTTGCCGCGAAGGTGGCGCTGGCCGAGATCCCGCCGCTGCTGCAGGCCGGCGTGCGCTCGCTGGGAGCGACGCTGCTGGTGCTCGCCTGGGTCGCGTGGCGCGGCCTGCCGCTGCGCGGCGCTTCCGGCAGCGCGCCGACCTGGCGCGCTGGCGGGCTGGCCGGCGCGCTGTTCGCCGCCGAGTTCGGCTGCATCTTCGTCGGGCTGCAGTACACCACGGCGTCGCGCATGGTGGTGTTCCTGTACCTGTCGCCTTTCGTCGTCGCGCTGGGCATGCCGTTCATCGCGCGCGCCGAGCGGCTGTCGGCGCTGCAGCTCGGCGGGCTGGTCGCGGCGTTCGCCGGCGTCGCGCTGGCCTTTGCCGACGGCTTCGGCAGCAAGGCCGTCGGCGACCGACAGTGGCTGGGCGACGCGCTGGGCGTGATCGCCGCGGTGCTGTGGGGTGCGACGACGCTGGTCATCCGCGGCTCGGTGCTGACCAGCGCGCCGCCCGAGAAGACGCTGCTGTACCAGCTCGCGGTGTCGGGCGTGCTGCTGACCGCCGCCGGCGTCGCGGCCGGAGAGCAGTGGCCGGCCGCGCCCAGCGCGCTGGCGCTGTCGATGCTCGGATTCCAGACGGTGGTCGTCACCTTCGCCAGCTACCTGCTGTGGTTCTGGCTGGTGCGCCACTACCCGGCGACGCAGATCTCGTCGTTCGTGCTGCTGACTCCCGTGTTCGGCCTGCTCGCCGGCGCGCTGCTGCTGGCCGAGCCGGTGACGGCGCGGCTGCTGGTCGCGCTGGCCACCGTCAGCGTCGGCATCGCCGTCGTCGGGCGCGCACCGCGCCCGCGGGCGGCGTCGTCGGCCACCTCCCTTTCGCCCACCCCCCCACCGGAGACCTCGCGATGATCACGCTGTGCGGCATACCGCTGTCGAACTACTACAACAAGGTCAAACTGGCCCTGCTCGAGAAGGGCGTGCCGTTCGAGGAGGAGTACGTGCGCACCGGGCGCAGCGACGAGGACGTGCTGTCGGCGTCGCCGCTGGCCAAGGTCCCGTTCATCCGCACCCCGCACGGCCCGCTGTGCGAGAGCGTGGCGATCCTCGAGTACCTCGAGGCGGCGCACCCGACGCCGCCGCTGCTGCCGGCCGACCCTTATGCCGCGGCGAAGGTGCGCGAGCTGATGATCTTCACCAACCTGCACGTCGAGCTGGTGGCGCGCGAGCTGTACGCGCAGGCGTTCTTCGGCGGCACGGTCAGCGAGAGCACGCAGGCGCGCGTGCGCAAGCAGCTCGACAGGAACATCCCGGCGTTCAAGCGGCTGGCGAAGTTCGCACCCTACGTGGCCGGCGATCGCTTCACGATGGCCGACTGCGCGGCGTACGTGAACCTGCCGCTGGTCGCGCTGAGCACGCGGCTGGTGCTCGGCACCGACCTGCTCGCCGAGCACGGCGTCGACTGGAAGGCCTACGGCAAGCTGATCGGCCAGCGGCCGAGCGCGCAGCGGGTCGATGCCGACCGCAAGGCCGACCAGGAGAAGCTCGCCGCGGCGAAGAAGGGCTGACGCGGCACTCCGCCCGAGCGCGCGCAGGCAGGCTCGGCGCCGCGGCGCTCAGCCCGCCTGCGGCACGGCAGCGACGCGCGCCGCCACTTCCTTGCGGAAGCGGTTGAGTTCCTGCACGCTGGCGAAGCTGCGCTCCATCAGCAGCGACAGGTTGTGCAGGATGCGCTCGACCACCTTGGTCTCCCAGGCGGCGTCGAACTGGATCTGGCCGTCGAGCCAGCGCTCGAGCCACTGCGGATCGGGCAAGCGGCTTTGCACGGTGTCGCGCGGGAACAGCCTCTCGTTGACGTGCAGGTTCGTCGGGTGCAGCGCCTGCGCGGTGCGGCGCGCGCTGGCCATCAGCACCCCGACCTTGGCGAACGCGGCGCGCGCCTCGTCGCCGAACTTGTTCAGCGCACGCTTCATGTAGCGCAGGTAAGCGCCGCCGTGTCGCGCCTCGTCGCGCGCCAGCGTCTCGTAGATGTGCTGGATGACCGGCTCGGTGTGCCACTCGGCGGCGCGCCGGTACCAGTGGTTCAGCCGCACCTCGCCGCAGAAGTGCAGCATCAGCGTTTCCAGCGGCGGCGCCGGGTCGAACTCGAAACGCACCGCGTGCAGTTCGTCCTCGGTGGGCACCAGGTCGGGGCGGAAGCGCCGCAGGTACTCCATCAGCACCAGCGAATGCTTCTGCTCCTCGAAGAACCACACGCTCATGAACGCCGAGAAGTCGCTGTCGTCGCGGTTGTCGCGCAGGAACATCTCGGTGGCGGGCAGCGCGGCCCACTCGGTGATCGCGTTCATCTTCACCGTGCGCGCCTGCTCGTCGCTCAGGCGCGACGCGTCGAAGCGCTGCCACGGAATGTCGGTGTCCATGTTCCAGCGCACGGCCTCGAGTTGCCTGAAGAGTTCGGGGTAGAGCATCGGCGGGTCCTTGCGGGGCGAGCCGATTCTAGGCGGCACCCCCGCGCGGCACCATCGGTCGCGCCGATGCCCTTGCGCTGCGCGCTCAGCGCAGCGCGTCGCGCCAGCGCTGCAACGCCTGCTGCATCGCCTCGAGCGTCGGCAACGGCAGCACGCCGTCGACCGCGCGCCGGCGCAGCACGGGCGCCGATCCGCCGGCCCATAGCGCGACCTCGCCCGGCAACTTGGCGCGCAGTTCGGCGAGCGCGTCGACCACGTGGTTGGGGTTCACGCTGCCGCTGAACCCGAGTGCGACGACGTCGGCACGGTACGCGCGCGAGGCGAGCACGACGTCCCACAGCGGCGTCTGCACGCCCAGCGAGACGCAGGTCGCGCCGTCGACGGCGAGCAGCGCCTCGGCCATCAGCAGCCCGAGCCCGTGCGGCTCGCCGGGCAGCGTGGTCAGCAGCACCCGCGGCCGCGCGTCGGGCGTCGACTCGGGCAGCGATGCCAGCGCGTGGCGCAGCAGCAGTTGCACCGACTCGGTGACCATGTGCTCCTCGTGGACGTCGAGCTGGCCGCGCAGCCACGCTTCGCCGACCAGCGTCATCAGCGGCGCGGCGGCGTCGACGACGAAGCGTGCCAGTCCGCAGCGCGCCAGCGACTGCGCCAGGTGCCGCCGCAGACTGGGCACGTCGTGCGCGCGCGCCAGGTCGAGCAGCGGCTGCAGGTCGTCGCGCACGGCGCCGCCCCGCGCCGCTGCGGCAGGGTGGTCGATTGTCGAAGCGCACAGCTGCTGCAGGTGATCGGCGCTGAGCGCGACGATGCGCCCCGGCCGATGGCCAGCGTCGAGCAGGCGCTTGACGGTGCGCAGCTTCTCGACCTGGTCGATCGGGTAGACGCGCTCGCCGCCGCCGTCGCGCGCAGGGCGAGGGAAGCCGTAGCGGCGCTCCCACACGCGCAGCGTGTCCTTGCTGAGCCCGGTGTCTCGCTCGACCGCGGCGATCGTCAACGTCAGCGCAGCAGCTGCGCCGTGCTCAGCCACGCCATTCCCCGACGGGGCAAG
The DNA here is from genome assembly GCA_964618555.1 of uncultured Azohydromonas sp. Lineage (GTDB taxonomy): Bacteria > Pseudomonadota > Gammaproteobacteria > Burkholderiales > Burkholderiaceae_C > Calidifontimicrobium. The sequence goes on from CAZUBF010000009.1 coordinate 29,584, forward strand.
ATCGATGTCGCACCGTATTGTCCATGACAAACATTGCACAAAGGATGAAAACGGCCGTAATATAGACCGTTGCGCTGCATTTGCACAGGACAAACACGATGACAACCAGATCGCTCCCACACGGGTCGCTGTCGCGCAGAGGCTTCGTCGCGGCACTCGGCGCCCTTGCCGCGGCGCCCTCCCTGTCGGCCGGCTCGTGCCCGGCGCTGCTGCAGCACCGGCTGGCGCGACTGCAGGACGAGCGCCCGATCGACCTGTGCGACTTCGCCGGCCGCGTGCTGCTGGTCGTCAACACCGCGAGCCGCTGCGGCTACACCGGACAGTACGAGGGGCTCGAGGCATTGCACGCGCGTTACGCGAGCCGAGGGTTCAGCGTGCTCGGCTTTCCGTCGAACGACTTCGGCGAACAGGAGCCGGGCAGCAACACGCAGATCGCCGACTTCTGCGAGAACACCTTCGGGGTGCGCTTTCCGATGTTCACGAAGTCGACCGTGCGCGGGCCCGGCGCGCTCGCGCTGTATCGGGCGCTGGCCGTGCGCAGCGGCGAGGTGCCGCAGTGGAACTTCCACAAGTACCTGATCTCGCGCGACGCGCGCGAGGTGCTGAGCTTCGACAGCGCGACCGAGCCGCAATCCCGACGCATCACCAAGGAAATCGAGCGCCTGCTGGCACAGTCATGAACTGACTGGTATTATCGTGAACTATATGGTTTACGTTAAAGACTTATCAGTCGCGACCGTGTTGTCCGGTGACACGCTTCGGCGTGGAACTCCGCGCGCGACTGCCAGTCATAGTGATCATTCGTCGTCGGCTTCCGCATCGGGTGTCGACGACGTCAGGTTTTTCCTGCTGTGCAGCCCGTCGGCTTCGCCGACCGAAATCCCGGAGCGCCTCTCCTCCTCCCTCCTCCCTCCCTCCTTCGCTCCGGGGCGGCCCACAGCAGCCTTTCTTCCACGGGGCACCGTCCGCGGTGCCCCGTTCTTGCGTCCGGGAGCCTGAACGATGCGCCGCGTCGCCGTCGTCGGTTCGGGCATCTCGGGTCTGGCGGTCGCCTGGCATCTGGCCGGTGAAGCCCGCGTCACGCTGTTCGAAGCCGGACCCCGCTTCGGCGGACACTCGAACACCGTCGACGTCACGCTCGACGGCGTCACGCACGGCGTCGACACCGGTTTTCTGGTGCTCAACGAGCGCACCTACCCGAACCTGCTGCGGCTGTTCGGCGCGCTGGGCATCGAGCTGGCGCCGTCGGACATGTCGTTCTCGGTGCAGGTGCCCGACCTGCGGCTCGAGTGGAGTGGCGCGGACCTGGACTCCGTGTTCACGCAGCGCAGCAACCTGCTGCGCCCCCGCTTCTGGCGCATGCTCGCCGACCTGCTGCGCTTCAACCGGCTGACCAGCTCGATCGCGGCGCGCGGCGCCGACGCGCAGCTGCGGCAGTCGATCGGCGAGTTCCTGCGCGAGCACCGCTTCAGCGACGAGTTCCGCGACTGGTATTTCCTGCCGATGATCGGCTGCATCTGGTCGTGCCCGACGGACCAGATGCTGCGCTTCCCGGTCGCGACGATGATTCGCTTCTGCCACAACCACGGGCTGATCCAGGTGACCGGCCGGCCGCAGTGGTACACGGTGCGAGGCGGCGCGCGGCGCTACGTTCAGCGCATGCTCGAGCGCATCGCCGATGCGCGCCTGGCCACGCCGGTGCGCCAGGTGCGCCGCGTGCCCCCGGGCAGCGGCGAGTTCGGCGTGATCGTGACCACCGACCACGGCAGCGAACGCTTCGACGACGTCGTGTTGGCAAGCCACAGCGACCAGACCCTGGCGTTGCTCGCCGACGCCAGCGCCGACGAGCGCGCGCTGCTCGGCGCGATCCGCTACCAGCCCAACCGCGCGGTGCTGCACACCGACACGGGGTTGCTGCCGCGTCGCCGCAAGGCCTGGGCCGCGTGGAACTACGAGCGCGCCGCCGCCGACGACCGCGAGCGCTCGGGCGTGTGCCTGCACTACCTGCTGAACCGGCTGCAGCCGCTGCCGTTCGCCACGCCGGTGGTCGTCTCGCTGAACCCGGTGCGCGAGCCGCGCGCCGACGCCGTGCTCGCCGAGTTCGACTATGCGCACCCGGTGTTCGACCAGGCCGCGATCGACGCGCAACGCCGGCTCGACCGCATCCAGGGTCGCGCGCACACCTGGTTCTGCGGCGCGTGGACGCGCTACGGCTTCCACGAGGACGGGCTGACGTCGGGCCTGGCCGTCGTCGACGCCCTGCGCGAGTCCTGGGCTCGCGGCGACGTGGTGCCTGCGGAGGCCGCGTGACCCCGGCGCGCGCGCTGCTCGGCACCGGCGTCGTGCGCCACCTGCGCCTGCGCCCGGCGCGGCACGGCTTCGAGTACCCGACGTACTTCGTGCTGCTGCCGCTGCGCACGCTGCGCCGCGACCCCGACCCCGCGCTGCCGCGCAACCGCTTCGGCCTGATCTCGTTCCACGACCGCGACCACGGCAGCGGCGGCGTCGACTGTCTCGCGTGGATCGACGACCTGCTCGCGCGCGAGGGCATCGCCGATGCCGACGGCGAGGTCTGGCTGCACTGCTACCCGCGCGTGCTCGGCTACGTGTTCAAGCCGGTGAGCTTCTGGTACTGCCACCGGCGCGACGGCTCGCTCGCCGCGATCGTCGCCGAGGTCAACAACACCTTCGGCGAGCGCCACTGCTACCTGCTGGACGACGACGACCTGCGTTTCGGTCGCGAGCTGCGCGCTCGCAAGGTCTTCCACGTGTCGCCGTTCTGCCGCATCGAGGGCGACTACCGCTTCCGCTTCATGCGCACCGACCTCGGGGGTGCCACAAAGTCGCCGCGCACCGTGGTGCGCGTCGACCACCACGACGCCGACGGGCCGCTGTTGCTGACCAGCGTCGGCGGCACGCTGGTCCCGCTCACGCGCGCTGCGCTGCGCCGCGCGTTCTTCGGCACGCCGCTGATGACGCTGGGCGTGGTCGCGCGCATCCACTGGCAGGCGCTGCGACTGGCGCTCAAGCGCGTGCCGTTCCTCTCCAAGCCGGCGCCGCCCGACGCCTTCGTCACCCGCTGAACGCAGCGCCTCGAAGTTCCCCCGATGAGCACCACGACGACCACCGCCTGGTTCACCTTGCCCGCGTCGGCGCCGCCCGCGGCGCGTGCGGTGCTGCGCGCGCTGCGACACCTGCGCCGCGGCACGCTCGACTTGCAGTTGCCCGACGGCGGCGCGCTGCAGTTCGCCGGCGCCACGCCGGGCCCGCGCGCCGCGCTGCGGCTGCGCAACTGGGACGTCTGCGCGGCGACGCTGAAGTCGGGCGACATCGGCTTCGCCGAGAGCTACATCGCCGGCGGCTGGAGCAGCCCCGACCTGGTCGCGCTGCTCGAGCTGTTCATCGCCAACCGCGACGCCGCCGAGCGGCTGATCTACGGCTCGTGGTGGGGCTCGCTGGCGTACCGCGCGCGGCACCTGCTGAATCGCAACTCGCGTCGCGGCAGCCGCCGCAACATCCACGCCCATTACGACCTCGGCAACGCGTTCTACGCGCTGTGGCTCGACGAGACCTGGAACTACTCGAGCGCGTGGTTCGACGGCGACCGCACGCGGTCGCTGCCCGAAGCGCAGCAGGCCAAGGTGCGCCGAGCGCTCGCCGAGTGCGGCATCGCGCCGGGCGGGCGGCTGCTCGAGATCGGCTGCGGCTGGGGCGCGCTGGCCGAATCGGCGGCGCGCGACTTCGGCGCGCACGTCACCGGGCTGACGCTGTCGACCGAGCAGCTCGCGCACGCACGCCAGCGGCTGCACCGCGCCGGGCTGGCCGACCGCGCCGACCTTCGGCTGCAGGACTACCGCGACGTCACCGACGCGCCGTTCGACGCGATCTGCTCGATCGAGATGGTCGAAGCCGTCGGCCGCGAATACTGGCCGGGCTACTTCCGCACCGTGCACGACAAGCTCAAGCCGGGCGGGCGCGCGTGCATCCAGTCGATCACGATCCGCGACGACCTGTTCGAACGCTACGCGCGCTCGACCGACTTCATCCAGCAGTACATCTTCCCCGGCGGGCTGCTGCCCAGCGCGTCGGCGTTCCGCGCCGAGGCGGCAAAGGCAGGACTGAGGGTCGTCAACGAGCTCTCCTTCGGGCACGACTACGCCGAGACGCTGGCGCGCTGGCGCAGCGCCTTCCTGCAGCGCGAGCCGCAGGCGCGCCGCCTCGGCTTCGATGCGCGCTTCGTGCGCACCTGGGAGTTCTACCTGGCGTACTGCGAGGCGGCGTTCGCCACCGGCAACACCGACGTCGTGCAGTTCACGCTGCAAAGACCGTGAACCCTCGACGCAGCGCCCTCGCGACGGGCCGCGAAGCCATGCCGACGCGCCGCACGCTGCTGCTCGCCACGCTCGCGGCGGTCGCCGGCGGTGCCGGCGCGTCTGTCGCGCCGCCCGAGGTGTCGGCGGTGCTGCCCGGCGCGACACTGGTCGGCAGCGGGCGCATGCGTTTCCTGGGCATGGCGATCTACGACGCCCGCCTGTGGGCCACGCAGGCGATCGGTCCGGGCGTGGACTACGCGGACGTGCCGCTGGCGCTCGAACTGCAGTACGCACGCGCGCTGGTCGGGCGGTTGATCGCCGAACGCTCGATCGACGAGATGCGCCGCGTCGGGGAGTTCGACGACGCCCAGGCACGACAGTGGTTGTCGCGCATGGTCGCGATCTTCCCCGACGTCGGCGCCGGCGACCGCATCACCGGCGTGCAGCAACCGCGCGAGGCGGCGCGGTTCTTCGTCAACGGCCGCGACGCCGGCGACGTGCGCGACGCCGACTTTGCGCGGCTGTTCTTCGGCATCTGGCTGGCGCCGCGGACCTCGCAGCCGCAACTGCGCGCCGCGCTGCTGGGGAACTGACATGGACCACCCCCGTAGCGCTCGCGGCTCTCCCCGTCGAGGGGGCACCGCCAGCGGACCGGCGAAGCCGGATCCGCGTCGGCCGCTGGCCGGCGCTCCCGGGCTTGGCGGCCAGGGCCACCGTTCGGCTCGCTGACGTGGCTTCTTCAGTGAGCCTCGCACCAGCCGTGCCGGCCGGCGACGCCACCGCCTGGCGCGGCGGCGTCGCCTACGGCGCGCTGGGGCTGCCGCTGGCCTTCGTCGCGCTGCCGCTGTACGTGATGCTGCCGAACCACTACGCGACGGCGTTCGGCGTGCCACTGGCCGCGCTCGGCGCCGTGCTGCTCGGCGCACGGCTGTTCGACGCCGTCACCGACCCTTGGATCGGCCGTTTCGTCGACCACTGGTTCGCACGCTCCACCGCGCGGGTGCTCGGCGCCGCGGTGCTGGCCGCGGCAGCGGCCGCGATCGGGTTCCACGCGCTGTTCTTCCCCCCGGTGCAGGGCACGGCGGCGCTGCTCGCGTGGTGCGGCGCCTGGCTGGTGTGGACCTGCATCGCCTACAGCGTGCTGGCGGTGCTGCACCAGGCCTGGGGCGCCCGGCTGGGTGGCGATGCGGCGCAGCGCGCGCGCATCGTCGCGTGGCGCGAAGGCTTCGCGCTGGTCGGCGTGCTGGTGGCCAGCGTGCTGCCGGCGCTCGCCGGCCTGGCGGCGGCCACCGCGACCTTCGCCGTGGCGCTGGCGCTCGGCGTGGCACTGCTGTCTCGCGCACCGCAGGCGCGCGGCGCAACCACGCCGGCCACCGCACTGCCGACGTCGCTGCCGCTGGCCGACGCGGCGTTTCGCCGCCTGCTCGCGGTGTTCCTCGTCAACGGCATCGCCAGCGCGGTTCCGGCGACGCTGGTGCTCTTCTTCATCCGCGACCGGCTGCAGGCGGCGGCGTTCGAGCCGTTGTTCCTCGCCAGCTACTTCGCCGCAGGCGCGTTGTCGATGCCGCTGTGGGTGCGGCTGGTGCGCCGCGTGGGGCTGCAGCGCGCCTGGCTCACGGGCATGCTGCTGGCGGTGGCGGCGTTCGCCTGGGCCGCGCTGCTCGACGCCGGCGACGTCGCGGCCTTCGTCGCGGTGTGCGTGGCCAGCGGTCTGGCGCTGGGCGCCGACCTGGCGTTGCCCGGCGCGCTGCTGGCCGGCGTGGTCCAGCGCTCGGGGCGCGGCGGGCAGGCCGAAGGCGCCTACTTCGGCTGGTGGAACTTCGCCACCAAGCTCAACCTCGCCCTCGCCGCCGGACTGGCGCTGCCCGTGCTGCAAGCGTTCGGCTACGCGCCGGGCAGCCGCGACCCCGACGCGCTGACCGCGCTGACGCTGGCGTACTGCGCGCTGCCCTGCGCGCTGAAGCTGATGGCCGCGGCGCTGCTGGCCTCACGGATGCGCCGAGGCGCCGATGGAGACCCCGAATGAACCGACGCCGCTGGCTGCTCGCCGCCGCTTCGAGCCCGTGGCTGATCGCCGGCTGCGCGTCGCCGGCGCCGGCCGACTATGCCGCCGAGCGCCCCCGGCTGGACCTGCGTGAATACTTCGACGGCACGCTGACCGCGTACGGCATCTTCACCGATCGCGGCGGCCAGGTCGTGCGCCGCTTCACGGTGCGCATGGACTGCCGCTGGGACGGCGACGACGGCGTGCTCGACGAGCACTTCAGCTACAGCGACGGCACGACGCAGCGCCGCGTCTGGCGCCTGAAGCGTCACGCCGGCGGGCGCTACACCGGCACCGCCGACGACGTGGTCGGCGTGGCCGAAGGGCAGGTCGCCGGCAACGCGTTCCAGTGGCGCTATACGCTGGCGCTGCCGGTCGACGGCCGCGTGTGGCACGTGCAGTTCGACGACTGGATGTTCCTCGTCGACGAACGAGTGATGCTCAACAAGGCGGTGATGAGCAAGTTCGGCATCCGCCTCGGCGAGGTCACGCTGGCCTTTACCCGGCCATGACGGTGACGGGACCCCCATGCCGCTGAACCCTCCGATGCGCGACTGGCGCGACCGGGTGGTGTGGATCGTCGGTGCGTCCACCGGCATCGGCCGCGCCACCGCCGAACGGCTGCACGCGCTCGGCGCGCGCGTCGTCGTCTCGGCGCGGGGCGCCGCCGCGCTCGACGCGTTCACCGCGCGCCACCCGGGCAGCATGGCGATCGCGCTCGACGCGACCGACCGCGGCGCCATGCGCGACGCGGTGACGCGCATCGTCGAGCGCCACGGCCGCGTCGACCTGGCGGTGTACTGTGCCGGCCACTATCGGCCGATGCGCGCGACCGCGTTCGACCTCGACGACGCATTGCGCCACCAGCAGGTCAACTACGTCGGCGCGCTGCACCTGCTCGACGCGGTGCTGCCGCAGCTGCTGCGCCAGGCCGAGGCCGGCGCGCCGGCGCACCTGAGCCTGGTGTCCAGCGTCGCCGGCTACCGCGGCCTGCCGAAGTCGCTGGCGTACGGGCCGACCAAGGCGGCGCTGATCAACCTCGGCGAAACGCTGTTCCTGGACTTGCGCGGGCGCGGCGTCGGCGTGTCGGTGATCAACCCCGGCTTCGTCGACACCCCGCTGACCGCCGGCAACGACTTCCGCATGCCCGCGCTCATCGGCCCCGACGAGGCGGCGCGGCGCGTCGTCGACGGCTGGCGGCGCGGCGCCTTCGAGATCCACTTCCCGAAACGCTTCACGCTCCTGCTCAAGGTGCTCGGCGTGCTCGGCGACACGCTGTACTTCGCGGCGATCCGCCGCGCCACCGGCCTGTGACACCGCCGCGCTGCCCCGACCCGCGCGTGACACGCATCGTCGAGCGCTTCGAAGCGCTGTCGCGCGCCGACCTGCCGCGGCTCGGCGAGCTGTACGCCGCCGACGCGCGCTTCAAGGACCCGTTCCACGACGTGCGCGGCGTCGCGTCGATCGCCGCCGTGTTCGCGCACATGTTCGACACGCTCGACGCACCGCGTTTCGTCGTGCACGACGTCGTCGTGCAGGGCGACCAGTGCTTCCTCACCTGGGACTTCGTGTTCCGCATGCGGCGCTTCGTGCGCGGCGAGCAGACGATCCGTGGCGGCTCGCACCTGCGGCTGGCCGCCGACGGGCGCATCCAGGTGCATCGCGACTACTGGGATGCCGCCGAGGAGCTGTATGCGAAGCTGCCGCTGCTCGGCGCGCTGATGCGCTGGCTGCAGCGGCGCGCACGCTCGTGAACGCGGCGCCCTGGATGCCGGCTACAGCCAGCCCTTGCGCTTGAAGTACCAGAACGGCGTGGCCACGCTCAGCGCCATCAGCGCCAGCGAGAACGGGTAGCCGAAGCGCCACGACAGCTCGGGCATGTGCGCGAAGTTCATGCCGTAGATGCTCGCGATCAGCGTCGGCGGCAGCAGCGCGACCGCGGCCACCGAGAAGATCTTGATGATGCGGCTCTGGTTCAGGTTGATGAAGCCGACCGTGGCGTCCATCAGGAAGTTGATCTTGTCGAACAGGAACACCGTGTGGCTGTCGAGCGAGTCGATGTCGCGCAGGATCTGGCGTGCGTCCTCGAACTGCTCCGCATTGAGCCTGCGGCTGCGCATCATGAAGCTCAGCGCGCGGCGCGTGTCCATCACGTTGCGGCGGATGCGGCCGTTGAGGTCCTCCTCGCGCGCGATCGCCGCCAGGGCCTCGGCGGCCACCGCGTCGGTGACGTTGGCGTTCAGCCGCAGCACGCTGGTGCTGACCTCCTCGAGACTGTCGTAGATGCCCTCGAGCATGTCGGCCGAGTACTCGGCGTCGGTGTCGAACAGCTTGAGCAGCACGTCCTTCGCGTCCTCGATCAGCGCCGGCGTGCGCCGCGCGCGCAGGCGAAGCAGCCGGAACACCGGCAGGTCCTCGGCATGCACCGAGAACAGCACGTTGTCGCGCAGGATGAAGGCCACGCGCACGTTGCGCGCGGTCATGCCCCCGGCGTCGTCGTCGCCCTCGAGCAGGAAGTCCGAGCGGATGTGCAGCTCGCCGTTGTCCTCCTCGTAGAAGCGCGCCGACTCCTCGATGTCCTCGTCGGCGACGTCGTCGGGGATCACCAGGCCGAAGCGCCCGGCGATCCAGCCCTTCTCCTCGGGCGTCGGCGACTCGAGGTCGACCCACACCGGCTGCAGGTCGGCCAGCGACGCGGCGTTGTCGATCTCTTGCTGAACCAGCCGACCGTGGGCCAGCGTGAAGACGTTGAGCATGGGCAGACTCTGTGGCGCCATGCAACGCCGACTCGCCGGCCGCCGCAGGCGGGGGGATCCGTGACGACCGTCTCACCCCGCCGGGCCCGATGCGGGCCGGGTCCGCCGCCAGCGCGGCGCATCGGAGTGGACGGTCACCGAGGGTGACTCTGATCCAACGTGAGGACTCCGGAAAACGATCGTCGATTATGGCATCGCGACCCGATGCGCCGGCCGCGCGCGGTCGGCGGCCGTCGGCTTGTCACCACCCCGGTTCGCGGGCACACTGGCTCGGCCCGGGAGGGCTCCGTGGCCGCCGCACGGGCGGCGACACCACCCCCAGAAAGGAGCAGCAGATGAATCTGACGATCAGCGGACACCACCTCGAGGTCACGCCGGCCCTGCGCGAGTACGTCACGAACAAGCTCGACCGCGTGACCCGGCACTTCGATCAGGTGGTCGACATCAACGTGCTGCTGACCGTCGAGAAGCTCAAGGAAAAGGAGCGGCGGCAGAAGGCCGAGGTGACGCTGCACGTCAAGGGCCGCGACATCTTCGTCGAGCAGGCGCACGAGGACCTGTACGCGGCGATCGACCAGCTGATGGACAAGCTCGACCGCCAGGTCATGCGCTACAAGGACAAGGCCCAGGACCACCACCACCTGCCTGCCAAGCGAATGGATGCAAACCTCTGACCGGCACCCAGAGCGGGGCTGCGCCCGGCCCGCCTCGCGACCAGATCAGGACGCCCCGTGACGGGATGGAAACGACGTCGACGGGCGAGTGAGCGTGCACTTGCCACAGCAGGCAACGGGCCGCATCCGCCGGCCACACGACATTTGCACAACACCCCTGCGCGCGGGGGCTCGTCGATCGCACATGCCGTGGGGGGGCTTCCTATAATTCAACGCTCTGTCACATTGGCCGGGCGGTCGTCGTCAGCAGGACGGTCCGGCGCCCCGACATGAACCGTCTCGCCGCCATCCTGCCCGCCAGCAACGTGCTGGTGAACGTGGACGCCACCAGCAAGAAGCGGGTCTTCGAGCAGGCGGGCCTGCTGTTCGAGAACCAGCACGCGATCGCGCGGGCCACCGTCACCGACAACCTGTTCGCCCGCGAGCGGCTCGGCTCGACCGGGCTCGGCCACGGCGTGGCCATTCCCCACGGTCGCATCAAAGGGCTGAAGAACCCGCTCGCGGCGGTGCTGCGCGTGCAGCAGCCGATCCCGTTCGACGCTCCCGACGACGAGCCGGTGACGCTGCTGATCTTCCTGCTGGTGCCCGAGGCGGCGACGCAGCGGCATCTGGAGATCCTGTCCGAAATCGCCGAGATGCTCAGCGACCGCGAACTTCGCGAGCGCCTGAAAACCGAGGCCGAAGCGGAAACGCTGCACCGGCTGATCTCGACCTGGGAGCCGCTGAAATCGGTGGCTTGAGCGCCGCGCGCGTGCGGCGCCGCGCAAGCGGCGCCGCGGCCGGTCCCACGACGGTGCGACGCTCGTGAAGCCGAGCACCCTCAGCGCCGAGGCGCTGTTCGAGGAACACCGCGCCGCCCTGCGCTGGCAGTGGATCGCCGGTCACGCGCACCCCGAGCGCCCGTTCGCGGAAACGGCGATCCGCGAGGCCGGCTCGCCGGCCGATCTGATCGGCTACCTCAACTACATCCACCCGTACCGCGTGCAGCTGGTCGGTCGGCGCGAAGTGGCCTATCTGGCCAACGCCAGCGCCGAGGTGCAGGAGCGGCGCATCCAGCGCATCGTCACGCTCGAGCCGCCGGTGATCGTGGTCGCCGACGACCAGGTGCCGCCCGAGAAGCTGGTGGCGCTGTGCGACCGCGCGGAGATCCCGCTGTTCGTCACGCTGGAGCCCGCCGGCCACGTGATCGACGTGCTGCGCGCCTACCTGTCGCAGCTGTTCGCCGAGCGCACCACGCGGCACGGCGTGTTCATGGACATCCTCGGCCTCGGTGTGCTGCTGACCGGCGAGTCCGGCCTGGGCAAGAGCGAACTGGGGCTCGAGCTGATCTCGCGCGGCCACGGGCTGGTCGCCGACGACGCGGTCGACCTGTACCGCGTGTCGCAGACGGCGATCGACGGGCGCTGCCCGGAGCTGCTGATGAACCTGCTCGAAGTGCGCGGCATCGGCCTGCTCGACATCAAGGCCATCTTCGGCGAGACCGCGGTGCGCCGCAAGATGCGGCTGAAGCTGATCGTGCACCTGGTGCGCAAGGAGACGCTCGAGCGCGAGTTCGAGCGCCTGCCGCACGAGCCGATGTACGAGGAGGTGCTCGGCGTGCCGGTGCGCAAGGCGGTGATCGCGGTCGACGCCGGGCGCAACCTCGCGGTGCTCGTCGAAGCCGCGGTGCGCAACACGGTGCTGCAGCTGCGCGGCATCGACACCTACCAGGAGTTCATCGAACGCCACCAGCGGGCGATGGAACGCGGCGGGTGAGCTGCGGACCACCCCCACAGCATCTGCGGCGCGCCCTCGCGTCCGGTTCTCGGCGCCCGCATCGGCGGCGCCGCGCCTACTTCGGTCGGTGCGGGCACTCGGCCTTGGTGCACGCCGCGTACAGCGCCAGCGTGTGTTCCTGCAGCGCGAAGCCGCGCGCCTCGGCCACCGCCCGCTGGCGCGCTTCGATCTCGGCGTCGTAGAACTCCTCGACGCGGCCGCAGGTCAGGCACACCAGGTGGTCGTGATGCTGGCCTTCATTGAGTTCGAACACCGACTTGCCGCTCTCGAAGTGGCTGCGCGTCAGCAGCCCGGCCTGCTCGAACTGCATCAGCACGCGGTACACGGTGGCCAGGCCGATGTCCGACCCCTCGGCGAGCAGCGCCTTGAACACGTCCTCGGCGGTCATGTGCCGCTGCGCGCTGCGCTGGAACACCTCGAGGATCTTGATGCGCGGCAACGTGGCCTTCAGCCCGCTGCTCTTCAGTTCTTCGGCGTGGGTCATGGACGGTCGGACCAGAGGACGGTGCCCGGCACCGCTAGAATTTCCCATCATAACGACGCCGCTCGACCCTGCCGAGTGCGCGCCCTCGCATGAGCGCCTCCCCCCCGACCGCCCCGCGCCGGCTGCGCCCGGGCCCCCTGCTCGCCGCCGCGGTGCTGCTTTGCGGCTGCGCTAGCGCGCCGAACGAGCCGCGCCTGTTCGGCCTGATCGCGCCCTACCGCATCGAGGTCGTGCAGGGCAACGTGGTCACCCGCGAGCAGGCGGCGCAGCTGCGCCCCGGCATGACACGCCAGCAGGTGATCGACGTGCTGGGCTCGCCGCTGCTGGCCAGCGTGTTCCATGCCGACCGCTGGGACTACGTGTTCACGATCCGCCGCCAGGGCGCCGAGCCGCAGCGGCGCAGCATCGTCGTGTGGTTCGACGGCGAGCGGCTGCAGCGCACCGAAGTGCCCGAACTGCCGAGCGAGATCGAGTTCGTCGAAACGATCAGCAACGTTCGGCCGCGCGCGGTGCCCAAGCTCGAACTCGACGAGGCCGAACGCGCCGCGCTGCCGGCGCCGGCTCGCACCGCGGCCGCTGCGCCTCCCGGCGAACCGTTGGGCCCGGCGCGCGACTACCCGCCGCTGGAGCGGTGATGGGCCACATGCTGCGCATCGCGGTGGCCGGCGCGTCGGGACGCATGGGCCAGATCCTGATCGACGCCGTGCTCGGCGCCGACGACTGCACGCTCGCCGGCGCCTTCGACCGCGCCGGCAGCCCGGCGCTCGGGCACGACGCGGCGGCCTTCCTCGGCCGCAGCAGCGGCGTCGTGGTCACCGACGACGTGCGCGCGGCGCTGGCCGACGCCGACGTGATGATCGACTTCACGCGCCCCGAGGGCACGCTCGTGCACCTGGCGCTGTGCCGCGAGCTCGGCGTCAAGGCGGTGGTCGGCACCACCGGGTTCACCGACGCACAGAAGGCGCTGGTCGCCGCGCACGCACGCGACGTCGCGGTGGTGATGGCACCGAACATGAGCGTCGGCGTCAACGTGGTGCTGCGCTTGCTCGACGTCGCGGCGCGCGCGCTGGCCGAGGGCTACGACATCGAGATCGTCGAGGCGCACCACCGGCACAAGGTCGACGCGCCCAGCGGCACCGCGCTGGCGATGGGCGAGGTGGTCGCCCGCGCCCTCGGCCGCGACTTGAAGACCTGCGCCGTGTACGGCCGCGAGGGCGTCACCGGCGAGCGCGACCCGTCGACGATCGGCTTCGCGACGATCCGCGGCGGCGACATCGTCGGCGACCACACGGTGCTGTTCGCCGGCACCGGCGAACGCATCGAGATCACGCACAAGAGCGCCAGCCGCGCAACCTACGCTCAGGGCAGCCTGCGCGCCGCGCGCTTCCTGGCCGACAAGTCGAACGGGCTGTACGGCATGGATGCCGTGCTCGGCCTGCGCTGAGCCGAGCGCCGCGCACGCGATGGACGCCGTGGCCGCGTGGTGGCCGTCGAGCGACGGCGTCGGCCGCGGCGTCGGGCTGCTGCTGCTGGCGATGTCGATCGCCACCTGGGCGCTGATCGTCTGGAAGACGTGGCTGTTGCGGCGTGCGCGGCACGACCTCGGCCGCGGCGTTGCGCTGTTCTGGGCCGCACCTTCGCTCGAGGTGGCGCGGCAGCGGCTGGCCGTGGCCGACCGCGAGCAGCTGCTGCTGCCGCTGGTCGACGCGGCGCTGGCCGCGCCTGCCGGCGATGCGCTCGAGGCCCGCGCCGCGTCGGCGGCGCGGCTGACGCGGCGCCTGCGCGGCGCGCTGCACCGCGGCGTGGCGACACTGCAGCACGGTCAGGTGGTGCTGGCGTCGATCGGCGCGACCGCACCGTTCGTCGGGCTGTTCGGGACGGTGTGGGGCATCTACCACGCGCTGCTGGCGATCGCGGCGTCGGGCACCGTGACGATCGACAAGGTGGCCGGCCCGGTCGGCGAAGCGCTGCTGATGACCGCGGCCGGGCTCGCGGTGGCGATCCCGGCGGTGCTCGCCTACAACGTGCACGGGCGGCGCGTGGCCGCGTGCGAGGCCGAGCTCGAGGGCTTCGCGCACGACCTGCGCGAGCTGCTCGGCGGCGGCGACGACGAGCGGCGATGAGCTTCGGCCGCCTCGGTCGCGACGGCGGCGAGCGCCCGCTCAGCGACATCAACATGACGCCGCTGATCGACGTGATGCTGGTGCTGCTGGTGATC
>CAZUBF010000010.1:0-43567 GCA_964618555.1 uncultured Azohydromonas sp.
TGAGCTGGTTCATCTTCTCGGAGGTGATGTTCTTCGGCGCCTTCTTCGGCGCGCTGTACTGGGCGCGCGTGCACTCGGTGCCGATGCTGGGCAACCTGGACCACCAGGTCCTGTGGCCCGACTTCAAGGCCGCGTGGCCGACCACGTCGCCCGGCGCGACGGCGTCGCCGGCGGGCACCGTCGAGCCGTTCCAGACGATCGGCCCGTGGCCCCTGCCGACGCTGAACACCGCGTTGCTGCTGACTTCGGGCCTGACGCTGACGATCGCACACCACGCGCTGATCGCCAACCAGCGTGCGAAGACGATCTTCTGGATGTGGGTCACCGTCGCGCTGGGCGTCACCTTCCTCGGCGTGCAGGCCTACGAGTACCTGCACGCCTACCGCGACCTGAACCTCAAGCTCAGCTCGGGCGTGTTCGGGTCGACCTTCTTCATGCTCACCGGCTTCCACGGCTTCCACGTGTTCGTCGGCATGCTGATGCTGCTGTTCATCACGCTGCGCCTGATGAAGGGCCACTTCACGCCGCAGCGCCACTTCGGCTTCGAGGGTGCCGCGTGGTACTGGCACTTCGTCGACGTCGTCTGGCTCGGGCTGTACGTGGTGGTCTACTGGATGTGACCCCCGGGGCGGACGGCCCGTCGTGCAAACGCCGCATCGTGCGGCGTTTGTCTTTTTCCGGCCGGCCTCAGCGCCCGGCCGGGATGCCGGTGGGCTGGATCCAGCCCATCCAGTAGCTGAACAGGATGAACAGGAACAGCGCCACCGACAGCGCCACGCGCAGCGCCAGCGCGCGCGCCATGTGCTTGTCGGGCGCTTCGCCCTCGCGCCGCCGGCGCAGCATGAACACGCCGGCGCTGCCGAGCGCCACGACCACCGCGACCAGCGCGAGCCCGAGGATGACTTTCATGGCCGGCAATTGTCGGCGATGGCCGTCGTGAGCGAGCGCCGGCGCCGCTGGCTGGTGCTCGCCGCGACGCTGGTCGCGGTCGCGCTCACGGCGCGACTGGGACTGTGGCAGCTCGACCGCGCGGCGCAGAAGGTCGCGCTGCAGCGCGCGATCGAGGCGCGGGCCGCCGAGCCGCCCCTGCCCGCCGCGGCACTGGCGCGCGACCCCGAATCCGCCGCGTCGCAGCACCACCGCCGCGTGCGCCTGGCCGGACGCTGGCGCAACGAGTTCAGCGTCTACCTCGACAACCGGCAGATGGACGCGCGCCCGGGCTTCGTGCTGGTCACGCCGCTGCAGCTCGGCGACGGCAGCGCGGTGTGGGTGCAGCGCGGCTGGGTGCCGCGCGACCCCTACGACCGCACTCGCGTGCCGCCGCCGCCCGGCGACGGCGGCGAGGTCGAGGTTTTCGGGCGCATCGCCGCGCCCCCGTCCCGGTTGTACGACTTCGGCGGCATCGAGGCGGGGCGCATCCGGCAGAATGTCGACCTCGACGGCTTCGCCCGCGAAACCGGGCTCGCCCTGCGACCGATGTCGGTGCTGCAGCTCGACGACGGCGGGGCCGCCGACGGGCTGCAGCGGCGCTGGCCGCAGGTCGCCGTCGACGTGCACAAGCACTACGGCTACGCCTTCCAGTGGTTCGCCTTGTGCGCGCTGATCACGGGTCTCTATGTCTGGTTCCGAATCTTCCAACCCCGCCGCAGGCGTTGAGCCGCTGAGCTTCACGGTGCACTCGATGCCGCGGCCGTCGCTCGACGACGCGGCGCGCCGCACGCGCGCCGGGCGCTGGAAGCTGCTCGGCGTGGTGCTGTTCGCCGCGCTGCCGGTGATCGCGTCGTACCTGACCTACTACTTCTGGCGACCGGAGGCGCGCAGCAACTACAGCGAATTGATCGAGCCACCGCGCCAGATGCCGGCGCTGACGCTGCGCGACCTCGACGGCGCGAGCGTCGACGCGGCTTCGCTCGAGGGACAGTGGCTGCTGGTGGTCGTCGCCCCGGCCGCGTGCGGTGACCCGTGCGAGAAGCTGCTGTACCTGCAGCGCCAGTTGCGCGAGATGACCGGTCGCGAGCGCGACCGCATCGACAAGCTGTGGCTGGTGATCGACGACGCGCCGGTGGCGCCGGCGCTGCGCGCCGCGTTGCAGGCGGCGCCGGCGACGCAGGTGCTGCGCGTGCCGGCGGCCGAGGCCTCGGGCTGGCTCGCTGCGGCGCCCGGCGAGTCCCTGTCTGCGCACCTGTACATCGTCGACCCGCGGGGGCAATGGATGATGCGCGCGCCGGCGCAGCCCGAGCCGGCCAAGCTCAAACGCGACGTCGAGCGCCTGTTGCGCGCGTCGGTGTCGTGGGACCGTGCGGGACGCTGAGGTCGTGGAGTCGCAGGCCCTGGTCGACCTGGCACCGCTGGCGCGGCTGGCGCTGCTGGGCATCGTCGTCGCCGCCGGCCCGCTGGCGTGGATCTGGCTGCGTCACCGCGGGGCGTCGCCGTCGCGACGGCTGCACGCGCTGACGCTGCTCACCGCGTTCCTCACCTTCGACCTGATCGTGTTCGGCGCCTTCACCCGGCTGACCGACTCGGGGCTGGGCTGCCCCGACTGGCCGGGCTGCTACGGCAAGGCCAGCCCGATCGGGGCGCGCGCCGAGATCCACGCCGCGCAGACCGACATGCCCACCGGCCCGGTGACGCACGGCAAGGCGTGGATCGAGATGGTGCACCGCTACCTGGCCACCGGCGTGGGGGTCCTGATCACGGTGATGGCCATCGTCGCGTGGACCGAGCGCCGGCGCGGCACGCCCGGCCTGCCGTCGCCGTGGTGGCCGACCGCGACGCTGGTGTGGGTCAGCGTGCAAGGCGCCTTCGGCGCCTGGACTGTCACGCTCAAGCTGTACCCGGCGATCGTCACCGCGCACCTGCTCGGCGGGCTGGCGCTGCTCGCGCTGCTCGTGATCCAGGCGCAGCGCTTCGCACCGAAGCCGCTGGCGCTGTCGCCCGGGCAGCATGCCGCGTTGTGGGTGCTGGCGGGTCTGGCGGTGCTGCAGATCGCGCTCGGCGGCTGGGTCAGCACCAACTACGCGGTGCTCGCCTGCACCGACTTCCCGACCTGCCAGGGTCGCTGGTGGCCCGACATGGACTTCGCCAACGCGTTCGTGCTGCGGCGCGAGCTCGGCGCGGCCGCCGACGGCAGCTACCTGCCGTTCGCCGCGCTGACCGCGATCCACTACACGCACCGGCTGTTCGCGTACCTGGTGCTGGCGGCGATGCTCGTCGTCGCCGCGATGCTGCGCGACGCGCACCGCCGCAGCGCGTGGGCACTCGCCGCGCTCGCCGCGTGGCAGCTGCTCAGCGGGCTGACCAACATCGTGCTCGAGTGGCCGATCGTCGCCGCGCTGGCGCACACCGCGGGTGCGGCGCTGCTCGTCGGGCTGCTGACGCTGCTGCTCACGCGCGCGGCGCTGGCGCGCAGCGCCGCGCCGGCCGCCGGCGCCGTGGTGCGTGCCTGGTCTCGAGGTTGACAATGCGCGTTCCGATGACCGCCTCGTCCGACCGAGCCGCTGCGGCGGCGCCGCGCCCGACGGCGACGCGCTGGCGTCAGTACTACGTGCTGACCAAGCCGCGCGTCGTGCAGCTGATCGTGTTCTGCGCGCTGATCGGCATGCTGCTGGCCACGCCGGGGTGGCCCGACTGGCGCGTCGTGCTCGCCGCGGTGGCCGGCATCTGGCTCGTCGCGGCCGCAGCGGCTGCGTTCAACTGCCTGATCGAGGAGGGCATCGATGCGCGCATGGCGCGCACGGCGTGGCGCCCCACCGCGAAAGGCGAGCTGACGCGCACGCAGACGCTGGCGTTCTCGGCGCTGCTGTGCGCGAGTGGCAGCGCGCTGCTGTACTGGGCGGTCAACCCGCTGACGATGTGGCTGACCTTCGCCACGTTCGTCGGCTACGCGGTGATCTACACCGTGGTGCTCAAGCCGCTGACGCCGCAGAACATCGTCATCGGGGGCGCGTCGGGCGCGATGCCGCCGCTGCTGGGCTGGACCGCGGTGCGCGGCGAGGTCGGCGCCGAGGCGCTGCTGCTGGTGCTGATCATCTTCCTGTGGACGCCGCCGCACTTCTGGGCGCTGGCGCTGTACCGCACCGAGGACTACCGCCGCGCCGGGCTGCCGATGCTGCCGGTCACGCACGGCGCCGAGTTCACGCGGCTGCAGGTGCTGCTGTACACCTTCGTGCTGTTCGCCGCGACGCTGCTGCCGTTCGTGCAGGGCATGAGCGGGTGGATCTACCTTGCCGCCGCGGTCGTGCTCGGCGGCTGGTTCATCGCCCTGGCCTGGCGGCTGTGGCGCCACTACAGCGACGCGCTGGCGCGCCGCACCTTCCGCTTCTCGATCTGGCACCTGTCGCTGCTGTTCGCGGCGTTGCTGGTCGACCACTACCTGATGCCATGGCTCGCCTCCTGACCTCCCGTCGTTTCGTCCTGTGCACCGCGGCCGCGTCGGCGCTGCTGCTCGCCACCGGCTGCGACCGCGTCCCCGGCCTGGGCGGCGGCAAGCCGACGTTCCAGGGGATCGACATCACCGGCGCCGAGTACGGGCGCGAGCTGTCGCTGACCGACGCCGACGGGCGGCCGCGCACCCTGGCCGACTTCCGCGGCAAGGTCACGGTGGTGTTCTTCGGCTACACGCAGTGCCCCGACGTGTGTCCGACGACGCTGGCCGAACTCGCCGAGGTCAAGCGTTCGCTCGGCGCCGACGCCGACCGCATGCAGGGGGTGTTCGTCACCGTCGACCCCGAGCGCGACACGCCCGAGGTGCTGAAGGCGTACATGGCCAGCTTCGACCCGAGCTTCGTCGCGCTGCGCGGCACGGCCGAACAGACGCAGGCCGCGGCGCGTGAGTTCAAGGTGTACTACGCGAAGGTGGCGGGCCAGACCGACAGCAGCTACACGATGGACCACACCGCCGGGTCGTACGTGATCGATGCCGAGGGACGGCTACGGCTGTTCACCCGTTACGGCGGCGGCGCGAAGGCGCTGGCCGACGACCTGAAGCTGTTGCTGGCGGAGGCGAAGGGGTAGCACCGTCTGGCGCGCACCCCGGCCGCAGTCCGCATCGCCGGCCGAGTCGCAGCGGGTGCTGCTCCGGCAGGGTCGGCGCCGCGCGGCGCCGTGAGCGGCGACGGCTCCCGCAGGAGCCGTCGCCGCGTGTGTCGCCCCGCCGTTCAGGCCGACTCGGCCAGCGCCTTGCGCATCTTCTTCATCGCCGCGACTTCGATCTGGCGGATGCGCTCGGCGCTGACGCCGTACTCGGCGGCCAGTTCGTGCAGCGTCATGCCGCCCGAGCCGTCGTCGTTGACCTCGAGCCAGCGCTGCTCGACGATGCGCCGGCTGCGCGCGTCGAGCACCTCGAGCGCCTGCTGCAGCCCGTCGCTGGCGAGACGGTCGCGGTGCCGCGCCTCGATCAGGCGCGTCGGCTCGTGGTGTTCGTCGGCCAGGTACGCGATCGGTGCGTAGCTCTCCTCGCCGTCGTCGACCTGGCCCTCGAGCGCGACGTCGCCGCCGGCCAGACGCGTCTCCATCTCGAGCACTTCCTCGGGCTTGACCTTCAGCTCGCGCGCCACCGTCGCGACCTCGGCCGAGGTCAGCGTCGTGCGGTGCGTGTCGGCGTCGGCGGCGTCGCCCTTGAGCGACTGCTTCAGCGAGCGCAGGTTGAAGAACAGCTTGCGCTGCGCCTTGGTCGTCGCCACCTTGACCATGCGCCAGTTGCGCAGGATGTACTCATGGATCTCGGCGCGGATCCAGTGCAGCGCGTAGCTGACCAGCCGCACGCCCTGCGCCGGGTCGAAGCGCTTGACCGCCTTCATCAGCCCGATGTTGCCTTCCTGGATCAGGTCGCCCTGCGGCAGCCCGTAGCCCAGGTACTGGCGCGACACCGACACCACCAACCGCAGGTGCGACAGCACGAGCCGGCCGGCGGCCTCGACGTCGCCGCGCTCGCGCAGGCGCCGAGCGAAGTCGACTTCCTCCTGCGCTGTCAGCAGCGGGATGCGGTTGACCGCGGTGATGTACGCGTCCAGATTGCCCAGCGAGGGCACCAGGGCCCAGGGATCGCGCACGACGACGGCATTGGCAGTCATGTTCATATGGAGTAGATCACCCCCCGGGGTTCTCGGTTCCGCGGATATTAGCACTCGCGCGTCGAGAGTGCTAAGGCGCGTGCCCGCCGAACCATCGGGGGCGCGGCGAATGTCGCGCCGCGCCTGACGGCGAAGACGTCAGCCACCGGTCAGCGCGCGCGTCAGAATCGGGCCGACAACCCCAGAACGCGGCCGCGAGCCGCGCCCGTCGGAGACACGCGTGTTCAAAGGCCTGGCCGCGCAACGCCTGGTCGCCCTGTTCGCGGGCGGCTGGGTGCTGCTGAACTTCCCGCTGCTGGCGCTGTGGGACCGCGATGTGACCCTGTTCGGGCTGCCGCTGTTCCCGGCCGCGCTGTTCATCGGCTGGGCCGCGCTGATTGCCGCAGTCGCCTGGGCCGTCGAACACGACGGCGACGACGGCGGGACCTGAGCGTGTTGCCGGTCGCGCTGGTTCTCGGGGCGTCGTTCGCCTACTTGCTGCTGCTGTTCGGCGTCGCATGGTGGGCCGACCGGCGCGCCGCGGCGGGCCGCTCGGTGATCGGCAACGCCTGGGTGTACGCGCTGTCGATGGCGGTGTACTGCACCGCCTGGACCTACTTCGGCAGCGTCGGCCGCGCCGCCACCGGCGGCGTGTGGTTCCTGCCGATCTATCTCGGGCCGACGCTGGCGATGGCGGTCGCGTGGATGGTCGTGCGCAAGATGATCCGCATCGCGCGCGCCTACCGCATCACGTCGATCGCCGACTTCGTCGCCAGCCGCTACGGCAAGAGCCCGACGCTGGCCGGGCTGGTCGCGCTGATCACGCTGGTGGGCATCGTCCCGTACATCGCGCTGCAGCTCAAGGCGATCGCCGGCGGCTACGCGCTGCTGACCACGCCGCTGGGCGAGACGCTGCCGCAACGCGGCCCCTGGTGGGCCGACGGCACGTTCTACACCGCACTGGCGCTGGCCGGCTTCACGATGGTGTTCGGCACCCGGCACCTCGACAGCACCGAGCGCCACGAGGGCATGGTCGCGGCGATCGCGTTCGAGTCGCTGGTCAAGCTGCTGGCGTTCCTCGCGGTGGGCGTGTTCGTCACCTGGGGCCTGTTCGCCGGCCCGGGGGACCTGTTCGCACGCGCGCTGGCGGTGCCCGAGCTGAAGGCGCTGCTCACGCTCGGCCAGGGCCTGTCGTTCGCCTACGAGCAGTGGTTCGCGCTGACGCTGCTGTCCATGCTGTCGGTGATCTTCCTGCCGCGCCAGTTCCAGGTGATGGTCGTCGAGAACGTCGACGAGCGCCACCTGAAACGCGCGGCGTGGGTGTTCCCGGCGTACCTCCTGGCGATCAACCTGTTCGTGTTGCCGATCGCGTTGGGCGGGCTGCTGCACTTCGGTCCGGGCGCGGTGGTCGGCGCCGACACCTTCGTGCTGTCGCTGCCGCTGGCCGAAGGCCGGTCGATGCTCGCGCTGGCGGTGTTCATCGGCGGCCTGTCGGCGGCCACCGGGATGATCATCGTCGAGGCCATCGCGGTGTCGACGATGGTGTGCAACGACCTGGTCATGCCGCTGCTGCTGCGCAGCGCACGCTTCGCGGCGCGGCGCGACCTGTCTTCGCTGCTGCTGGCGGTGCGGCGCGTGGCCATCGTCGTCGTGCTGCTGCTCGGCTACGTCTACTTCCACCTCGCCGGCGAGGCCTATGCGCTGGTGTCGATCGGGCTGATCAGCTTCGCCGCGGTGGCGCAGTTCGCGCCCGCGGTGCTCGGCGGCATGTACTGGAAGGGCGGTACGCGCGCCGGCGCGCTGGCCGGGCTGGCCGCCGGCTTCGTGCTGTGGGTCTACACGCTGATGTTGCCTTCGATCGCGAAGTCCGGCTGGTGGGCCACCGACTTCGTCGACCGGGGGCCCTTCGGCATCGCGCTGCTGCGCCCCGAGCAACTGCTCGGGCTGTCCGGCCTCGACTACCTGACGCATTCGCTGTTCTGGAGCCTGCTGGCCAACGTCGGGCTGTACGTCGGGGTGTCGCTGGCGCGCACGCCGCGCGCCGCCGAGACGAGCCAGGCGCTGCTGTTCGTCGACGTGTTCGAGCGCACCTCGCACGGCCGACCGGTGTTCTGGCGCGGACGCGCGCAGGTCGCCGACCTGCAGGCGCTGGCCGCGCGTTTCCTCGGCGCCGATCGGGCGCGCCGGCTGTTCGAGGGCTACGCGCGGCGCGTCGGCGCCGCAGGCGTCGATCGCATCGTCGCCGACGCGCGGCTGGTGCACTTCGTCGAGACGCAGATTGCCGGCGCGATCGGCAGCGCGTCGGCACGCGTGATGGTCGCCTCGGTCGTCGAGGAGGAGGCGCTCGAGCTCGACGACGTGATGCGCATCCTCGACGAGGCGTCGCAGCTGCGCGCCTACTCGCGCGAGCTCGAGCAGGTCACCGCCGACCTGCGTGCGGCCAACGACAAGCTCAAGAGCCTGGACCGGCTGAAGGATGACTTCATGTCGTCGGTCACTCACGAGCTGCGCACCCCGCTGACGTCGATCCGCGCGCTCGCCGAGCTGATGCTCGACGATCCGCAGATGGCCGCGGCGCAGCGCCAGCAGTTCCTCGCCATCGTCGTCGCCGAGACCGAGCGCCTGACGCGGCTGGTCAACCAGGTGCTGGACATGGCGAAGATCGAGTCGGGCCACGCGCAGTGGCACAACACCGACGTCGACATGAAGGCGCTCGTGCAGCAGGCCGCGCAGACGGTGGCCGAGCTGCTGCACGAGCGCGGGGCGACGCTGCACCTGTCGCTGCCCGACGAGGCGCCGGTGATCCGCGCCGATGCCGACCGGCTGATGCAGGTGCTGATGAACCTGCTGACCAACGCCGCCAAGTTCGTGCCGCAGCGAGGCGGCCGCGTCGACCTGCGGCTGAGCACCGACGCGCAGGGGCTGACGGTCGAGGTGCAGGACAACGGGCCCGGCGTGCCGCCGGCGCTGCGCGACCAGGTGTTCGAGAAGTTCCGCCAGGGCGACGATGCCCGCGGCCGCCCCCAGGGCACCGGGCTGGGGCTGCCGATCAGCCGCCAGATCGTCGAGCACTTCGGCGGCCGCATGGAGCTTCGACCTGACCAAGGTCAAGGCGCGTGCTTCGCCTTCACCCTACCTTGGACCCCCGCTGCCGCGCCCTCGACCGGGGCCGCGCCCAGCGCCGCCGACCCGCCGCCATGAGCCCACCCGCCAAGATCCTGATCGCCGACGACGAGCCGAACATCCTGATCTCGCTCGAGTTCCTGATGCGGCGCGAGGGCTACGAGGTGCTCGTCGCGCGCGATGGCGACGAGGCCATCGAGGTGCTGCGGCGCGAGCGCCCGGCGCTGGTGCTGCTCGACGTGATGATGCCCAAGCGCACCGGCTTCGAGGTCTGCCAGGCGCTGCGCGCCGACGACACGTTGAAGGACGTGCGTGTGCTGATGCTCACCGCCAAGGGCCGTGACACCGACATCGCCAAGGGGCTGGGCGTCGGCGCCGACGCGTACATGACCAAGCCGTTCTCGACCAAGGAGCTGGTGCAGAAGGTGCGCGAGATGCTCGAGGCGCGCGCGTGAGGGGCGACGCGCGCCGCGCGCGCTGGCTCTTCGCGGCGGGCGTCGTCGCCGCCGCGCTGGCTGCGGGGTGGGTCGCGCTGACCGCGTGGCTGCTCGCCTCGACGCTCGAAGCGCAGGAACGCGAGGCCTTGCGCCAGCTGATCGAGCCGCGTGCCGGGCTGTTCGTGCTGACCACGCTGGGGCTGGTCGGTGCCGCGCTCGCGCTGGCGCAGTGGGCCTACCGGCGCTGGGTCGCGCCGCCGGCGCGGCTGCTCGAGCAGGCGCAGGTGCTGCTGGCCAGCGACGTGCAGCGCGAGCTCCAGGGCGAGGGCGGCGCCGACGTGCGCGCGCTGGCGCAGCTGGTCAACGACCTGGTGCGCCAGCGCGACCGCCTGCGCGACGAGATGGCCGCGCAGGTGGCCGAGGCCAGCCGCGGCGTCGAGCAGGAGCGCAACCGCCTCGCCGCGTTGATGAGCGAGCTCACGCAGAGCGTCGTGGTGTGCAACCTCGACGGCCGCGTGCTGCTGTACAACAACCGCGCGCGCGTGCAGTTCCGCGCGCTGTCGGCGGCGCCCAGCGTCGCCGCGGGTGCCGAGCTGATCGGCCTCGGGCGCTCGATCTACACGGTGTTCGACCGCAAGCTGGTGGCGCATGCGCTCGACAGCGTGCAGCAGCGCCTGGCACGCGGCGCGCTGCACCCGGTGGCGCAGTTCGTCACCACGACGCGCGCCGGCCAGCTGCTGCGCGTGCAGATGGCACCGGTGCACGGCGTGGCCGACGGCGCCGACGCGCCGGTCAACGGCTTCGTGCTGATGCTCGACAACATCACGCGCGAGTTCGAGGACGAGTCGACGCGCGACCGCGTGCTGCACGGGTTGACCGAGGGCGCACGCGCGTCGCTGGCCAACCTGCAGGCGGCGGTCGAGCTGCTCGACGACGCCGCCGTCGACGCGCCGACGCGCGACCGCTTCCTCAACGTGATCCGCGACGAAACGCGCTCGCTGAGCCGGCGCATCCAGGACGCGGCGGCGCAGGCCACACAGGGGCTGGCCACGCGCTGGCCGCTGGAGGACATGCTCGGCGCCGACCTCGTGGCCGCGGCGCAGCGCCGCCTCGAGGCCGCCGGGCTGCGCGTGGACGCCGGCGAGGTCGACGCGTCGCTGTGGCTCACGCTGGACAGCTTCTCGCTGCTGCAGGCGCTGGCGTACCTGGCCGGGAGGCTGCACGAGGAGTACGGCATCGCGCTCGTGCACCTGCGCCTGCAGCCCGCGGGCGACGGGCGTGCGCACCTCGACCTCGCCTGGATCGGCCAGGCGATGAGCACCGAGACGGTCATGAGTTGGGAGACCGACGCGATGCGCCTGGGCGCCGAAACCACCCCGCTGACGGTGCGCGACGTCGTGCAGCGCCACGGCGGCGAGTTCTGGTTCGAGCGCGAGCGCGTGCGTCACCTCGCGTTCTTCCGCTTCCTGCTGCCGCTGTCGCGCGGCAGCGGCGAGGCCGACGCCGCTGCGTTCGTGCGCAGCGAGAGCCGTCCCGAGTACTACGACTTCGACCTGTTCGCGATCAGCGAGTCGAGTCGCGCGCTCGATGACCGGCGCCTCGCCGAACTGGCGTACACGGTGTTCGACACCGAGACCACCGGCCTCGAGCCGTCGGCCGGCGACGAGATCATCCAGATCGGCGCCGCGCGGCTGGTCAACGGCCGTCTGCTGCGGGGCGAGTGCTTCGACCAGCTCGTCGACCCGCGCCGGCCGATCCCGCCGGCGACGATCCCGATTCACGGCATCACGCCGGCGATGGTCGCCGGCCAGCCGACCATCGACACCGTGCTGCCGGCGTTCCACGCCTTCGCGCAGGACACCGTGCTGGTCGCGCACAACGCGGCCTTCGACATGCGTTTCCTGCAGCTCAAGGAGGAGTCCACCGGCGTGCGCTTCGACCAGCCGGTGCTCGACACACTGCTGCTGTCGGCGGTGGTGCACCCGAACCAGGAGTCGCACCGTCTCGAGGCGATCGCGGAGCGTTTCGGCGTGACCGTGATCGGCCGCCACACCGCGCTCGGCGACGCGATGGTCACCGCCGAGATCTTCCTGCGCCTGATCCCGCTGCTCGCCGAGAAGGGCATCCACACGCTGGGGCAGGCGCGCGATGCGGCGCAGCGCACGTACTATGCGCGCATCAACTACTGAGAGCGCCCCCAGGGCCGGGCTGCGCCCAGCCCGCCTCCCGAGGGGGTCGAGGAAACCCGGGGCGGCCCGGCGTTTCCTTGAGGGCCGTCGTGGGCGCGGCGGCCGCGACCTGCCAACGGCGGCGCCCGGGCCGCGCTTCACGACCCGCAACGCCCTGACCGCAGGTCGACGCCCGAGGGCCCGAGCGCACGCCGTCAGCCGCTGCCTCGGGCGCGCACGGACTTCGCCGCCATCCGGGCGAACGTCCCGGGTGCCGAGGCAGTTGCGCTTGACAAACCTCAAGCTTCGCGAATCCCGCGCGGCCGAGCATCGGGCCCGCTGAGCATCCTTCACCCGAGGTAACGTACCGATGACGACGAGCTACATCCGCTGGTTCCGCGACCTGTCGCTGACCGACCTGCCGCTGGTCGGCGGCAAGAACGCCTCGCTGGGCGAGATGTTCCGCGAGCTGATGCCGCTGGGCGTGCGCATCCCCGACGGTTTCGCCGTCACCGCGCACGCGTACCGCGACGCGCTCGACGCCGCCGGCGTCTGGAGCGAGTTGCACGCGCTGCTCGACCCGCTGGACAAGCGCGACACCGACGCGCTGGCGCGCGCCGGCGCGCGCGCCCGGGAGATCGTCTACGCGGTGCCGATGCCCAAGGCCGTCGAGCAGCAGCTGCGCGAGGCGTGGCGCGCGCTGAAGGCGCAGGTCGGCGACGACCTGAGCGTCGCGGTGCGCAGTTCGGCCACCGCCGAGGACCTGCCCACGGCGAGCTTCGCCGGCCAGCACGACACCTACCTGAACGTGCGCGGCGAGGAGATGCTGATCGACGCCGTCAAGCGCTGCCAGGCGTCGCTGTTCACCGACCGCGCGATCAGCTACCGCACCGACCAGGGGTTCGACCACTTCAAGGTCTACCTGTCGGTCGCGGTGATGCAGATGGTGCGCAGCGACCTGGCCTCCAGCGGCGTGATCTTCACCATCGACACCGAGAGCGGTCATCCCGACTTCGTGTTCGTCACCGCCGCCTGGGGACTGGGCGAGAACGTCGTGCAGGGGGCAGTCGACCCCGACGAGTTCTACGTGCACAAGCCGACCTTTCGCCAGGGACACCGCGCCGTTGTGCGGCGCACGCTGGGCGACAAGCAGGTGCACATGGTCTACGCCACGGGGCGCACGCGCGAGCCGGTGATCAACCGCCCGACGCCCAAGGCCGACCGCGCGCGCTTCTGCCTCAGCGACGACGACGTGCTCGAGCTGGCCGGTGCGGCCATTGCGATCGAGGACCACTACGGCCGCCCGATGGACATCGAGTGGGCCAAGGACGGGCCCGAAGGCAAGCTCTACATCGTGCAGGCGCGCCCCGAGACGGCAGCGTCGCAGAAGCGGGCGAACGTGCTCGAGGAGTACGTGCTCGACGGCCAAGGGACGGTGCGCGCGCAGGGGCGCGCGGTGGGCGCGAAGATCGCCGCCGGTGCCGTGCGCCGCATCGTCGGCGCGAAGGCGTTGAACACGTTCAGGCCCGGCGAGGTGCTGGTGGCCGACACCACGACGCCCGACTGGGAGCCGGTGATGAAGACCGCGGCGGCGATCGTCACCAACCGGGGCGGGCGCACCTGCCACGCGGCGATCGTGGCACGCGAGCTCGGCATTCCGGCGGTGGTCGGCGCCGAGCGCGCCACCGAGGTGCTGAAGGACGGCGAGATCGTCACCGTGTCTTGCGCCGAGGGCGCGGTGGGTCGCGTCTACGACGGCGCGCTGCCGTTCCACAAGGACGTCAGCGACCTCTCGGGGCTGAAGAAGCCGGCCACCGAGATCATGGTCAACCTCGGCAACCCCGAGCTGGCGTTCCAGGTGAGCCTGATGCCGTGCGACGGCGTCGGCCTGGCGCGCATGGAGTTCATCGTCAACGAGTACATCAAGGTGCACCCGATGGCGGTGCTGCACCC
This sequence comes from uncultured Azohydromonas sp., assembly GCA_964618555.1. Taxonomy (GTDB): domain Bacteria; phylum Pseudomonadota; class Gammaproteobacteria; order Burkholderiales; family Burkholderiaceae_C; genus Calidifontimicrobium. Next base: position 13,732 of record CAZUBF010000010.1, read on the forward strand.
CGAGCGCATCCGCGACGACGCGGTGCGCGCGCAGGTCGAGGCGCGGTGGGCGCAGTACGCCGACGGCGCGGCGTTTTTCGTCGAGCGCCTGAGCGAAGGGGTGGGCACCATCGCCGCGGCGTTCTGGCCGCGGCCCGTCATCGTGCGGCTGTCGGACTTCAAGAGCAACGAGTACGCCGCGCTGCTCGGCGGGCGCGACTTCGAGCCGCACGAGGAGAACCCGATGATCGGTTTCCGCGGCGCCGCGCGCTACGTGCACCCGGCGTACGAGGAGGCGTTCGCGCTCGAGTGCATCGCGCTGCACCGCGTGCGCGACGCGATGGGGCTCACCAACCTGAAGGTGATGGTGCCGTTCTGCCGCCGCCTCGACGAGGCGCGGCGCGTGCTCGACGTGATGGCCAGGCACGGCCTCGCGCGCGGCGAGGACGGCCTCGAGGTCTACGTGATGTGCGAGATCCCGAACAACGTGCTGCTGATCGACGAGTTCGCGCAACTGTTCGACGGCTTTTCGATCGGCAGCAACGACCTGACTCAGCTCACGCTGGGCGTCGACCGCGACAGCGCGATCGTCGCCGAGAGCTTCGACGAGCGCGACCCCGGCATGCTGAAGATGCTCAGACTCGCCGTCGAGGGTGCGAAGCGCAACGGACGCCACAGCGGCATCTGCGGCCAGGCGCCGTCGGACCACCTCGAGATCGCGCAGTACCTGGTCGAACTGGGGATCGACAGCATCAGCCTGACGCCCGACCGCGTGCTGAAGACGATGCAGGCGGTCCAGAAGATCGAGCAGGCGCAGGGGCGCGCGCCGCGCGGCTGACGCGTCCCCCGGGGCGCGGGGGGCGCGACGGGCGTCACGGATGCCTTCCGGCCGACCCCGTCGCTAGAATCCCGGGAGTGACGTCGCAGTGACAGGCCGTGGTGCCCGGCCTCGGGCGCGGCGGCCTGGCGACCCGGTTTCTTCCCCCTCCAGGAGTCCGCCATGCCCCTCGTCTCGATGCGCCAGCTGCTCGACCACGCCGCCGAACACGGCTACGGCATCCCGGCGTTCAACGTCAACAACCTCGAGCAGGTGCAGGCGGTGATGACCGCCGCCGCCGAGGTCGGCGCGCCGGTGATCCTGCAGGCCAGCGCCGGTGCGCGCAAGTACGCCGGCGAGCCGTTCATCAAGCACCTGATCCTCGCTGCGATCGAGCAGTGGCCTCAGGTCCCGCTGGTGATGCACCAGGACCACGGCCAGAGCCCCGACGTGTGCAAGGGGGCGATCGAGCTCGGGTTCTCGTCGGTGATGATGGACGGCTCGCTGCAGGCCGACGGCAAGACGATCGCCAGCTACGACTACAACGTCGACGTCACGCGCAAGGTCGTCGACATGGCGCACGCGCTCGGCGTCACCGTCGAGGGCGAGCTCGGCTGCCTCGGCTCGCTCGAGACGATGAAGGGCGACAAGGAGGACGGCCACGGCGCCGAGGGCACGATGACGCGCGAGCAGCTGCTCACCGCCCCCGAGCAGGCCGCCGACTTCGTCAAGCGCACGCAGCTCGACGCGCTGGCGATCGCGATCGGCACCAGCCACGGCGCCTACAAGTTCACGCGCAAGCCCACCGGCGACATCCTCGCGATCGACCGCATCAGGGAGATCCACCGCCGCATCCCGAACACCCACCTGGTGATGCACGGCTCGTCGTCCGTCCCGCAAGACCTGCTCGAGCAGATCCGCCGCTACGGCGGGAAGATGAAGGAGACCTACGGCGTGCCGGTCAGCGAGATCCAGGAGGCGATCAAGTTCGGCGTGCGCAAGATCAACATCGACACCGACATCCGGCTGGCGATGACCGGCGCGGTGCGCCAGTTCATGGCCGAGAACCCGGAGAAGTTCGACGCCCGCGAGTGGCTCAAGCCGGCGCGCGAGGCGGCCTACCGCATCTGCAAGCAGCGTTACCTCGAGTTCGGCTGCGAGGGCCAGGCGGGCAAGATCAAGCCGCTGGGGCTGGCCGCGATGGCACAGCGCTACGCCAAGGGCGAACTCGCGCAGACGGTGGTCTGAGCGAGCGGCGCGATGTCCGACGCCCTGCTCGAGACGCGCCTGCACTCGCTGCCGCTGGTGGCGCGCGGCAAGGTGCGCGACAACTACGCGGTCGGCGCCGACCGGCTGCTGATGGTCGCCACCGACCGCCTCAGCGCGTTCGACGTCGTCATGGGCGAGCCCATCCCCGGCAAGGGCGAGTTGCTCACGCGCATGGCGCTGTTCTGGTTCGAGCGGCTGGCGCACGTGGTGCCCAACCACCTCACCGGCGACTCGCCCGAGAGCGTGGTCGCCGCCGACGAGGTCGAGCAGGTGCGCGGGCGCTCGATGCTCGTCAAGCGACTGAAGCCGCTGCCGATCGAGGCCGTGGTGCGCGGCTACCTCGCCGGCTCGGGGTGGAACGAATACCGCGCCTCGGGTGCCGTGTGCGGCGTCGCGTTGCCGCCGGGGCTGCGCAACGCGCAGCAGCTGCCTCGGCCGATCTTCACGCCGGCGACCAAGGCCGAGGCCGGCGCGCACGACGAGAACATCACGTTCGCGCAGGCCGCGGACATCATCGGCGCCGGGCTGGCCGCACGCGTGCGCGACGTGTCGATCGCGCTGTACGCCGAGGCCGCGGCCTTCGCGCGCGAACGCGGCATCGTCATCGCCGACACCAAGTTCGAGTTCGGCCTCGACGAGCACGGCGCGCTGACGCTGATGGACGAGATCCTGACACCCGACTCGTCACGCTACTGGCCGGTCGAGAGCTACGGCGCCGCGTTCGAACGCGGCGACAACCCGCCGAGCTTCGACAAGCAGTTCGTGCGCGACTGGCTCGAAGCTGCGCGCGTCGACGGCCGGCCGTGGAACAAGCGCGCACCCGCGCCGACGCTGCCGCCCGAGGTGATCGCCGCCACGGCGGCGAAGTACCGCGAGGCACTGAACCGGCTGCTGTCGCCGCCGTCGCGCTGACGCCATGGCCTCGCGGCTGCTCGCCCGGCTCGACGGCGCCATCGCCCAGGCGCGTGACCCGGTCGACTCGGCCTGCCTGCGCGCCGAACGCGCCGCGTTGCTCGCCCGCCAGGGGCGGCCGGACGAGGCGCGGCGCGAGATCGACGCGATCAGGTCGCGTTTCGCGCTGCGGCCGCAGGCGGCGGTCAGCGCCTGGTTGGCGCTGGCCGAGGGCCTGGTCGAGCACTTCGGCACGGTCGCTCCGGGCGCGCGCGATCTCGTGCAGCGCGCACACGCCCTCAGCGGCGCCGCGCACCTGGCGCCGCTGCGCGCGTTGGCCGCGGCGTGGCTGGCGCACATGGACTACGGGCGCAACGAACTGACCCAGATGGCCGCGCACCTGGCCGAGTCGCTGCGCCTGGCCGCGGCCGACCACCACGCGGCGCGCGAGCGCGCCTGCCAGGTCGCGGCGCTCGCCTACCACTGGTCGGGCCGGCTCGATCGCGCGCAGCCGTGGTACGACCGCGCGCGGCAGCACGCGCTGGCCGATGGCGACGACGTCGGGCTCAGCGCGCTGATGTACAACCGCGCGACCGCGCTGGTGGCCAACGTGCGCCTGGCCGGCGTCGACGGCGCACCGGACGACGCCGACGCGGTCGCCGCTTGGAAGGAGGCGGCGTTGTGTGTGCAGTCGTTCGCCGCTTACGAAGCCGGCATCGGCGCCGCGGCGATGCCCTACATGGTGCCGCTGCTGCACGCGCAAGTGCTGACGGCCCAGGGTCAGCCGGCGCAGGCGCTGGCGCTGTACGAAGGGTGGTCCGCTGCCGCGACGCACGACGGCACGCGACGGCTCAGGCTGCTGCTGGTGGCCGACGCCGCGTGGTGTCGCGTCCAGGTCGGACAGCTCGACGCCGCGCGGTGCGACCTCGCCGCGGCGCTGACCGACCCCGATGCCGGTTGCGACCTCGACGACCGCGTGCTCGCCAACGCGCGGCTCGCGCAGGTCGCGCAATCGCTCGGCGACGCGGCGCTGGCCGACACGCTGCGCGATCGCGCTCGGCGCGACCTGGCCGTGCTGCGCGCCGAGCAGTCGCGCCTGAGCGCTCTGCTCGACGACACGCTGGCCGGGCTGTGAGGGCCCGCGGGGTCGAGCGCTCCGCCCGGCGCCCCGGGCGCAGTCAGAACAAGGCCATGCTCAGCTTGCGCCGGTACTGGTCGACCACCGGGTCGGTGGCCGGTGCGGCCGCGGCCTTGCCGGTCAGCTCGAGCGCCCCCTTGGCGGCCTCGGGCGTACCGGCCTTGGCCAGCGGCTTGCTCATCAGCTCGAGGATGGCGACGTAGGTCTTGCGCGCCAGCTCGTCGTTCCAGGCCTTGTCGCGCATGACGATCTCGAGCAACTCGTCCATCGCCTGCGTGAAGCGGCCGGCGGCGAAGTGCGTCTGCGCCAGTTCGAAGCGCGCGTCGAAGTCGCGCCGGTTGGCCGCGATCGCGGCGGCCAGTGCGTCGGCGCTGCGCGCCAACGGCGCGGCCTCGCACGCCGCAAGCCAGCGGCCGACGGCGTCGAGCCGGGCGTCGATGGCGACCTTGCCGGCCACCGGCTCGAACGCCTGGCGCGCCTTCGCGACCTCGCCGCGTTCGAGCAGCAGCTTGACGTAGTCGTAGCGCGCCGCGTCGTTGGCCGGGTCGATCGCCACCGCCTGCTGCAACCGCGCCAGCGCGGCGTCGGTGTCACCCTCGGCGACCAACTCCTCGGCGGCCTCTGTCTGCGCTTCGGCCTGCATCGCCTCGGCGGTGGGCACGTGGCGGTCGAGGAACGCGCGCACCTGCGCCTCGGGCAGCGCGCCGACGAAGCCGTCGACCGGCTGGCCCTTGTCGAACAACACGCAAAACGGGATCGAGCGCACGCCGAACGCCTGGCTGAGCTGGCCGGCGATCTCCGGCTGGTCGTCGCTGTTGAGCTTGGCCAGCTTGAAGCGCCCGGCGTAGGCGGTTTCGAGCTTCTCGAGCAGCGGGCCCAGCGTGCGGCAGGGTCCGCACCATGGCGCCCAGATGTCGAGCAGCACGGGCTGCTTCATCGAGTCGGCGATCAGGTCGGCTTCGAAGTTCTGCAGGGTGATGTCGATCATGGACACGCTTTCGGAGATCCGGCGCACGTGGGACCGCGACGCCTACAATTCAAGGTTTTCCTGCATTGTGGAGCATCCCCGTGGGCGACGCCGCCGATGCCGCGACGACGCAGGCGCCGCTGGTCGGCGTCGTGATGGGCTCGAAGAGCGACTGGGCGACGCTCGAGGCGGGCGCGAAGCTGCTGGCCGAGTTCGGCGTCGCGCACGAGGTGCGCGTGCTGTCGGCGCACCGCATGCCCGACGAGATGTTCGCCTACGCCGAGACGGCGGCGGGTCGGGGGCTGCGCGCGATCATCGCCGGCGCCGGCGGCGCGGCGCACCTGCCGGGCATGCTCGCGGCGAAGACCGTGGTGCCGGTGCTCGGCGTGCCGGTGGCCAGCCGCCACCTGCAGGGGCTCGACTCGCTGTACTCGATCGTGCAGATGCCGCGCGGCATCCCGGTGGCGACCTTCGCGATCGGCGAGGCCGGTGCGGCCAACGCGGCGCTGTTCGCGGTGGCGATGCTCGCGGCCGGCGACGCCGCTGTGCGCGACCTGCTCGCCGCGTTCCGCGCGCGGCAGACCGACGACGCGCGCGCGATGACGGCGCAGCTGGGCCGGCCGTGAGGCGGCCGATCCTGCCCGGAGGGACAGGCGCCGATGGCCGGCCAGCCACGCTCGGCGTGATGGGCGGCGGCCAACTCGGGCGCATGTTCGTGCAGGCCGCCCAGGCGATGGGCTACTTCACCGCGGTGCTCGACCCGGATCCGGCCAGCCCGGCTGGGCTCGTCGCGCATTACCACGTCGACGCCGGCTACCTCGACGAGCAGGGCCTGGCGCAGCTGATGCAGCGTTGCGCGGCGATCACCGTAGAGTTCGAGAACGTGCCCGCGGCGGCGCTGCTCACGCTCGGTGCGCACCGGCCGGTGTCGCCGGCGGCCGACGCGGTGGCGGTGTGCCAGCACCGCGCGGCCGAGAAGGCGCAGTTCGCGCGTGCCGGCGTGCCGTGCGCGCCGTACGCGCGCATCGAGACCGACGCCGACCTCGCCCGCATCGACGCCGCGCTGCTCCCGGCGATCCTCAAGACCTCGACGCTGGGCTACGACGGCAAGGGCCAGGTCGCGGTCGACGCGCCGGCGGCGCTGGCCGGCGCCTGGGCCGCGCTCGATCGCGTGCCCTGCGTGCTCGAGAAGAAGCTGGCGCTGGCCGCCGAGGTCAGCGTGATCGTCGCGCGCGACGCCCCAGGCACCGTGGTGAGCTTCCCGCTGCAGCGCAACTGGCACCGCGACGGCATCCTCGCGGTCACCGAGGCGCCGGCGCGCGGCATCGCGCCGGCGCTGGCCGAGCGCGCGCTGGCCGCGGCGCGCGCGATCGCGGCGTCGATGGACTACGTCGGCGTGCTGTGCGTCGAGTTCTTCGTGCTGGCCGACGGCACGCTGGTGGCCAACGAGATGGCGCCGCGCCCGCACAACTCGGGCCACTACACGATCGACGCCTGCGACGTCTCGCAGTTCGACCTGCAGGTGCGCACCACCGCGGGGTTGCCGCTGGTTTCGCCGCGCCTGCACTCGCCGGCGCTGATGCTCAACCTGCTCGGTGACCTGTGGTTCGACGACGCCGGCGTCGAGCGCGTGCCGCGGTGGGGCGAGGTGCTGGCGCTGCCGGGTGTGCATCTGCACCTGTACGGCAAGGCGTCACCCCGGCGCGGTCGCAAGATGGGCCACCTGACGGTCACCGCCGCCGACGCCGACGCCGCGCGCGCGGTGGCCGCGCACGCCGTGGCGCTGCTCGGACTGCCGCCACTGCCCGCACCCTGATGCCCCGCCTCGACGCGCGCGACCCGGCGGCGATCGACGAGGCCGCGCGGCGGCTCGCCGGCGGCGAACTCGTCGCGTTTCCGACCGAGACCGTGTACGGGCTGGGTGCGCGCGCCGACGACGACGCGGCGGTGGCGCAGGTCTTCGCCGCGAAGGGCAGGCCGGCTGACCATCCGCTGATCGTGCACGTCGCCGATGCCGCAGCCGCCGCACGCTTCGCCGCGCGTCTGGACGCGCTCGCCGGGCGGCTGATGGCCGCGTTCTGGCCCGGCCCGCTGACGCTGATCGTGCCGCGCCGCAACGGCGTCGCGTCGGCCGCCGCGGGCGGGCAGGACAGCATCGGCCTGCGTTGCCCGGCGCACGCGGTGGCGCAGGACCTGCTGCGGCGCGCCGCGGCGCTCGGCGTGCCGGGCGTCGCCGCGCCCAGCGCGAACCGCTTCGGTCGCCTGAGCCCGACCACCGCGGAACACGTCGAGGCCGAGTTCGGTCCGGCGCTGGCCGTGCTCGACGGCGGCGCGTGCCCGGTGGGCATCGAGTCGGCCATCGTCGACCTGACCCGCGGCGTGCCGGTGCTGCTGCGCCCGGGCATGCTGACGCCGGCGCGCATCGAGGCCGCCGCCGGCGTGCCACTGGCGGCGCGCGACGCCGGCGCGCCGCGTGCGAGCGGCACGCTGGCGGCGCACTACGCACCGCGCGCGCGGCTGCGCCTGTTCGCCGACGCCGACTCGCTCGCGCAGGCGTTGCGCGTGCCGCCGGCCGTCGGCCGGCTGGCGGTATATTCGCGCTCGGCCTGCCCCTCGGCGGTCGCGGTGCTGCAACGCCGCATGCCGGCGCAGGCCGACGACGCGGCGCGCGAGCTGTTCGCGACGCTGCGCGACCTCGACGCCGCGGGCGTCGACCAGATCTGGGTCGAGCAGCCGCCCGACGACCCCGCGTGGGACGGCGTGCGCGACCGCCTGCAGCGCGCCGCGGCGGCCTGACCCGGCCGCCACCCGCAATCCCGCCCCGCACCCGCGACGCCTCCCGCATGAATCCCAACGCCTTTGCCTCCTCCCGCCCTTCGCGTGCCCGCACGGGCCTGCGCGCGTGGCTGGCCGCCCTGGCCACCGCGGTGCTCGCCGCCTGCGGCGGCGGCGACACCGCCGACCCGTTCGAGCCCACACGCATGCTGGTGTTCGGCGACGAGCACAGCGTGATCACCGCCGACGGGCGCAAGTACGGCGTCAACGACCTCGACGCCGCGGGCGCCGTCGCCTGCGCCGGCAACCCGACCTGGGCGCAGGAGGTGGCGCGCAACCTGGGCCTGGTGTTCGCCGAGTGCCGCAGCGGCGACCGCGCCGCGACCGCACTGATGCGCGCCGTGGCCGGTGCGCGCGCCGCCGACGTGCAGGCCGCGATCGACGCCTACCTCGCCGCCGACGCCCCGACGTCGAAGGATCTGGTCACCGTGCTGGTGGGCATGCACGACGTGCTCGAGCTGTATGCGGCCTATCCGGCGCGTGGCGAGGCCGCGCTGGTCGCCGACCTCGAGGCGCGCGGGCGCGCGCTGGCGCGCACGCTGAACCGCGTGGCCACCGGCGGGCCCGCGGTGCTCGTGTTCTCGGTGCCCGACCTCGGGCTGACGCCCTACGCTCTGGCCGAAAGGGCGGCGCACGCCGACACCGACCGCGCCGCGCTGCTGACCCGGCTGGGCGCGGCGTTCAACCGCGGGCTGCGCCTCGAGGTGATCAACGACGGGCGCCTGATCGGCATGGTCTTCGCCGATGAACAGCTGCAACTGATGGTGCGCTTCCCTGGCAGTTTCGGGTTGCGCAACGTCACCGCCGCGGCGTGCGCCAATGCCGCCACACCGCCCGAAACCTCGCCGGCCGCATTGCTCGCCTGCACCAACGCCACCGGCGCGCTGGTCGGCGACGCGACCGACAGCACCTGGCTGTGGGCTGACACGCTGCGGCTCGGCCCCACCGGCCAGGCGCGTCTGGGGCTGGTGGCGCTTTCGCGCGTGCGCAACAACCCGTTCTGAGTCACCGCCCCCGGGCGGGGCGGCGGCCGGCCCGCAGTGCCTGGGGTCAAGTCGTCTCGGGCGGCCGCGGTGGCGACACGGGCGGGCGCTGCGGCTCAGCGCCCGCGGCCCGGCGACGCCGCGAGCTTGAGCGCGACGATGGTCAGCGCCAGCGCCAGCGTGATGCCGTTGGCGACGATCAGCGGCCATGCGCCGAGCACGATGCCGTAGGCCAGCCAAAGCGCCACGCCGGCGGCAAAGCACGCGTACATGCCCAGCGACACCCCGCCGAGGTCGCGCGTGCGCAGGCTCAGCCAGACCTGGGGCACGAAGGCCAGCGTGGTCAGCGTCGCCGCCGCGTAGCCGAGCCAGTCGGCCGGTGCCATCGGTGCCGGGTCAGTCGCGGCGCGCGGCGTCGCCGAGCACCCAGTCGACCAGCGCGTCGATCGCCGGGCGCGCCGCGCCGGCGTTCGGGTGCTGCACGACGCACACCAGCACGTAGCGGCGGCCGCTCGCGCCGAGCACGTAGCCGGCGACCGCGGCGACGTCGCGCAGCGAGCCCGTCTTCAGGTGCGCGCGCCCGGGCATCGTGCGCGAGCGCTTGAGCGTGCCGTCGAGCCCGCTGGCCGGCAGCGACGACATCAGCTCCGACATCACCGCGCTGCTCCACGCGATCTGCAGCAGCCGCGCCAGCGACTGCGCGGTCAGCCGCGTTTCGCGCGACAGCCCCGAGCCGTTGTCGAGGCGCAACACGCCCTCGGGTTCGCCGAAGCGGTCGACGGCCCAGCGCGTGAGCACGTCGCGCGCTGCCGCCGGCGTCGCCGGCTGCCCCGGCTGCACCGCCAGCGTCAGGAACAGCTGCTGCGCCATCACGTTGTTGCTGTACTTGTTGATGTCGCGCACCACCTCGGCCAGCGGCGGGCTCTCGAACTCGAAGGTCGGTGGCCGCGCCGGCGCGACGCCGTCGCGCACGATGCCGCCCAGGCGTCCGCCGCCGGAGCGCCACAGCGCACGCAGCAGCCGCGCGTTGTAGCTGGTGGGGTCGGCGTAGGCCACCGGCCAGGCGCGCTCGCCGCAGGCGGCGGCGTAGCTGCCGGCGAAACGCGCACGCTGCGCGTCGTCGAGCGAGGCCTTCAATGCGGCGCGCCAGTCGCCGCACGGCCCGTCGGCCAGCGGCACCTCGGCGTCGACCGCGAGCCCGTCGAGCGCCGGCTCGGCGGCGACGCGTGCCACGCCGCGCGCCGCATCGGGCACGAAGCGGTACGTGACTGCCTTGTAGTTCAGCAGCAGCGCGTCGGGCTGCACGTTGTACGGTCGCAACCACTCGCCGTCGAAGTCGGCCGGCGTGCCTTGCGGTTCGGCGAAGGCGCTGCGGTCGGTGACGATGTCGGCGCGGATCTCGCGCACGCCGAGCTGGCGCACACGCTCGAGCAGCAGCCACACGCGCTCGACGGTCAGCGTCGGGTCGCCGCTGGCGCGGATCACCAGCGAGCCGTCGAGCACGCCGTCGCGCACGCTGCCGTCGAGCCACACGCCGGTGCGCCAGGTCCAGGCCGGGCCGAGCAGGTCGAACGCGGCGAAGGTGGTCAGCAGCTTGGTCAGCGACGCCGGGTTGACCGCTTCGCGCGCATTGAGCTGCAGCACCGGCGCGCCGCTGCCGGCCTCCTGCACGACCACCGACACCGCGTCGGCGGGCACGCGCGCGCGCTGCAGTGCGTGCGCCACCTCGGGGGGCAGCCCCGGCGCGGCGAACGCGGCAGCGCCGCAGACCGCCGCGGCGGCCAGCGCGAGGCCCGCAAGGCGTCGTGACAGGGCGGGGACCGGGGCGCGAGCGCAGCGCATGCGACGATGATCGCACGGCTACACTGGCCGCCATGTCGCCCCTGCCGCCGCCCGCGCGTGCGCCGTGGATCGGCGCGGCCTGCGCCGTGGCGGTGCTGCTGATCTGGTCGTCGTTCATCGTCATCGCACGCTTCAGCGCGCAACACACCCTGCTGCCGCTGGACATCGCGTTCCTGCGTTTCGTGTTCTCGGGGCTGGTGGTGCTCGCGGTGCTCGGATGGCAGGCGCGGCGCGGCGTGCGCCCGCTGGCCGGGCTGTCGTGGGCGCGCATCGCCGCGCTGGCCGGCACCGCCGGCGTCGGTTACTGCTCGCTCGCGTACAGCGGCTTCTTCTTCGCGCCGGCAGCACATGCCGCGGTGCTGATGCCCGGCTCGCTGCCGTTGTGGACCGCGCTGGCCGCGCTGTGGCTGCTGCGCGAGCGCCTGACGCCGCAGCGACTGGCGGGGCTGGCGCTGATCGTCGTCGGCGACCTGCTGGTCGGCGGCGCGAGCCTGTGGCGCGCTTTCGACGGCGACGGCGCCTGGCGTGGCGACCTGCTGTTCCTCGGCGCGGCGATGAGCTGGAGCCTGTACACGGTGCTGTGCCGGCGCTGGCAGGTCGACGCGGTGCCGGCGACGATGGCCATTGCGCTGGGTTGCCTCGCGAGCTTCGTGCCGCTGTACGCGGCGGGCGCGGCGCTGCGCTGGTGGCCGAGCGCGCTCGGCGACGCTTCGGCCACCGAGATCGCGCTGCAGGCGCTGTACCAGGGCGCTCTGGCGATGCTGGTGGCCGGCGTCGCATTCACCTACGCGGTGCGCACCTTCGGTCCGGTGCGCACGACGATGGTCACCGCACTGGTGCCGGGCATCGCGGCGCTGGCGGCGTTGGCGCTGCTCGGCGAACCGCTGGGTGCGAACGCGCTGGCGGGGCTGGCCTGCGTGACGCTGGGGCTGTTCGTCGGCCTGCGTGGCGCCGCCGCCCCGGCACTGCCGCGCACGCTGGCGGCGACGCGCTGAACGGGGGCAGCGGTGGACGCGAAGATCGTCGCGATCGACAGCTCGACCGAGCGCCTGGTGCTCGCGCTGCAGTCGCCGCAAGGCGACTTCACGCTCGACGAGGACGGCGGCGCACGCGCATCGGCCCGGCTGCTGCCCGGGATGCACGACCTGCTCGCGCGCGCCGGCCTGGCGCTGCGCGACCTCGATGCGATCGCGTACGCGCGCGGGCCCGGCGCGTTCACCGGGCTGCGTACCGCGTGTGCGGTGGCGCAGGGGCTGGCGCTGGGGCTGGGCCGGCCTGCGCTGCCCCTGGACAGCCTGCTCGTCGTCGCCGAGGCGGCGCGAGCGCAGGGCGCCGGCAGCGACCTGTGGGTGGCGATGGACGCGCGCATGGACGAGGCCTACGCCGCGCGCTACTGCCACGACGGCACGCGCTGGCACGAAGCCGAGGCGCCGGCGCTTTGGTCGCTGCCGGCGCTGGCCGGGCGCTGGCGCGCCGACCCGCCGGCGGCGGTGGCCGGCTCGGCACTGGCCGCGTTCGGCGCGCGCCTCGGGCTGACCGCGGCCACCGCGCTGTGGCCCGACCCGCATCAGCGAGGCGCCGCGCTGCTTCGCGTGGCCCGCGCGGCATGGTGCGACGGCGCCGCCGTCGACGCCGCCGACGCGCTGCCGCTGTACCTGCGCGACAAGGTCGCGCTGACCACCGCCGAGCGCGCTGCGGCCCGGCCGGCCGGTCGATGAACGCGCTGCCGCGGCCCGTCGCGGCGCCGACGCTGGCGCCGATGCGCCTCGACGAGGTCGACGAGGTGATGGCCGTCGAGCTCAGCGCGTACAGCTACCCGTGGACGCGGGGCAACGTCGTCGACTCGCTGGTCGCCGGGCACCTCGCCGAGGTGCTGCGCAGCGCCGACGGCGAACTGCTCGGCTACTACATCGCGATGCCCGGCGTCGACGAGATGCACCTGCTCAACCTCGCGGTGGCGCCGGTGCACCAGCGCCGCGGCCACGCGCGGCACATGCTCGATGCGCTGGTGCGCCACGCCCGCGCGCGCGGCGTTCGCACGCTGTGGCTCGAGGTGCGCGACAGCAACCTGCGCGCGCAGTCGCTGTACCTGCGCTACGGCTTCGTCGCGGTCGGGCGGCGTCGCGACTACTACCCGGCAGCGGCCGGCCGGCGCGAGGACGCGGTGCTGATGAGCCGGGCACTGGACACACCCGGTACCGGGCCGGGGGGCCCCGATGCGAACGACTGAACGTCAGCGCGCGATGCTGCGCGAGATGGGCATCGGGCCGTGGTGGCCCGACGACGATGCGGCCCGTCCCGCAGAGCCGCCGGTGGGCGAAGCGCCAGCCGCCGCGCCGGCCCCCTCGCCGCTGGCCGTGGCCGACACCGCGCCGGTGGCGTCGGCGGTCGACACGCTGGACTGGCCGGCACTGCGCGACGCGGTGGCGCGGTGCCGCGCCTGCACGCTGTGCGAGCGCCGGCGCCAGACCGTGTTCGGCGTCGGTCACGAGCGCGCGCACTGGATGATCGTCGGCGAGGCGCCGGGCGAGCAGGAGGACCTCAAGGGGGAGCCCTTCGTCGGCCCGGCCGGCCGGCTGCTCGACGCCATGCTCGCCGCGGTCGACCTCACGCGCGAGCCCGGCCCGCCCGAGCGGCAGGTCTACATCGCCAACGCGCTGAAGTGCCGCCCGCCCGGCAACCGCAACCCGCAGCCCGACGAACTGGCACGCTGCGAGCCGTTCCTGGTGCGTCAGATCCAGCTGGTGCAGCCGCGCATCCTGCTGGCGATGGGGCGCTTCGCGGTGCAGTCGCTGCTGCGCACCGACGAGCCGATCGGCCGGCTGCGCGGCCGGGTGCACGCCTTCCAGGGGGTGCCGCTGGTCGTCACCTACCACCCGGCGTACCTGCTGCGCCAGCCCGCCGACAAGGCCAAGGCCTGGGACGACCTGTGTCTGGCCGCCGAGGCGCTGGCGCGCCGCGAGGGCTGATCAGCCGCCGCCGGCCTTGCCCGGCTTGCGCGGGCGCTGCCAGCCGGCGATCGTGACCTGCTTCGCGCGAGCGATCGTCAGCTGCCCGGCCGGGGCCTGACGCACGATCGTCGAACCGCCGCCGATCGTCGCGCCTTCACCGACCACCACGGGCGCGATCAGCACGCAGTTCGAGCCGACGTGCACGTCGTCGCCGATCACGGTGCGGTGCTTGAAGGCGCCGTCGTAGTTCGCGGTGATGCTGCCTGCGCCGTAGTTGACGCGTTCGCCGACCGTCGCGTCGCCGAGGTACGCAAGGTGGTTGGCCTTGGCGCCGTGCGCCAGGGTCGAGTTCTTCACTTCGACGAAGTTGCCGACGTGCACCTCGTTTCCGAGCACCGCGCCGGGACGCAGGCGCGCGTAAGGGCCGACCCGCGCATCGGCGCCGACGCTGGCGCCGTCGAGGTGGCTGAACGCGTCGATGCGCGCGCCGGCGGCCACCGTGGTGTCGCGCAGCACGCAGTGCGGGCCGACCTGCACGCCGTCGCCGAGCACGACGCGGCCCTCGAAGACGCAGTTGACGTCGATCTCGACGTCGGCGCCGCAGTCGAGCGTGCCGCGCAGGTCGAACCGCGCCGGGTCGGCCAGGCGCACGCCGGCGGTCATCAGCGCGTCGGCCTGGCGGCGCTGCAGCCGGCGCTCGAGGTCGGCGAGCTGCTGCGGGCTGTTGACGCCCAGCGCCTCGGTCTCGTCGGCCACCACGATGCCGACCACCGGCACGCCGTCGGCCACCGCCATCGCGACGACGTCGGTCAGGTAGTACTCGCGCTGCGCGTTGTCGTTGGTCAGGCGCGCCAGCCAGCGCCCGAGCGCCCCCGTCGGTGCGGCCATCATGCCCGTGTACACCTCGCCGATCGCGCGCTGCGCCGGTGTCGCGTCCTTTTCCTCGACGATCGCCAGCACGCGCTCGCCGTCGGCGGCGTCGCGCACGATGCGGCCGTAGCCGTGCGGGTCGGCCGGCGTCATGGTCAGCAGCGCGAGCCGTTCGCCGCCGCAGGTGTCGAGCAACGCACGCACAGTGGCGGTGGTGACCAACGGCACGTCGCCGTTGAGGATCAGCGTCGCCGCGGCGGCGGGATCGAGCGCCGGCACCGCCTGCTGCACGGCGTGGCCGGTGCCCAGCTGCGGCATCTGGCGCACGCACACGCAGCCCTTGGCGGCGATCGCCGTTTCGACTTCGTCGGCGCCGTGGCCGGTGACGACCACCGTGCGCAGTGCCGGCACGCCGGCGGCAGAGTCCAGAACATGCTGCAATAGGGCGCGCCCCGCCAGCCTGTGCAGCACCTTGGGGCGCTGCGACTTCATGCGCGTGCCGCGGCCGGCGGCGAGGATGACGGTGTTGTGCCCCATGCAGACGTCCTTGTTCAGAGCGCGGATTATCCGGTGGCTCGCTGCCGCGGCCGTGCTCGTGATGGCGCTGGGCGTGACGGGTTGCAGCGCCTTGCGGCTGGGCTACAACCAGGGTCACGACCTGGTGTTCTGGTGGCTCGACGGCTACGCCGACTTCGACGCCGCGCAGGCGCCGCGCGTGCGCGAGGCGCTGCGCGGCTGGTTCGCGTGGCACCGCGCGAACGAGTTGCCCGGGTACGCGGCGCTGCTCGCCGAGGCGCAGCGCGAGGTGCTGGAACCCGCGCAGGCGGCGCAGGCGTGCCGCTGGATCGACACGCTGACCCAGCGCGGCGAGGCCGCGGTGCGTCAGGCGCTGCCGTGGCTCGCCGACGTGGCGGTGTCGCTGGCACCGTCGCAGCTGGCGCACCTGGAGCAGCGTTTCGACAAGGCCAACGTCGACTTTCGCGAGGAGTTCCTGCAGCGCGACGCCGAGGCGCGGCGGCAGGCATCGTACAAGCGCGCCCTCGACCGTTTCGAGAGCGTCTACGGCCGCCTCGACGCCGCGCAGCGCGAACGTCTGGCGCAGGTGGTCGCGGCGTCGCCCTTCGACCCCGAGCGCTGGTTCGCCGAGCGGCTGCAGCGCCAGCACGACCTGCTGTCGACCCTGCGCGCGCTGCAGGCGCTGCCGGCCGAGCAGCGCACGCCGGCGCGGGCGCGCCAGGCGCTCGACGGCGTCGTCGCGCGCTTCACCCGTTCGCCGCGCGACGCGTACCGCGACCACCAGCGCGAGCTGAGGGCGTACAACTGCGAGGCCTTCGCGGCGCTGCACAACCAGACCACGCCGGCGCAGCGCCAGCGTGCCGCGGCCAAGCTGCGCGGCTGGGAGGACGACGCGCGCGTGCTCGCGGCGCAGGCCGGCGGCTGAACCCCGCGGCCGGCGTCAGGCGTCGCGCACCAGCCGCACGACCTGCCCCGGCCGTGGCGCCGGCGCGGCGCAGGACGCGTCGTCGTCGAAGGCGATGTCGCCGTCGGGGTCGGGGCGGCCGGTGCGCTGCAGCGTCTCGAACGGGTACAGGCGCTTGTCCATCAGGTGCGAGGGCACGACGTGGGCCAGCGCGCTGAACATGTTGTCGATGCGTCCCGGATAGCGCCGGTCCCAGTCGCGCAGCATCTGCTTGATCTGCGCGCGCTGCAGGTTCGGCTGGCTGCCGCACAGGCTGCACGGAATGATCGGGTACCGACGGTGCGCCGCCCAGCGCTCGAGGTCGACCTCGGCGACGTAGGCCAGCGGGCGGATCACGACGTGGCAACCGTCGTCGCTGACCAGCTTCGGTGGCATGCCCTTCATGCGGCTGCCGAAGAACATGTTCATCAGCAGCGTCTGCAGCATGTCGTCGCGGTGGTGGCCGAGCGCGATCTTGGTCGCGCCGAGCTCGCCGGCGACGCGGTACAGGATCCCGCGGCGCAGCCGCGAGCACAGGCTGCACATCGTCCGGCCCTCGGGGATCAGCCGCTTGACGATCGAATACGTGTCCTGCGTCTCGATGTGGAACGGCACGCCCTGCGAGCGCAGGTAGTCGGGCAGCACCTCGGCCGGAAAGCCGGGCTGCTTCTGGTCGAGGTTGACGGCGACGATGTCGAACGCCACCGGCGCGCGCCGGCGCAGCGCGAGCAGGATGTCGAGCAGCGCGAAGCTGTCCTTGCCGCCGGAGACGCAGACCATGACCTTGTCGCCGGGCTCGATCATGCGGTAGTCGGCGATCGCCTGCCCGACCTGGCGGTGCAGGCGCTTGTCGAGCTTGCGCAGTTCGAACGCGGCGCGGCGCGGGTCGGCGGCGACGGGGGTGTCGGCGGCGTCGGCGGTGTCAGTCGGGTTCGGCGGCATGGACGTCGATGTCGACGGAGGCTCCGTCGCAATCCGGGAAGATGTTCGGCTTGGTGATGCGCACCTGCACGCGCTTGACGCTGCGCCGTGCGAGCAGGCGCAGCGCGATGCGTCCGGCGAGCGTCTCGAGCATGTTGACGTGGCCGGCGCCGGTCTCCTCGAGCACGGCCTCGCGCAGGTGGCGGTAGTCGAGCACGTGGTGCACGTCGTCGGCCGCGGGCACGAGGTCGGCGCCGTGCTGCTCGACGCGCACGCTGACCAGCAGCGGCTGCCGCGCGGCCAGTTCGTGGTCGAGGATGCCGACGCTGGCCATCACGCGCAGCCGTTCGACCGACAGCCGGCGCAGCGCCGATGGGTTGGCGTGGCGTGATGGCTTCACGGCAGGTACCCGAAGTCGCGGTCGTGCGGCTGCAGGTGCTGCCCGGCGTCGACGAGGATCGTGGCGCCGGTGCTCGCGCGCGCACCCAGCAGGAACAGCACCGCCTGCGCGATGTCGGCCGGCCGCGCGCCGTAGCCGAGCAGCGAGCGCGCCTGCAGTCGCGCGAGCTTGTCGTCGTCGATCTGCGCGCTGCCCAGCGTCAGCCCCGGCGCGACGCCGCACACGCGCACCTGCGGGGCGAGCGCCTGCGCGAGCAACGTCGTCGCGCACTCGAGCGCCGCCTTCGACAGCGTGTACGACAGGCAATCGGGGTTCGGATTCCACAGCTTCTGGTCGAGCAGGTTGACGACGCAACCGGGCTCGTTCGCGCCGCGCTCGCGCAAGTGTGCGTGCAGCGCGCGTGCGAGCACGATCGCCGGCGCAGTGTTGGCGCGCCAGTGGCGCTCCATCGCCGCGTAGCCGAAGTCGTCGACGCGGTCGGGCTCGAACAGCGAGGCGTTGTTGACCACCGCGTCGAGCCGGCCGAAGCGGGTCACGACCGCCGGCACCAGCGCGGCGCACGCCGCCTCGTCGGCGAGGTCGGCGGCGAAGGTGGCGGCGTCGGCGCCCGCGGCGCGTGCGTCGGCCCGCGTCGCTTCGGCGTCGGAGCGGTGGTGGTGCAGCGCGACGTCGTGCCCGTGGCGCGCCAGGTGCAGCGCGATCTCGCGCCCGAGGCGCCGCGCGCTGCCGGTGACCAGGACGACGGGGCGGTGGCCCATGGGTGCTTCCTACAATGCCGCGATGCCAGTGCAACCAGCCGCCAGTGTATCGACGCCTCTGGCGCAGCTGATCCGCCGGCACATCGCCGACGCCGGCGGCTGGATCGGCTTCGACCGCTTCATGGACCTGGCGCTGTACGCGCCGGGGCTGGGCTACTACGCACGCGGCGCGCGGCAGTTCGGCTGGCTGCCCGGATCGGGCAGCGACTTCGTCACCGCGCCGGAGCTGTCACCGTGGTTCGGCCGGGCCCTGGCGCGCCAGGTCGCGCAGTGGCTCGACGAGGCGGGCGCCGACACGGTGTGGGAGTTCGGCGCCGGCTCGGGCGCGCTGGCGGCGCAGTTGCTCGACGCGCTCGGCGAGCGCGTGCGGCGCTACGCGATCGTCGACGTGTCGGGGGCGCTGCGCGCCCGACAGCGCGAACGGCTGCAGCGCTTCGGCGCGCGCGTCGAGTGGCTCGACCGGCTGCCCGAGCGGTTCCGCGGCGTGCTGGTCGGCAACGAGGTGCTCGACGCGATGCCGGTGCAGCTGCTGTGCTGGGACGGTGCGCAATGGTGCGAGCGCGGTGTCGCCGACGACGGCCCCCGCTTCGTCTGGGCCGACCGCCCGAGCGCGCTGCGCCCGCCGGTCGACACCGGCTTCTTCGCCGGCACCGTGACCGAGATCCATGCCCGGGCGCGGGCCTTCGTCGCGACGCTGGCCGAACGGCTCGAGCGCGGCGCGGCGCTGTTCGTCGACTACGGGTTCCCCGAGGCCGAGTACTACCACCGGCAGCGCATCGGAGGCACGCTGATGTGCCACCGCGCGCACCGCGCCGACACCGATCCGCTGGCCGACGTCGGCGACAAGGACATCACCGCGCACGTCGACTTCACCGGCGTCGCGCTGGCTGCCCAGGACGCCGGCGCCGAGGTGCTGGGCTACACGTCCCAGGGGCGGTTCCTGATCAACTGCGGTCTGCCGGGGCTGCTGGCCGACGCCGACGCGCGCGAGCGCACGCACGCGCACCGGCTGATCGCCGAGCACGAGATGGGCGAACTGTTCAAGGTGCTGGCGTTCGGGTGCGGTGTCGGCGGCGCGCCGCTGGGTTTCGCCGCCGGTGACCGCACACACACCTTGTAGGGCGGCGCCGTGCGCTGGCTGATCGTGTTCCTGCTCGCGTTCGTGCTGTTCAACGGCCTGCGCGGCTGGCTCGAGCGCATCGGCCTCGGGCGCCTGCCGGGCGACTTCAGCTTCCGCCTCGGCGGTCGCGACTGGTACGTGCCGCTGGCCAGCAGCCTGCTGCTGAGCCTGATTGCGATGGGCATCGGCGTGCTCATCTGACGCCCGGCCGCTGTCGAGCCAGCGCAGCGCCACCCCAGGCGTGCATGGTCCTCGCGCCGGCGAGGCCGGGGGCAGCCCGGCCCCGGGCGGGTCAGTCGTCGATCGTCCACTCGTGCGCGCAGGCGCGGCAGCGCACGCGCAGCAGCGTGTCGCGCGGCGCGTCGACCACCTCGAGCCGACCGTAGGTCTGGCATTGCGCGCACACCGCCTGGTTGGCGACGCGCTCGGCGTGCAACAGCAGGTACAGGTAGCGTCGCAGCGCGACGATGCCGACGGCCGCGCAGACGACGATGGCCGCGACGTTGCCCAGCCGCGCGTCGCCGCGGCTGTCGCCCAGCGCCTCGAAGGCGCCGAGGATGCCGATCGTGCACAGGAACGCCAGCACCATCCAGCCGTGGCTGCCCAGCAGTTCGCGCTCGTACCACTTGCGAAATCCGTGCTTGCGAATGCCGTCGGCCAGGCCCATGCCCCCTCCTGCGTCGCCGCCGCGCCGCGGCCGCGCCTGCGTGCAAGCGTAGCGCGTCGGGCCGCCGCCGCGCTCGGCCGGGGTCAGTACCCCGCGGCCGCCAGCGCCTGCACGCGAGCGCGGCGGATCGCCGCGCCGACCGCCGGGCCGGGGCGTGCGCCGGACGCCGCGGTGACCGCGGCCGCGACTGCGGCGGTGTCGATGCCGCGCGCCAGCGTCAGCACGCGTCGCAGCCGCTCGCGCGGCGGGTACGGTTGGTGCTCGAACCCGGCGCGGGCGCGCGCGTCGCACTCGCACGCCAGCAGCAGTTGCTCGAAGCGCGCCGGCCGCCGCAGCGCGTCGCAGCGCTCGAGCAGGCGCAGCAGCGCGTCGGCGCCGAGCGCCCCGCTGGCATGCACGTGGGCGTGCTCGCGCGCGGCGAGCACCGCGAGTTCGTGGCAGTCGGCGGGCACCTTCAGGCGCCGGTCGATCGCCTCGACGAACTGCACGCTGCGCATCTCGTGCCCGACGGGGTCCGCCCGCTCCTCGGGCGGCGTGGTGCCGCTGCCGAGGTCGCGGCCGACGCAGGCCCAGCGCACCGGCAGCGGCGCATCGAGCCGCGCGGCGATGTCGAGCGCCCGCAACAGGTGCGCGCCGCAGTCGCGCTCGGGGGGGTGCTCGGCCGGCGGCGGCGCGCCCCAGAGCCGGTCGACTTCGGGCAGCAGCGCGGCCAGGGCACCGCAGTCGCGCAGCACCTCGAACAGGCGCGCCGGGTGCGCTTCCATCAGGCCGCGGGACAGTTCCTGCCACACGCGCTCGGGCACCAGTGCGTCGACCTCGCCGGCGTCGACCAACTGTCGCATCAGCACCAGCGTCTCGGGCGCGAGCGTGAAGTCGTGGAAACGCGCGGCAAAACGCGCGACGCGCAGGATGCGCACCGGATCCTCGGCGAAGGCGTCCGAGACGTGGCGCAGCACGCGCAAGGCGAGGTCGCGACGTCCGCCGAAGGGGTCGACGATCTCGCCGCTGTCGGGGTCGAGCGCCATCGCGTTGATCGTCAGGTCGCGCCGCGCCAGGTCCTGCTCGAGCGTCACCGACGGGTCGGCGTGGAACTCGAACCCGCGGTAGCCGCGGGCGACCTTGCGCTCGGTGCGCGCCAGCGCGTACTCCTCGCCGGTGCGCGGGTGCAGAAACACCGGGAAGTCGCGTCCGACCGGACGAAAGCCCGCGGCGAGCATCTGCTCCGGCGTCGCGCCGACGACGACGTGGTCGACGTCGCCGCCCCGGCGTCCGAGCAGGCGGTCGCGCACGGCTCCGCCGACGATGTACGAGCGCATGGCGGCGCAGTCTAGTGCCGCGCCGATGCCCGCCGGGCCGTCTGCGTCGCCGGCCGGCGTGGCGTGCGTGCGTCATCGCCCCCGCAGCCGGGGGGGATCGCGGCGTGCCGCGAAGTGCGCAATCGCTTAGTCTCGATGCACCAGTGTCGGACCGGAGCAGGGTGCGTTGAACGAGGGGTCAGGCAAGTCAGCGGTGGCGGCGCTCGCGCTGGCAGGCGCACTCGGCGCCGTCGTGCCGGCGGCGGCCGCCGCGCGCGATGCGTCGCACGACGCCGAGGCCGCCGTGTCGTTCGTCGCGGGCACGGTGCCCGTGCCGCGACGCCTGGGCCTGCGTGCGTCGGCGCCGGTGCCGCACGCGGTGGCGATCGCCCCGCAGACCTACGCGCTGCTGACGACGCTGGCGGCGCTCGGCGCCGCCGGCGCGCTGGCCGCAGTGGGTCAGCCGCGGTGGGCGCGCGCGCGCAGCGGTGTCAGCCGCGCGCGCCCGGCGCCGCTGCCCAGGTAGGTCGGCACCACCGCTTCGAGCGACGCCGGCTCGATGCCCAGCGAGGACAGTCCCGGCAGCGTGCCGGTCGCGACGTTGGGCACCTGCATCGAACGCAGGTTGTCGCGGGAGATCAGCGGTTCCCCGGGCAGCAGTTCCATCAGTCGCGCCTGCAGCGCCGCCAGCGCCGGCGGCAGCGGGATCACCGGGCGTTCGCAGCCGGCGACGCGGCCGGCCAGCCGCACCAGGTCGGCCAGCGTGAGCACGCGCGGCCCGGCGCACTCGTAAGTCTGGCCCGCGGTGTGCGGCTGTTCGAGGCAGTGCACGATCGCCCGCGCGACGTCTTGCACCCACACCGGCTGGAAACGCGCGTCGGCGCCGGCCAGCGGCACGGCCGGGAACACGCGCTGCAGCGCGGCGAACAGGTTCAGCAGCCGGTCCCCGGCGCCGAAGATCACCGACGGTCGCAACACGGTCAGGTCGAGGCCGGCCTGCGCCAGTGCCGCCTCGCCACCGGCCTTCGAGCGCAGATACATCGACGGCGCGTCGGCGGCCACGCCGAGGGCGCTGACGTGCACGACGCGTTTGACGCCGGCGCGGCGGCAGGCCTCGCCGAGGCGGCGCGGCCACTCGACATGCTGTTGCTCGAAGCGCCGCGCATCGCCGTGCAGCACGGCAATCAAGTGCACCACCGCGTCGCGCCCGACGAGCAGGCGCTCGAGTGCGCCGGCGTCGCCGACGACGTCGGCTTCGACCACCTCGACGGTGGGCAGCGACTGGACCGCGCGCGCATGACCGAGGCGGCGCGTCGCGACGGCGACCGTGGCGCCGCCGCCGCCGGCGCGCTGCACCAGCTCGGCGCAGGTGGCGCGCCCGACGAAGCCGGTGCCGCCGAGCAGCAGGACATTGTTCATCGACATGGCGAGATCAGGGTTCGGCACGCGCCGCTTCGGCCCCCGCGGCCGCCGCGCCGCTGCGCGGGCCCAGCAGCGCGCGCAGCGACGGTGGTCGGTCGTCGAGTCGGGCCGCATAGTACGCGGCGTTGGACAGCACCTTCTTGACGTAGTCGCGAGTTTCGCCGAACGGGATGCTTTCGGCCCAGATTGCCGTCTCGACCTCGGGGCCGGCACGCCAGCGCCGCGGCCGCGCCGGACCGGCGTTGTACGCCGCTGCGGCCAGCGCGACCGAGCCGTCGAAGTCGTCGAGCACCTCGCGCAGGTAGCCGGTGCCCAGCGTCAGGTTGGTCTCCAGGTCGTCGACCATCGGCGGCGTGAACGACAGCCCGAGCCGGCGCGCGATCGACCGTGCGGTGCCCGGCATCAGCTGCATCAGCCCGGATGCGCCGGCGTGCGAGCGCGCATCGGTGACGAAACGCGACTCCTGCCGGATCAGCCCGTAGACGTAGGCCGGGTCGACGCCGCTGGCGCCGGCGCGCGCGAGCACCTGGTCGCGATACGGCGTCGGGAAGCGCTGGGCGACGTCGATCTCGCTGCGCGTACGCTCGCTGGTGTGGATGCAGCGGTCCCACAGCTCACGCTGGCAGGCGAGTTCGGCGGCGGCGAGCAACTCGCGGTCGTCCATGCCGATGAGCGAGAAGTTCCACTCGCGCACGCCCTCGCTGCGCAGCCCCAGCGCGAAGGCGTGCAGCGCGCGCGCCAGCCCGGCGTGCCGGCGCGTGGCGGCGCGTTCTTCGGCCGACGGCGCTCGCGGCGGCGGTGGCAGCGCCAGCGGACGGTCGAGTTCCTCGGCGGCGAGCTTGCCGTAGAAGTGCATCTGGGCGGCGATGCCGGCCAGTGCCGCGCGTGCCGCCGCCCGTGCGGCGACGCCGGCGTCGCCCTCCGGCGCGAGCGCCAGGTCGGCGCGCGCGCGCCAGTACACCCACGCGGCGTCGGCGCGCATCGCCTCGGGCATCGCGTCGATCGCCACGCGCACCGTGCCCCACTGCGGGTCCGCCTCGCGCAGCGCGGTGCGCACGAGCCACGCGAGCGCGTCGTCGGAACCGATGCCGCCGCTGCCGCCGGCGCGGCGCGCGAGCGCCTGCGCACGTGCGTAGCGGTCGAGCGCCTGCGGCGCGCGTTCGATCGCGCTCCAGCGCGCGGCCTGACCCCAGGCCCAGGCGGCAGACTCGGCCGGCAGGCGCGACGCCGGCCCTTCGTCGAGCGACTGCGCTGCGCGCCCGGCGTCGATCGCCGCGAGCCTCGCGACGGCCAGTTCGTCGAGCCGGTCGCCGCGGCGCGACGCCGGTGCCCGCTCGAGCACCCGCTGCGGGCGGTCCCACCAGTCGGTCGGCAGCGCCGACCCGGGCGCGATCAGCGCCAGCGCCTGGCGCGCCGCCGCGCCGCGCGACTGCTCGACCGCCAGACGCACCTTGCGCCAGACGTCGTCGGCCGTGAACACCGCGTCGGCGAGCAGCGTGCGCGCCAACTGGTGACAGCCGCCGTCGGCGTCGCGCTGCGCCTGCCAGGCGGCGCGCGCGCGGTCGCCGACATCGACGCCGCGTGCGTGCGCGGCGGCCAGCGCGTGGCAGTGCACCTCGCGGTCGTCGCTCATGCGAAAGCGAGGCAGTTCGACCTCGAACCGTGCCCAGTCGCGGCGGCGGCCGAGCTCGAGCAGCCAGTCGTTGCGCAGCCGGTCCTCGACGTAGCTGCCGCGGTGCCGTGCGTAGAAGGCCTGGACCTCGTCGGTGCCGGCCTCGTGCAGCCGGCGGTTCAGCGCCCAGTAGTCGACCCACGGTGCGAGCGGGTGGCCGGCGGCGTCGACGCGCCGGCGCAGCGCTTCGAGTCGCCGTGCGTCGCCCTGCCGCCAGGCGTCGCGCGCTTCGAGCACCAGCGCGTCGGCCCCGCGGTCCGGGGCGGCGCAGGCGCCGAAGGCTGCCATGAGTGTCGCGGCGAACGCACCGATCATCGCGGCCGCTCGCGCCAGGCGCCACCGCGTGAGCGGAAGCGGTGGTCGTGGTGCATGCAGCGCAACGCCGGGCATGCGGCCGATTGTGCGCAGTCCGCGCGCGCGCCGTCGTGGGAAAAGCCACGCCGCACGGTTCCTCTGGCGCGCCATGCTCCCGGACCCGGGCCGCCCGCGGCCGTGCAGGCTGCCAGGCGGTGTGCCGTCACTGCGCCTCGCCGAGTGCCAAGCGAGAGCGTTGCGCCTGCGCCAGCAGCCACTGCTCGAAGGCGCGCAGTTCGGGCCGGTCGGCGGCGGCACCGCCGCGCGCCAACCAGTACGCGTACGGCGACCCGGTGCGTGCGGTCGCGCCGAACGGCTCGACGAGGTCGCCGCGCTGCAGCGGCTCGTCGACCATCGCCAGCCGTGCCAGCGCGACCCCCTGCCCGGCGAGCGCCGCCTGGATCTGCTGGTAGGTGTAGTTGAGCACCACCCAGCGTGCCGGCTCGAGCGTCGGCGCGCCCTGGCGCTGGAGCCAATGGCGCCAGCTGACGAACTCGCCGCTGGCGCGGTGATCCTCTTCCTCGAGCAGCGTGTGCCGCGCGAGGTCGGCCGGCCCCTCCAGGGGCGGCGCACGACCGCGCCGCACCTGCTCGGCGAGCGACGCGCCGACCACCGGCCCGAGCACCTCGCCGAACAGCCTGCGTGCGCCGGCCGGGGCGTCGTCCGGGTGGCAGTACCGCAGCACGACGTCGAGCTCCGGGTCGTCGAGTTCGGCGAGCGCATCCGTGGCCGAGACGCGGATGTCGATGTCCGGGTGTTCCTGCTGGAACGACGGCAGCCGAGGCAACAGCCACAGCGACGCGAACGACGCGAAGGTCGAGACGCTGACCTGGCGTCGCCCGCGCGCCACGCGAATCTGGCGCACCGTCGCGTCGAGCCGATGCAGCATCGGTTCGAGGGCGCGCCGCAGCTGTTGCCCGGCCGGAGTCAGCTCGACGTGGCGAGTGCCGCGCTGGAACAGCGCCGCACCGAGCTCGTCCTCGAGCGCGCGCACCTGCCGGCTGATCGCCGACTGCGTCAGGTGCAGTTCCTCGCCCGCCGCGCGGAAGCTCAGACGCCTCGCCACGGCATCGAAGGCGCGCAGCGGGCCGATGCCCAGCGGGCGCTGGCGCAATGTCTTATTCATGCGCCGAACGCATCAATCACGGACCGAAGCCTCATTGGACGGATCGGGGTGTGGACGCCGATGATTCATGCCTACAGAGATCCACTCGGAAGTCGAAGATGAACCGCTCGATGATGCACGAATCGCAACAATCCGGCGACCGTCTGGCGCCTCAGCAGGTGCGGCGGCTGCGCCGCGCGTCGCGCGCGCGCCGGCTGGTCGTGCGCGAGGGGCTGCTGTGGGTCACGCCCACCGCCACCCGCGACCGGCCGGCAACCGACCACTGGGTGGCCGCCGGCGACGCGCTCGACCTGGCGCCCGGCGTCGAGTGGCTGGTGCAGGCCTGGACCGACACCGACTTCGAACTGCTCGACCACCCCGGCGCGGCGCGGGCGTCGGGCGTGCCGTGGCCGCAGCGGCTGCGCCGGCGCTGGCGCGCCTGGACCGGCGCCGGCGCGGCGGCGGCTTGCCCCGGCTGAAGCCGACGCGCGGCGACGGGCCGAGCGGCCGCGTGCACGCACGGCGGCCGGCCGCGGCCGACGCGGCCGCACGCCCCGGCACAATGCAGGCATGTCCGACGCCGCGCTGCCCCCGTCGTTCCTGCCGTCGCGCGACAAGGCGCAGCTGCGCCGCCAGCTGCAGGCCGAGCGGCAGGCGCTCGTCGACCGCCACCGTCGCGCGATGCACCTGCAGGAGGTGCTGCGCGTGTGGCTGGTGGGCCGGCGCGAGACGACGATCGGCGCGTACTGGCCGATCAAGGGCGAGTTCGACGCGCTGCCGGCGCTGTACCGCTGGAGCGAGGCCGGCGGGCAGCGTCGCATCGGCTTGCCGGTGGTCGAACGCGACAGCCGCCGGCTGCGCTTCCACGTCTGGTACCCGGGCTGTCCGATGGAGGACGACGCCTACGGCATCCCGAAGCCGAAGGACACCGAAGCCTTCGAACCCCAGCTGTTGCTGGTGCCCTGCGTCGGCTTCGGCCCGCGCGGCGTGCGCCTGGGCTACGGCGGCGGCTTCTACGACCGCACGCTGGCGGCGCTGTCGCCGCGCCCGACCGCGGTCGGGGTCGGCTATGCGCACGGCTTCATCCCGTGGTTGCAGCCCGAGCCGCACGACGTGCCGCTCGACGCGATCCTCACCGAGGACGGGGTGGCCTGGCAGCGCGACGAGTGACCGCGGTCAGCTGCCGATCCCGAGGCGGCGGCAGATCTCCAGCGTCGGCGCGGCCTGGTTCATCGTGTAGAAGTGCAGCCCCGGCACGCCGGCGGCGGCGAGCCGCTCGACGAGCGCGGTGACGACGTCGAGGCCGAAGGCGCGGATCGACGCGACGTCGTCGCCGTAACCCTGCAGCCGCAGTCGGATCCAGCGCGGGATCTCGGTGCCGCAGTTGTCGGCGAAGCGGATGATGCCGCTGGCGTTGGTGATCGGCATGATGCCCGGCACGATCGGGATCGCCACGCCCAGCGCGCGGGCGTCGTCGACGAAGCGCCAGTAGGCGTCGGCGTTGAAGAACATCTGCGTGATCGCGGAGTCCGCGCCGGCGCGCACCTTGGTCGCGAAGGCCCGCAGGTCGTCGGCCGGCGCACGGGCCTGCGGATGCATCTCGGGGTAGGCGCCGACCTCGACGTGGAACTGCGCGCCGGTCTCGGCGCGGATGAACGCCACCAGGTCCGACGCGTGGCGGAACTCGCCGAGCGACGAGGCGCCGTAACCGCTGGGCAGGTCGCCGCGCAGCGCGACGATGCGGCGGATGCCGGCGGCGCGGAACTGCGCCAGCTGGGCACGGATCGAGTCGCGGCTGGCGCCGACGCAGCTGAAGTGCGGCGCCGCGTCGACGCCTTCGGCGAGGATCGAGCGCACCGTCTGCAGCGTGCCGGCCTGCGTCGAGCCGCCGGCGCCGTAGGTCACCGAGCAGAACTCGGGCCGCAACGCGTACAGCTGGCGCCGTGCGTCGGCCAGCTTGGCCTCGCCCTCGGGCGATTTCGGCGGAAAGAACTCCAGGCTCAGCGGCGTCTTGCGCGCGGTCGTCACGGTCGATCTCCAGTGCGTGCGGGCCGCGCCCACACGAAAAACTCGGTGTTGCCGTCGCCGCCGCGCAGTGCGCTGGCGAACCAGCGCCGCACGGCCAGCCCGGCGTCGATGCAGGCGGCGTCGATGCGCGCGCGCACGCCGTCGTACAGCGCCGCGTCCCTGACCAGCCCGCCGCGGCCGATGTCGCCCGGCTGCAGCTCGAACTGCGGCTTGACGAGCAGCAGGGCGTCGCCGTCGGCCGCCAGCAGCGGTGCCAGCGCCGGCAGCACCAGGGACAGCGAGATGAACGACAGGTCGCCGGTGACCAGCCCGAAGCCGGCGGCGGGCATCTCGGCGCCGAGCACGGCGGCGTCGAGGGCGCGCGCGTTCAGGCCCTCGAACGCGGCGACGCGGGCGTCGGCGCGCAGCCGCGGCAGCAGCTGGCCGTGACCGACGTCGACGCCGACCACGCGCGCGGCGCCGCGAGCGAGCAGCACGTCGGTGAAGCCGCCGGTGCTCTGGCCGACGTCGAGGCACACGCGGTCTCGAATGTCGACGCCGGTGGCGGCCAGCGCGCCCTCGAGCTTCAGCCCGCCGCGCGACGCCCAGCGCAGCTCGGCGTCGTCGACCACCTCGACCGTGCAGCCGGCCGGCAGCTCGTCGCCGGCCTTGCGCGGCACCGCCCAGCCGCGAGGGCCCAGCCAGCGCACGGCGCCGCGCGCGATCAGCCGCTGCGCCGCCGAGCGGGTCGGCGCCAGGCCTTGCACGACGAGCAGCTGGTCGGCGCGCATCGCGGCTCAGCCGCCCGCCGCATCGGCCGGGCGGCCGTTGGCGTAGGGGCCCAGCGCCGCAGCGACGAAGGCGTTGGCCGGCGCGGCCAGCCCGGCGCGCTCGCTGCGGCGCACGACGGCGGCGGCCAGCCACGGCAGCTCGAGCGCGCGGCCGGCTTCTAGGTCGTGCAGCATCGACGCCTTCATGCCCGGCGGCAAGGTGTCGACGAAGGCGAGCTGACGCTCGACAAAGTCGTCGCCCAGCGCGACGCCCTCGGCGCGCGCCAGCAGGTGTGCCTCGGCCATGACGTCGCGCAGCAGCCGGCGCAGCGCGGGGTCGGCGCGGGTGACGCCGATCGGCAGGCGCGTCAGCGCCGTCAGCCCGCTCAGTCCGACGAGGAACACGAACTTCTCCCACACGACGCGGCGGATGTCGTCGGCGAGCTCGGCGTCGACGCCGGCGCGCCGGCACGCGGCCAGCAACTCGCGCAGCACGCCCGCCTGCTGCGGGTGCAGCGCCCCGAAGCGCAGCCGCGCGAACCCGCTGCCGTGGGCGATCACGCCGGGTGCGGCGATGTGCGCGGCGATGTACGCCGCGCCGAGCGCGACGGCGTCGACGCCGACGTGGCGCGCCAGCAGCTCGGCGACGTCGACGCCGTTTTGCAGCGGCAGCACGACCGTGCCGGGACGCACCAGCGTGGGCAGCGCCGCCGCGGCGGCCTCGGCATCGGGCAGCTTGACCGCGAACAGCACCAGGTCGGCCGGAGGCAGCCGGGCCGCGTCGTCGGCAACGGCGACCTCGCGCAGGTGCAGGTCGCCGAGCGGGCTGGTCACGCGCAGGCCGTGCTCGCGCAGCGCCTGCGCGTGCCGGCCGCGTGCCAGGAACGCCACCGCAACTCCGGCGGCGGCGAGCCGGGCACCGAAGTAGCCGCCGATGCCGCCGGCGCCGACGATGACGATCTGCATGGAGACGTGGGCGTCGATCGACGTGGGCGGCGTCACCGCCGCCGACGTCAGTAGCGGTACGTGTCGGGCTTGTACGGCCCCTGCCGGGGCACGCCGAGGTAGCCCGCCTGCTCGTCGGTGAGCTCGGTGAGCATCGCGCCGAGCTTGGCCAGCTGCAGCCGCGCGACCTTCTCGTCGAGGTGCTTGGGCAGCGTGTAGACCTTGCCGACCTCGTAGTAGTCGGCGTGCGTGAACAGCTCGATCTGCGCGATCGTCTGGTTCGCGAACGAACTCGACATCACGTAACTCGGGTGGCCGGTGGCGCAGCCCAGGTTCACCAGGCGCCCCTTGGCGAGCAGGATGATGCGCTTGCCGTCGGGGAAGATCACGTGGTCGACC
>CAZUBF010000011.1:0-30280 GCA_964618555.1 uncultured Azohydromonas sp.
GAGGAAGACGTCAACTGGGGCACCGAGACGAAGTGGCTGGCCACCAGCCAGGAGGCCCACAGCCGCTACTCGGGCGACCGCGAACTGGCCAACCCGCTGGCCGCGGTGCAGATGGGGCTGATCTACGTGAACCCCGAAGGACCGGACGGCCACCCCGATCCGGTGGCCTCGGGGCGCGACGTGCGCGAGACCTTCGCGCGCATGGCGATGAACGACGAGGAGACCGTGGCGCTGGTCGGCGGCGGCCACACCTTCGGCAAGGCGCACGGCGCCGGTGATCCCAAGCTGGTCGGCCCCGAGCCCGAGGGCGCCCCCGTCGAGCAGCAGGGTCTGGGCTGGAGCAACGCCTTCGGCAGCGGCAAGGGCGTGCACACCACCACCAGCGGCATCGAAGGCGCGTGGAAGCCCCACCCGACGCGGTGGGACATGGGCTACTTCGACATGCTGTTCGGCTACGAGTGGGAGCTGACCAAGAGCCCGGCCGGCGCACACCAGTGGGTGGCGAAAGACGTCAGGCCCGAGCACATGATCCCCGACGCGCACGACCCGTCGAAGAAACACCCGCCGATGATGACCACGGCCGACCTGTCGCTGCGCTTCGACCCGGCGTACGAGAAGATCTCGCGCCGCTTCCATGCCGACCCGCAGGCGTTCGCCGACGCCTTCGCGCGCGCCTGGTTCAAGCTGACGCACCGCGACATGGGCCCGCGCTCGCGCTACCTCGGCAACCTGGTGCCTCGGGAGGAACTGGTCTGGCAGGACCCGGTGCCCGCCGTCGATCACCCGCTGGTCGATGCGCAGGACATCGCGGCGCTGAAGGTGCAGGTGCTGGCGTCGGGGCTGTCCACCGCGCAGCTGGTGCGCGCCGCGTGGGCGTCGGCGTCCACGTTCCGCGGCAGCGACAAGCGCGGCGGCGCCAACGGCGCGCGCATCCGCCTGGCGCCGCAGAAGGACTGGGGCGCCAACGACCCGGCCGACCTGGCGCAGGTGCTGAAGACGCTCGAGGGCATCCAGGCCGGCTTCAACGCCCGGGCCGCCGGCGGCAGGAAGATCTCGCTGGCGGACCTGATCGTGCTGGCCGGCAATGCCGCCGTCGAGGCCGCGGCCAAGCTCGCCGGCCGCGACGTGACGGTTCCGTTCTCGCCGGGGCGCACCGACGCGTCGCAGGCGCAGACCGACGTCGAGTCGTTCGCGGTGCTCGAGCCGCAGGCCGACGCCTTCCGCAACTTCGTCAAGCCGGGGCTGGAAGGCGAGGCCGCGGCGCTGATGGTCGACAAGGCGCAGCTGCTGACGCTGACCGCGCCCGAGATGACGGTGCTGGTGGGCGGGATGCGCGCGCTGGGCGCCAACGCGGGCGGCACGGCGCACGGCGTGTTCACGCAGCGCCCCGGCACGCTGAGCAACGACTTCTTCGTGCACCTGCTCGACATGGGCACGCAGTGGCGCAAGTCGGGCGACGGCGGCGTGTTCGAAGGCCGCGACCGCCGCAGCGGCGAGCTGAAGTGGACCGCCACCGTCGTCGACCTGGTGTTCGGCTCCAACTCGCAGCTGCGCGCGCTGGCCGAGGTCTACGCCAGCGCCGACGCGCAGGACAAGTTCGTGCGCGACTTCGTCGCCGCCTGGTCCAAGGTGATGCACCTCGACCGTTTCGACCTGGCTTGACCTGGCGGCTTGACAGCCCGCGAGCCCGCCCTAGAGTGGGCGGCGGGCTGCGCCGCGACCGTGGCGGCCGCCGGCCCGGGAGGCCCCGGATGGACAGCCTGAAGATCGAACGCGACGGCAACGACCTCGTCGTGCGCATCGCCGGCCCGGCGCGCGACGCGCAGGGTTTCCACGACGCGGTGAAGGCGTGCCGGCGCACCGGCGTGTGGTCGTGCCCCAGCGGCGAGTGCGTGCGCATCGACCGCTGCGAGGTGCGCGAGGACGGCGACACCGTCGTGCTGCGGCTGACGCCGCCGGCCGGCCAGACGCTGTCGAGCGCCGGCATCGACGAGTGCGTGCGCTACGTCATCGCCAGGCCGGCGGGCAGCGCGAACCGCTGACCTCCCGCGGCTTGCGCGGCGGTGCCGTCGCCCCACGGGCCGCGGCGGCGTGGCGCGCCCTCAGGGCAGGGTGCAGGTTCCGGCGCCGCCGTCGCGGATGTAGTGATCGGTCGACAGCTTGGCGTTGGCCGCCGCGATCACGTGGATGCCGGCGCCCAGGAACACCGGCGTGTGCGGGCGCGTCGCGCTGAGCTGCGTCAACGGCGTGCCGTTCACCGACACGTCGAGCAGGTAGCCGCCGTTGTCGACCAGGTGCACGTAGGGCTGCGGGCGGCCGCTGGCCGGGTTCAGCGCGCAGCCGGGGGTGACCGTGGCGTACGACTTGCCGCTGGCCGCGTATTCGAGCGTGCCGTCGGGGCTGATCACGTTGCCCGACGTGTCGGGCAGGCTGCACAGGCCGGCGGGCACCGTGAACCGATAGCTGTCGGCGGTCTTGCGACTCAGCGCGACCGTCACCCCGTGTTCACCCTCGGCCAGGCGCACCACCGCGGCCGGGCTGTCGGCGCTGACCGTGGCCACGGCGACACCGTCGACCGACAC
The DNA here is from genome assembly GCA_964618555.1 of uncultured Azohydromonas sp. Classification (GTDB taxonomy): domain Bacteria; phylum Pseudomonadota; class Gammaproteobacteria; order Burkholderiales; family Burkholderiaceae_C; genus Calidifontimicrobium. Next base: position 2,583 of record CAZUBF010000011.1, read on the forward strand.
GGTGGCCACCGCGTTGCGCTTCGGGTTGAACAGACCGGCGTCGACGATGGGCGCCGGCAGGCCCGTCGCCGCATCGGTGCCACAGCGTACGGCCGCCGAAGCAAACGTCTTGCCGCTGTCGCCGATCTGCACCACCGTGCCCGCCAGTGCCGACAGGCCTGTCGCGCCGATGGCCAGCGCCGCAACGGCGCCCGAGCGCAGCCATCCCTGGAAACCCATGTGTGTCACCCTTGTCGATGAAGCCTGGAGAGGTCCGCGGGCGGCGACCCATCGATGGGCGGCCCGCGCCTGGACGCCACCGGCGCAGCCGGCGACGTGGCCACTGTAGGGCGGCCACCTGAAGCCCCGCTGAAGCGCCGTCGCCGGCGGGTGGATCACGTCGCGACGAGCATCGAACGCAGCACGGCCGGTGCATCGCCGAGCCTGAACTCGACGCCGACGCGTCGCCCGTGCTTGATCGTGTCGGCGTGCGCTGGCGCCGCGCGCCTCCCACCGCCGATCACCGCACAAACCCCGACACTTCGCACCAGCGGGCACCATGGCGCCCGCCACGGGAGTTGCCATGCACGACCCTGCCACGGGCGCCGACGCACCGCTGCCGCTCACGCCGGTGCTCGCCGCCTCACCGCTGCGCGCCGCGATCACCGCGCTGACGCGCGCCGACGAACCCGCGCTGCTGCCCGGCCTGCTGGCGCAGGCCGCGCTCGATGGGGCACAGGCCGACGCGGCGCAGGCGCAGGCGCTGGCGCTGCGGCTGGCGCGCGGCGTGCGCGAGCGCGGCCGCGACGGCGGTCGCGCCGGGCTGGTGCAGCAGCTGCTGCAGGAGTTCTCGCTGAGCTCCGGCGAAGGCGTGGCGCTGATGTGCCTGGCCGAGGCGCTGCTGCGCATCCCCGACGCCGCCACGCGCGACGCCCTGATCCGCGACAAGGTCGGCGACGCCGACTGGCAGCGCCACCTCGGCCACAGCCCGTCGCTGTTCGTCAACGCCGCCGCCTGGGGGTTGCTGCTCACCGGCAAGCTGGTGGCCACGCACAGCGACCGCGGGCTGGGCGCCACGCTGCGGCGGGTGGTGGCGCGCGGCGGCGAGCCGCTGATCCGCCGCGGCGTCGACCTGGCGATGCGCATGATGGGCGAGCAGTTCGTCACCGGCCAGACCATCGCGCAGGCGCTGCAGCGCGCGGCGCCGCGCGAGGCGCAGGGCTTTCGCTACAGCTACGACATGCTCGGCGAGGCGGCGCTGACCGCCGACGACGCCGCGCGCTACGCCGGCGCGTACGCCCATGCGATCGACGCCATCGGCCATGCCGCGCGCGCGCAGGCGGCGAACGCCGGTGCCGACGGGTGCAGCGCCGTCGACGGCCCCGGCATCTCGATCAAGCTGTCGGCGCTGCACCCGCGCTACGCGCGCGCGCAAGTCGAGCGGGTCACGGCCGAGCTGTACCCGCGCCTGCTCGCGCTGGCCACGCAGGCCCGGCGGCACGACATCGGGCTGAACATCGACGCCGAGGAGGCCGAGCGGCTCGAGCTGTCGCTGGACCTGCTCGAGCGCCTGTGCGCCGAGCCGGCGCTGGCCGGCTGGGACGGGCTGGGCTTCGTGATCCAGGCGTACCAGAAGCGCTGCCCGGCGGTGGTCGACTGGCTCGTCGACCTGGCGCGCCGCCACCGCCGGCGACTGATGGTGCGCCTGGTCAAGGGTGCGTACTGGGACAGCGAGATCAAGCGCGCGCAGCTCGACGGCCTGGGCGGCTACCCGGTGTACACGCGCAAGACCCACACCGACGTGGCCTACCTCGCCTGCGCGAAGAAGCTGCTGGCCGCGCCCGACGCAGTGTTCCCGCAGTTCGCCACGCACAACGCACACACGCTGGCGGCGATCCACACCCTGGCCGATCCGTCGCGCTGGCACCCGCGGCAGTACGAGTTCCAGTGCCTGCACGGCATGGGCGAGCCACTGTACGAGCAGGTCGTGCCGGGCGGCCGCGAGGGGCTGCCGGGCGCGTGGCGCCGCCCCTGCCGCGTCTACGCGCCGGTGGGCAGCCACGAGACGCTGCTCGCCTACCTGGTGCGCCGCCTGCTGGAGAACGGCGCCAACACCTCGTTCGTGAACCGCATCGCCGACGACGGCGTGCCGCTGGAGGTGCTGGTCGAGGACCCGGTGCGCACCGTGCACGCCGTCGCCGCGCGCGAAGGCGTGGTCGGCGCACCGCACCCGGCGATCGCGCTGCCGCGCGCGCTGTTCGGCGCGCAGCGCGCCAACTCGCTCGGCCTGGACCTGGCCGCGGAACCGGTGCTGGCCGCGCTGTCGGCGGCGTTCGCCGAACAACGCCGCTGGCGCAGCGCGCCGACCGTCGCCGCCGGCGGCGGCGCGTGGCAGCCGGTGCGCAACCCCGCCGATCCGCGCGACGTGGTGGGCCAGGTGCGCGAAGCCGACGCCGACGACGTGCGCGCCGCGCTGGACGCCGCGGTGCGCGCCGCGCCGGCGTGGGCCGCCACGCCGCCGGCCGAACGCGCGGCGCGACTCGATGCGGCCGCCGACCGCCTCGAGGCCGACACCGTTGCGCTGGTGCCGCTGCTGGTGCGCGAGGCCGGCAAGACCTGCACCAACGCGGTGTCCGAGGTGCGCGAGGCGGTCGACTTCCTGCGCTACTACGCCGCGCAGGTGCGGCACGGGTTCGAGCCGGCCACGCACGTGCCGCTGGGCCCGGTGGCGTGCATCAGCCCGTGGAATTTCCCGCTGGCGATCTTCACCGGCCAGGTGGCCGCGGCGCTGGCCGCCGGCAACGTGGTGCTCGCCAAGCCGGCCGAGCAGACGCCGCTGGCCGCCGCCGCGGCCGTCGACGCGCTGCACGCCGCCGGCGTGCCCCGCGACGCGCTGCTCCTGCTGCCCGGGCGCGGCGAGACGGTGGGCGCGGCGCTGGTGGCCGACGCGCGCGTGCAAGGCGTGCTGTTCACCGGCTCGACCGAGGTCGCACGGCTGCTGCAGCGCACGCTGGCCGGGCGGCTGACCATGCGCGGCCGGCCGGTGCCGCTGGTCGCCGAGACCGGCGGGCAGAACGCGATGTTCGTCGACAGCTCGTCGCTGGCCGAGCAGGCGGTGGCCGACATCGTCGCGTCGGCGTTCGACAGCGCCGGCCAGCGGTGCAGCGCGCTGCGCCTGCTGTGCGTGCAGGACGACGTCGCCGGGCGCATCGTCGAGATGCTGCAGGGCGCGGTGCGCGAGCTGGGCGTCGGCGACCCGCGTCGGCTGGCCACCGACGTCGGCCCGGTGATCGACGCCGACGCGCGCGCGGCGATCGAGCGCCACGTCGAGGCGATGCAGCGGCGCGGCCATCGCGTCTGGCGCGCCACGCTGCCGGCGGGGCTGGCCGGGCACTTCGTCGCACCGACGCTGGTCGAGATTGAGCGCATCGCCGACCTCGGGCGCGAGGTGTTCGGCCCGGTGCTGCACCTGCTGCGGCACCCCCGCGACGAGCTGCCGCGCCTGCTCGACGCCGTCGCCGCCACCGGCTACGGGCTCACGCAGGGGGTGCACACGCGCATCGACGAGACGGTGGCGCAGGTGGTGGCGGCCACGCGCGCCGGCAACGTCTACGTCAACCGCAACGTCGTCGGCGCGGTGGTCGGCGTGCAGCCTTTCGGCGGCGAGGGCCTGTCGGGCACCGGGCCGAAGGCAGGCGGGCCGCTGTACCTGCTGCGCCTGCTCGCGGCGCGCCCGGCGACGGCGGCGCGGCAGGCGGTGCAGCGCAGCGGCACGCCGGCCACCGGGCCAGTGCGCACGCCGGCGCTGGCCGAAGACGACGGCAGCGACGGCGGCGACGGCGCCCGCGCGCTGTCGGCGCTGCGCGCTTGGGCGCTGACGCAGGGCCGCGCCGAGCTGGCCGACGCGTGCGAGCGCATGCACGCCGCGTCGCCGGTCACCGACTGGCGCACGCTGCCCGGCCCCACCGGCGAAGCGAACCTGTACGCGGTGCGCCGGCGCGACCACGTGCTGTGCCTGGCCGGGAGTGACGCGGCGGGCGACGCCGACCGCCTGACGCAGCTGGCCGCGGTGCTCGCCGTCGGTGCGCAGGCGCTGTGGCCCGCCGACGCGCTGGCGCTGGCCGGGCGGCTGCCGCCCGACGTGCGCGCGCGCATCACGCTGACGCAGGACTGGACGCGCCCCGACGTGCCGCTCGACGCGGTGCTGCACCACGGCGACGCGGCGCAGCGCCTCGCGCTGGCCGCGGCGCTGGCCGAGCGGCCCGGCGCGATCGTCGGTCTGGTCGCGCTCGAGCCGGGCGACGCCGACGTGCCGATCGAGCGCCTGGTCGTCGAACGATCGCTGAGCATCAACACCGCCGCCGCGGGCGGCAACGCGAGCCTGATGACGATCGACTGACGACCGATCGGCGGATCGACCGGTCAGCCGTCGAAGCCGGCGGCCAGCGCCCGCACGACCTCGCCCGCCGGCACGCCGTCGAAGCGCGGCGGGTGCTGGCCGCACCACAGCGGCGAGAAGTCGTCCGACCCGCGCGCCTCGGCCCAGGCGCGCAGCGGCGCGATCGCCGCGGTGGCCAGCGGGAACGCCGGTGGCGCCTCGCTCATCGGGCCGAGTTCGCGCATCAGGCGGTTGACGATGCTGCGCGCCGGCCGCCCGGCGATCAGGCGGGTCAGCGCGGTGTGCGCCGCGCGCGGCGAGCGCAGCGCGGCGCGGTGCAGTTCGGTGGTCGTCGCCTCCGGGCACAGCAGGAACGCGGTGCCCGCCTGCACGCCGGCGGCGCCCAGCGCCATCGCGGCGCGCACGCCCGCGGCGTCGGCGATGCCGCCGGCGGCCAGCACCGGCAGCGCGACCGCGCGCGCCACCTGCGGCAGCAGCGCGTACGTGCCGGCCTGCCGCGTCAGGTCGTCGTCGAGGAAGTGGCCGCGGTGGCCACCGGCCTCGAGTCCCTGCGCGATGATCACGTCGCAGCCTTGCGCGGCCAGCCAGCGCGCCTCGTCGACGGTGGTCGCCGAGCTCATCACCACGCAGCCCAGCGCCTTCACGCGTGCGAGCAGCGCCGGCTCGGGCAGGCCGAAGTGGAAACTGACCACCGGCGGGCGCAGCGCCTCGACGACCTCGGCGGTGGCGGCGTCGAACGGCATGCGACCGGCGCCGGCGGGAACGGCCGCCGCGTCGATGCCGGCCTCGGCGTAGAACGGCGCCAGCGCGGCGCGCCAGCACGCCTCGCGCGCCGCGTCGGCCGCCGGGGCGCGATGGGCGAAGAAGTTCAGCGCCCACGGCAAGCCGTCGGCACGCAGCGCCACGGCGAGTGCACCGGCCTGCTCGCGCAGCGCCGGCAACGCGAACTGCGCCGAAGGCAGCGAGCCCAGCGCGCCGGCGCGCGACGCCGCGATGGCCAGCGCCGCGCCCTGCACGCCGGCCATCGGCGCCTGCACCAGCGGCCAGTGCAGGCCCAGACGCTGTCGGAAGGTGTCGGCAACGACCATGTGCGGAATTGTGGCGCGGCGCCACACCGGGCGGGGCGACGAGGACAATCGCTCGCGGTCGGCGACTCGGCGTCGCTGACGTTCACCGACCGCGCCCGCAACCGACGACGATGCCCCGGCACGCTCCGCCCCACCCGCGCCCGGGCGACCCCGCGCGTGCGGGCGCACCGCACGGCAGCGCCGCGGCGCTGGTCGATGCGGCGCGCCGGCTGTCGCACGCGGTCGACGGCCTGCGCTTCGCGGCGCCGGTGACGCACGTGCTCAACCCGCTCGAGTACGCGTGGGACGTGCACCGCCGCTACCTCGGGCGCTACGGCGACGGCCCCCGGCGCGTGGTCTTCGTCGGCATGAACCCGGGCCCGTTCGGCATGGCGCAGACCGGCGTGCCGTTCGGCGATGTCGCCAGCGTGCGCGACTGGCTGGGCATCGAAGGGTCGGTCGGCCAGCCGCGTGCACCGCACCCGCATCGGCCCGTGCTGGGCTTCGCGTGCGCGCGCGCCGAGGTCAGCGGCCAGCGCCTCTGGGGGTTGTTTCGCACGCGATTCGGCACGCCGCAGGCCTTCTTCGCCGGGCACTTCGTCGCCAACTACTGCCCGCTGGCGTTCTTCGTCGGCGCGCGCAACCTGACGCCCGACAAGCTGCCGGCGTCCGAGCAAGGCCCGCTGCTGACCGCGTGCGACGCGCACCTGCGCGCACTGGTCGAGGCGCTGGCGCCCGAGTGGGTGGTCGGCGTCGGCCACTGGGCGCAAGCGCGCGCCGCCGCGGCGCTGGCCGACGTGCACGGTCTGCGCATCGGCCGCGTGCTGCACCCCAGTCCGGCCAGCCCCGCGGCCAACCGCGGCTGGGCCGACGCGGCGACGCGGCAGCTGGTCGAGTTGGGCGTCTGGAGCGGTTGAGCGTCGGGCGCTTCGCGCGATCGCGTTCAGCCCCGCTCCCACGCGTGGTAACGCGCCACCCAATCCAACAGCCGCTTCGGCGCGTGCGCGCGCTTCCACTCGCCGGCGGCGTACTTGTTGGCCTCGGCCAGCGTCGGGTAGGCGTGGATCGTGCCCAGGATCTGGTTCAGCCCCAGGCCGTGTTTCATCGCCAGCACGTATTCGGCCAGCAGGTCGCCGGCGTGCTCGCCGACGAGGGTCACGCCGAGGATGCGGTCTGTTCCCGGCGCGGTCAGCACCTTGACGAAGCCGTGCGCGGTGCCGTCGACGATCGCGCGGTCGAGGTCGTCGATGCCGTAGCGCGTCACCTCGACGGCGATGCCCTGCTCGCGGGCCTCGGTTTCCGACAGGCCCACGCGCGCGACCTCCGGGTCGGTGAAGGTCGCGCGCGGGATCACGCGGTGATCGACCCTGAAGCGCCTGAAGCGCCCGAACAGCGCGTTGACCGCGGCGTGCCACGCCTGGTGCGCGGCCACGTGCGTGAACTGGAACGGGCCCGCGACGTCGCCCACCGCGTAGACGTTCGGGACCCGCGTGCGCAGCCAGGCGTCGGTCTCGATGGTCTTGCCCGGCGTCGGCGCGATGCCCAGCGCCTCCAACCCGTAGCCGCTCAGGCGCGGGCTGCGGCCGACGGCGCACAGCAGCTGATCGAACTCGACCACGATCTCGCCGAGCGCGTTCCGCGCGACCAGCCGCTTCTCGCCGTCGACCGCTTCCACGCGCACCGCCTCGTGGCCGGTGAGCACCACCACGCCGTCGTCGCGCAGCGCCGCCGCCACGAGTTCGGACACCTCGGGGTCCTCGCGCCCGAGCAGGCGCGGCGCCATCTCGACCTGCGTGACCTGAGAACCCAGCCGCGCGAAGGCCTGCGCCAGTTCGCAGCCGATCGGCCCGCCGCCGAGCACCAGCAGGCGCTTCGGCAACTGCGTCAGCCCCCACAACGTCTCGCTGGTCAGGCACCCCGCCTCGGCCAGCCCCGGGATCGGCGGCACGACCGGGGCGGCACCCGCGGCGATCACGATGCTGCGCGTGGTCAGCGTGCGCGTGCCGCCGTCGTGCAGCCGCACGTCCACCGTCCACGGGCTGGTGATGCGCGCGTGGCCCTGCAGCACTTCGACGCCCAGCGAGGTGTAGCGCTCGACCGAGTCGTGCGGCGCGATGTCGCGGATCACGCGCCGCACGCGCTGCATCACCGCGGCGAAGTCGACCTCGCCTTGCACGTCCTTCAGGCCCAGCGCGGCGGCGTCGCGCAACTGCCGCGCCAGCCTGGCCGAGCGGATCAGCGCCTTGCTCGGCACGCAGCCGGTGTTCAGGCAGTCGCCGCCCATGCGGTGGCGCTCGACCAGCGTCACCTCGGCCTTCACGGCCGCGGCGACGTAGGCCGACACCAGCCCGCCGGCGCCTGCGCCGATGACCACCAGGTTGCGCTCGAAGCGCTTCGGCCGCGGCCACCTCGCGTACACCTTGCGCCGCTGCAGCCAGCCGACGCCGGCCTGGGCGACGAAGGGGAACAGGCCCAGCAGCACGAAGCTGCCCAGCAGCGCCGGCGACAGGACGTCGCGCACCGAGTCGATCGACGCCAGCTGCGTGCCGGCGTTCACGTACACCGCGGTGCCCGGCAGCATGCCGAGCTGGCTGACCGCGTAGTAGCGCAGCGCGCCGATCGGCGTCAGGCCCATCAGCAGGTTGACCAGCCAGAACGGGAACACCGGCACCAGCCGCAGCGTCAGCAGGTACAGCGCGCCGTCGCGGCGCACGCCGTCGTTGATCGGTGCCAGCGACGCGCCGAAGCGCGACTGCACCGCGTCGCGCAGCAGGTGGCGCGCGACCAGGAAGGCCAGCAGCGCGCCCAGGCTGGACGCGAAGCTGACCACCAGCAGCCCCAGCCCCAGCCCGAACATCGCGCCACCGGCCAGCGTGAGCACGGCAGCGCCGGGGATCGACAGCGCGGCGACCGCGACGTAGACGGCGAAGTACGCCGCCAGCGTGGCCGCCGGGCGCGCCTCGACCGCGGCGGCCAGCGCGTCGCGGCTGGCCTTGAGCTGCTCGAGCGTGAGCAGCGCGCCGAGGTCGAAGTGCGCGTAGGCCCAGGCGGCGGCCATGGCCGCGACGCCGGCCGCGAGCCACAGCGCGCGGCGCGAAGGCCGGGAAATCACGGCGCGCCGCCGGTCGGCGCGGCGTTCGCCAGCGCCCCGCCGCAGCTGCTGCCCTGCCCGGCGGTGCAACCGTAGCAGTGTTCGGCCACGCGGATCGCCTCGCCGGCCGGGTCGTGGTGCAGCAGGTCGCGCAGGTGCGCGCGCGGCCGCCCGCCCAGGCGCGCCGGCAGCCCGAGCATCTGGTTGAAGTCGCAGTCGTACAGTTCGCCGCGCCAGTCGACGCTGAGCAGGTCGCGGCACATCACGGTGTCGAGGTTGTCGTCGCGGTGTGCGCCGCGCAGCAGCGCCATGTACGTGGCGAAGGTGCCCTTGCTGACCAGCGTGCTGCCGAAGCGCCGGATCGGCATGTTGGCCAGCGCGAACAGGTGGTCGAAGCGGATGCCGAAGTGCGCCATCAGCTCGCGTTTGTAGTCGGCCTCGAGCGGGCCCTGCGGCGGCGGCAGCGACGGGCCCTGCGGGTTGTAGACGAGGTTCAGCACGAGCGCGCCGCCGGCGCCGTAGCCGAGCTCGTTGAGCCGGTGCAGAGCGTCGATGCTGCGCGCGAACACGCCGTCGCCGCGCTGGCGGTCGACGTTGGCCGGCGAGTAGCAGGGCAGCGACGCGGTGATCTCCACGCCATGCGCGGCGAGGAAACCGGCCAGGTCCTCCTGCCCGGGCTCGGACAGGATGGTCAGGTTGCAGCGGTCGATCACGCGCACGCCCAGCGCGCGCGCCGACGCCACGAGGCGCCGGAAGTGCGGGTTCAGTTCGGGCGCGCCGCCGGTGAGGTCCAGCGTGGCCACGCGGCGTGCGCGCAGCACCTCGAGCACCAGGTCGACCGTCGCCGCATCCATCGCCTCGGTGCGGTTCGGCCCGGCGTTCACGTGGCAGTGCAGGCAGCGCTGGTTGCAGCGGTAGCCCAGGTTGACCTGCAGCGTGTCGAGGCGGCGCCGGCGCAGCGGCGGGAAGTCGGTGTCGGCGAGCAGCGGCAGGGTGGCGTGCATGTCGGGGAGGCGGTCGCAGGCAGCGGGCGGCAGGCGTCGCGACGAGGTTCGCCGCCGGGGCGTCGCCGGTCACATCGCCGACGCCCCGGAGTAGCCCATGCCCGAGTCACTGTAACGCGGGAGTGTGTCGCGAGGAGTTGCCCGTGAAAGGCACCACCGGCACCCCGGTGAAGGCCCCCGGCCCGCCCCGCCGCCACCACGACCGCTCGACGCACCGCGAGGGCGGGCCCGCATGTCCGCCCACTCCGTCGCCGCCCCCACCGCCGCGCCCGCGTCGGCCGCCGGCACCGCGCTGACGCTGGCGCGCGCACGGGCCCGGGCGCCGCCGGCCCCGCCGCTTCAGGGCCGGCCCGACAGGCTGCGCAGTGCCGGCAGCCGCAGCCGTGGCCGGTCGATTGCGACGGTGGTGTCGGGGTGCACCGGGGACAGCGTCGCCAGCGAGCGCCGCGCGAGGTCGTGGTACGCGGCGGTGCCCTCGCGCTTGCGTGCGACGCCTTGGTCGTCGAGCGTGCGCACGACCTTCGCCGGCGCGCCGACCGCCAGCGCGCGCGGCGCCAGCACCGTCTTCGCCGGCACGAAGGCGCAGGCGCCGACGATCGCCTGTTCGCCGACCACCGCCTCGTCCATCACCACCGCGTTCATGCCCACCATCGCGTCGCGCTTGACGGTGCAGCCGTGAAGGATGGCGCCGTGGCCGATGTGGCCGTCCTCCTCGATCACCACGTCGCCGTTCGGGAAGCTGTGCACCACGCAGCAGTCCTGCACGTTGGCGCCGCGATGCAGCTCGATGCGGCCCATGTCGCCGCGCAGGCAGGCGCAGGGGCCGACGTAGCAACCGGGGCCGACGATGACGTCGCCGATCAGCACCGCGGCGGGGTGCACGAACGCGGTGGGGTCGACGACGGGGGCGATGCCGTCGATGGCGTAGCAGGGCATGGTGCGGTTCTCCTCGGGTCGGGCATGCCGGCGTCTGGCCGCGCGCGCGGGTCGCCCGACCGGCAGCGTGCATTGTCGACGCGGCGGCACCGCCCGGGCGTCGCCGGTGCGGCGGCTTCGCACACCGCGGCGCCAGCCGCGGCAGCCCAGCGGCCCACCCCGCGAGACCGCGCGCACGCGCGCTCCGGCGCTCACGCGGCCAACGGCAGCACGCCCAATCGCCTCAGCGCCGGGCGGAAGCGGTTGAAGCGGTCGACCGCACCGGTGGCGCTCAGGCCGACGCAGTACTTCGAGCAGCCGTTCGTCGGGTGCTGGTGGTGGCGGCGCAGCACCGCGTCGGCCAGGCCGTGGCCGCGCGCCGACTTGGTCTCGACGATGAACAGGTCGTCGTCGGGCGCGCGTCCGGCATCGCCCCCGTGGAAGCGGATGTCGCTGTCGATCGTCGTGCGCTCGCCGCCCTCGCGCGCCACCAGCGTCGTGCGCCGGTAGCTCATGCGCAGCACCGGCGCCAGCGCGCGCTCGTACGGGCGACCGTACATCGCCTCGTGGCAGCGGCGCACGTGCTCCAGCGCCTGCGCGTCGAGCGTGCCGAACTTCTCCGGTGCGTAGGGCATGCGCCGCTTCACGGTGAGACCGCGGCGGTCCTTGAGCTTGACCTCGACGAAGCACAGCGCGGTGTCGACGTAGCGCCGCACCCGCACCTTCATGCGTTGGCGCCGGCCCTGGTGGTGGTCGAAGTAGCTGCGCAGCTCGGCGTCGTCGAAGTAGCAGGTCTCGTAGGTGAAGCTGCGCCGGCCGTCGATCTCGAGCACGTCGAAACACGTCGCGAGGTCGCGCACGACGTCGCGCAGCGCGTCGGCGCGCACCACGTACTTGTGGTCGCGGCGCTCGAGCATCGCCGCCTTGGCGTTCAGCGCCTCGAGCGAGATCGGCGCGAACGGCGCGCTCAGCCAGTCGGTTGTCATCGCTGCACCTGCTTGCGGTAGAAGACGTCGATGCGCGCCATGTCGCTGACGTAGTCCAGGGCGGTGATCTGGTACGACATCACCTGCACGCCCAGGCGCTGCGACAGCTCGGCGCGCATCGCCTCCGGGTCGCTCAGCGCGTGGCCGTCGATCTTGTCGAGCGTGATGCGCACGCCGTCGACCGACTGCAGCACGCGCGGGTGGTCGATGGCCCAGGCGCCGGCGACCACCAGCGTGCTGATCGCCGCGGCGAAGCCCAGCGTCGTGCCCTGCACCGAGCAGATCACCGCGATCGCGACGCTGCCGAAGAAGTAGGTGATCTCGGTCTTGCCGATCGGCTCGGAGCGCAGCGTGAACATCGCCAGGATCGCGAACAGGCCGAAGCCGGCGGCGATGCCGAACTCGACCTGCGACAGCACGGTGAGCACGGCGAAGATGAACACGTTGAACAGCGCGGCGGCGGTGACCAGCGCCTTGTCGCGGTAGCGCCGGTAGTACAGGCCGAAGACGAGCAGCAGCATCGCGGCGAGGTCGACGACCAGGCGCGCGAGCACGGCCAGCGCGGGTTGTTCGGCGAAGGCGGAGACGGTCATGCGGAAAGTCCCTTTCGGTGGCAGGCAACGGGTGCGAGTCGGGCGGGCATCGGTGCCGGTCAGCGCCAGCCCAGCACCTTGTGACCGCGGTCCTTCATGCACAGGTCGACGTACTCGCGGTGCACCCGGTCGGGCTCGTTCCAGTTCAGCAGCAGGCCGGTCAGCGTGCCGGCGGCCTCGCCGGCACCGGCGCCGCGGGCGCGCTCCCAGGCGTTGCGGCTGCCGACGACGAGCGACTCGACGGCCTTGTTGACGAACTCGCGCGCGCCGTCGCGGGCGACGACGTCGGCCATCGCGCGGCCCTTGGTGCCGTTCAGGCCGACCGCCTGCAGCGCCTGCTCGCGGCACTGCGCCAGGTCGCGGTCGATGCGTGCGGCTTGCCGCGTCGGTGCGCCGGGCGGCTGGTAGATCACCGGCGCGGCGGTGCTGGCGCAGCCGGCCAGCGCGACCAGCACGACGCCGGCGAACATCAGCCGGGCGCGCGGCCGGGGCGCGGCAAGGGCGGGGGCGTGGGTCACGTGCGGCTCCTGAAACGAGGACGATGACCCACGGAGCGCCGCCGCGGCGCGGAAATACCACGCGGTGGCATCATCGCGCGGCCCCCGCCAGCGCCAGCGCCCTTGAACACCACGGACCTCGCCGATGCCGACCTCGTGCGCGCCTGCCGCGACGGGGACCAGGGTGCCTGGAGCACGCTGGTGCGGCGCTACCAGCGCCTGGTGTACACGGTGCCGCGCCGCGCCGGGCTGCCCGACGAGGCGGCGGCCGACGTGTTCCAGACCGCGTTCCAGCGCCTGTTCGAGCACCTGGACCGCATCGACGACGCGTCGCGCGTGCGCGCGTGGCTGGTCACCACCGCCAAGCGCGAGACCTTGCGGCTGCTGGCCGAGCGCCAGCGCGTGGTCGAGCTGCCCGCAGGCGCGGCCGACGCCGACGCGCCGGACGAGGACCCGCTGGCGCGCCTGCCCGACCCGGCGCCGCTGCAGGACGAGCAACTCGCCGCGCTGCAGGAGCTGCATCGCGTGCGCGAGGCGGTCGACCGGCTCGACCCGCGCGCACGCCAGTTCGTCGAGCTGCTGTTCCTGCAAGAGGAACCGCTGCCCTATGCCGAGATCGCGCGCCGGCTGGGCATCCCCGAGGGCAGCATCGGGCCGACGCGCGCGCGCATCCTGGCCAAGCTGCGCAAGCTGATGCAGGAAACCTGATGCAGGAGATGTAAGCGCGACGTATCAACCGGCAGCCGCGCGGCTCCGTGCGTCATGCCTCGCCCCATCGCCCCTCGCCCACCCCCATGACCCACCGCCCCGACGACCCCGCCGTGCCCGACGACTCCGGCGACCGCGCCCTCGAGCAGGCGCTGCAGCGCAGCCGCATGTTCGAGGACGCGCCCGAGGCGCTGATCCAGCGCGCGATCGGCGTCTTCCAGTCGCGCGCTGCGGCACGCGCGCCGGCGGCGCCGGGGCTGCTGCGCCGGCTCGTCGCGACGCTGGGTTACGACAGCGCGGCTGCGGCGCCGCAGGCGCTGGGCCTGCGCGCCGCCGCAGGTGCGGGCGGCGGGGCGGGCGGCGGGGCGCGCCAGCTGCTGTACACCGCCGGCGAGCACGACGTCGACCTGCGCATCGCGCCGGCGGCCGGCGGGCGCCACTGGCAGATCAGCGGCCAGGTGCTCGGCCCGGAAACCGAGGGCCGCGCCGAACTGCGCTGGGCCGACCAGGTCGCCGAAGTGGCGTGGAACGAGCTCGCCGAGTTCCGCTTCGACGCCGTGCCCGCCGGCCCCTGCACGCTGACGCTGCGCGCCGGCGACTGGGAGCTGGCGCTGCCGCCGCTCGATGTCGGCGCTTGAAATGACCCTTCCGCGAAGCGCCTTCGGCGCCTCCCGCTCGGGCCACGAAGTGGCCCTGTCGGTCCTCATGGAACGCCGCCAGCGCACCGGCGAAGCCGGATGCCCGGCGGCCAGCGGATGGGCGCGGGGGCATGCCTGGCGGGTCGCACCGAACGCGGGAAGCCACTGAAGTGACGCCGCCCGGCAGCGCCCGCGGCGCATGCGTGCGCCGCTTCCGTCCTCTCGGCGGGCGACACAGGCGCGCGCTCGAGGCGCAGCGGCGGTGAGCGCCGACGACGCCTGTGCCCAGGGCTGGGCGCTCAAGCAGTCCTGCTACGACGCCTGGCACCGCGACCCGGCGGCCGCGCGCACGGCGGCGGCCGGACTGGCAGCGCTGGCCGCCACGCACCCCGGCGACGCCGAGCTCGCCGCGCTGGCGGCCTGGACGGCCGGCATCGGCGCGCTCACCGAGGGCCGGCTGGACGACGCGCTGGGCGCGCTGCAGACCGCCCAGGGCAGCTTCGAGGCCGCCGGCGACATCGCCCACGCCGCCGAGACGCGGGTGCCGCAGATCGTCGCGCTGGCCATGCTCGGGCGCAGCGACGACGCCCGCGCCTGCGCCGAGGCGGCGCGGGCGCAGTTCGTCGCCAGCGGCGACGAGCGCTCGGCCGGCAAGGTCGAGCTCAACCTCGGCACGCTGCTGTTCCGCCAGGACCGCCACGTCGAGGCCGAGCCCTACCTTCGCCACGCCGCGCTGCGCTTCGCGCGCGTCGGCGACGCCGAGCTGTCGATCCTCGCCGACGGTGCGCTCGCCAACGTGCTGACCTGGCAGTTGCGCTTCGACGAGGCGCTGCAGATGTACGAACGCGCGCGGCTGCGCGCCCAGGCGCGCGACCTGCCCGTGCTGCTGGCGCAGATGCACCAGGGCATCGGCCACCTGGAGCTGCATCGCGGCCATTGGCCGCGCGCGCTGCGCGAGCTGGCCACCGCCGCCGCGCTGGCGGCGCAGTCCGGCGGGTCGCCGCAGCGCCGCATCGAGGCCGAGGCCGCGCTCGCCGATGCCTACCTCACCGTCAACCTGCTGGCCGAGGCGGTGGCGGTCTGCGACGGCCTGATCCCCCAGGCCGCGGCGCTGCCGGCGCCGACCGAGCACGCCTGGGCCGAGCTGCAGCGCGCCCGCGCGCTCGCCCGCCTGGGCGACGCGGCCGGCGCGCGCGCCGGCTTCGACGCCGCGCAGCGCCTGTACGCGGCGGCGGGCAACCGCGCCGTGCTGGGGCTGGTGGCGCTCGGCCGCGGCCGGCTCGAACTGGAAGGCGGCGACGCCGCCGCCGCGCAGGCCAGCGCCGACGCCGCGCTGCAGACGCTGGACGGCAGCGGCCTGGCGGCCTGGGCACTGGAGGCCGAGCTGCTGCGCGCCGCCGCGCTGGCCGCCGGCGGCGCCGCGGCGGCCGCGCGCGGCGCCTTCGAACGCGTGCGCGCACGCGCCGCCGGCCCGCCGGCGCTGCCGCAGATCGGATGGCAGGCGCTGGCCGGCCTGGGCGAGCTGGCGCGCGCGGCGGGCGACCTTGCTGCGGCGCGCAGCGCCTTCGAGCAGGCGCTGGACGCGGTCGAGCAGTTGCGCGCGGCGCTGCCGGCAGACGACCTGCGTCGTGCCCTGGGCGTCGAGACCGAGCGCGCGCACGACGGCCTGGTGGCCGTCGCGCGGACCGAGGGCGACGCGGCACGGCTGATGATCGACCTCGAGCGCGGCCGCGGCCGTGCGCTGGCGATCGCGCTGGCCGGGCGCCGCGGCGATGCGGCCGCGGGGGCGGACGCAGCCGCCGCGGCGCAGCCGGAGGCCGCGCCGGCCGAGGCCGACGACGCCGCCCGCTTGCGCTGGACGCGCCAGCAGTGGCAGCAGGCGATGCTCGACGACGATGCCGATCGCGCGCCCGCACTGGCCGCGCGCGTGCAGGCGCTCGAACAGGCGCTGCTGGAGGGTCACCGGCGGTCGCGCCTGCGCGGCGCCGCATCCGGCGCGCCCGCCGAGGCGTTGCCCCCGTTCGACGCGACGGCGCTGGCGGCACTGCGGGCGGCGCTCGGCAGCGACCGCGCACTGCTGGCCTACCACCTGCTCGGCGACCGCCTGCTGGCCGTCGTCGTCACCGCCGACGGCGTGCGGCAGGCCGACTGGCCGGCGCCGGCCCTGGCCGCGCAGGTGGGGGCGCTGCGCTTCCAGATCGAGACCCTGCGCGCCGGCAGCGCGCTCGCCACACGCCACGGCGCGCAGCTGCTGGCGCGCGCGCGCGCCCGCCTGCAGGCCCTGCACGACATGGTCTGGGCGCCGGCGGCGGCGCTGCTGGGCGGGCGGCACCGCGTCGTCGTGCTGCCGCACCGCGCGTTGCACTACCTGCCGTTCGCCGCGCTGCACGACGGCCATGACTGGCTGGTACGCACGCACGAAATCGCGCTCGCCCCCGGTGCCGCGGCCTGGCTGGCGCTGCAGCGCCGCCCGCCCGGGCGCTTCGAACGTGCGCTCGTGCTCGGTGTCGGCGGACCCGGCCTGACCCAGGTGGCGGCCGAGGCGGCAGCGGTGGGTGCGGCCTTCGGCGACCGCGCGCGCGTGCTGCTGGACGACGCGGCCACGCAGGCGGCGCTGGCGGCGCACGCCGCCGGCGCGGACGTGCTGCACCTGGCCTGCCACGGGCGCTTCCGTGCCGACAACCCGGCGTTCTCGTTCGTCCAACTCGGCGACGGCCCGCTGACGCTGCACGACGTGGCGCAGATGCGGCTGCCGGCGGCGCTGGTGGCGCTGTCTGCCTGCGAAACGGGCAACGGGCGGATCGGCGCCGGCGACGAGGTGGTCGGCCTGGTGCGCGCCTTCCTGCTCGCCGGCGCCGACCGCGTGCTCGCGACCCAGTGGCCGGTCGACGACCAGGCGATCGCCGTGCTGACGGCGCGCTTCTACGCCGGGCTGGCCGAGGGCCTGGCGCCGGCGCGTGCGCTGCAGCGCGCCCAGGCCGAGGCCGCACAGGCCGGCGCCCACCCCTTCCACTGGGCCGCGTTCGCACTGCACGGGCGGGGGTAGCCGGGGCGCCACGGCGCATCGTCGGCGGCGGCTGCGGATCGTGCACCGTCGCGCGGATCGCGCGCAGCGGCGGCACCGGGAATGCCCACGCGCCTGCGCCGTCGAGCCGAAGCGTGTATCAACGGCGTCCCGATCCGATCCGTGGACCACGGGCCGCCGCCGGCGGCCGTCGGCCGAGAGTCCCTCATGCAGACATCCTTCGCGTTCTTTCGCCCACTCGCCGTCGCCGCGGCCGCTGCGCTGATCTCCGGTTGCGGCGGTGGCGGCTCCGACCCGGCGCCAACCCCCGCGCCGCCGGGCACGACGCCACCGCCGGTCGCCGGACCGCAGGTGCTGGTGCAGGTCGATGCGCGCGCCGATGTCGCCGCGCTGGCCGCGGCGCGCGGGGCGACGGTGGTCGACCGGTTCGGCCGCCGCCCGATCTGGCGGCTGCAGTTGCCCGCCGGCGCCAACGCCGACGCCGTGGTCACCGACCTGCGCCGCGCCACCGGCGTCGTGTTCGCGGAAGTCAACGCCGACAGCGAGACGCCCGAGGGGGCACGCAACTCGTTCTGGGCCATCGGCCGCACCGCCGCCGACTATGCGCAGCAGTGGGCGCCGCAGGCGCTGCGCCTGCCGGCAGCGCATGCCGTGACCACCGGCGCCGGGGTGCGCATCGCGGTGCTCGACACCGGCATCGTCGCCGGCCATCCGGCGTTCGCCGGCCGCCTGCTGCCGGGGCGCGACTTCGTCGACGACGACGCCGATCCGTCGGAGGAAGGCAGCACCGCCGACCCCGGGCACGGCCACGGCACCCATGTCGCCGGCCTGGTGGCGCTGGCGGCGCCGGGTGCGCGCATCGTGCCGCTGCGCGTGCTCGACCCGGCCGGACGCGGCAACCACTGGGTGCTCGCCGAGGCGCTGCTGCACGCGGTCGACCCCGACGGCAACCCGGCCACCGACGACGGCGCGCACGTCGTCAACATGAGCCTGGGCACCCTGCGGCCGACGCGCATGCTCGCGGTGGCCACCGCGCTGGCGAACTGCGAGTTCGACGACGATGACGACGACGACTTCGACGACCCCGGCTTCGACGACGACCGCGACCGCTGCGCGCGCGGCCACGGCGCGGCGGTGCTGTCGGCGGCCGGCAACGACGCCAGCGACCGGGTGGAGGTCTTCCCCGCCGCGGAACAGGTCAAGGGCGCACGTGCCGTCACCGCCACGCGCAGCGACGACTTCCTGGCGGCCTTCGCCAACGACGGCGGCTGGATCAAGCTGGCGGCGCCGGGCGAGGCCATCGTCAGCGCCGTGCCGGGCGGGTGGGGCACTTGGTCGGGCACTTCGATGGCGTCGCCGCTGGCCGCCGGCGTGGCAGCGCTGGTGCTGACCACGCCGGCGCCCAACCCGCGCCCCGGCGTGGTCGACCCGCTGCGCCGCTGGACCGCCGAAGACCTGATGAAGCGCCTCGAGGACCGCGCGAAGAAGGTGTGCGACGCCTCGGTCAAGCAGGTCGACGCCGTGGCCGCCGTCACCGACACGCAGGCGCCCGACCCGGCCTGTCCCTGAGCGCCCGGCCGCCGCGCAGGTGCGGGGCCCGGGCGGCCCCGGGTTCTTTTTCCGGCTGCGGTGTATCGGGCGCCTGCATTGCCGCTCGGTGGGGGACCGGCGGCCCCGACAGGCGGGGCCGGCGGATCCGCAACCCCAAGGAGCCTCGCATGACCCCGTCCCCGATCCTCGCCGCACTGACCACCGCGCTGTGGCTCGCCGCCGGCGCCGCCGTCGCCGACGAGCGGCGCTGCACCGGCACCATCGACGCCGTCTACCTCGACAACATCTTCGTGCCCGACGGCGCGAGCTGCGTGCTCGACGGCACGCGCGCCAAGGGCAACATCGTCGTCGGCACCGGCGCCGTCCTGTCGGCGCGCAGCGTGCAGATCAACGGCAACCTGCAGGCCGAGGGCGCGCAGTCGGTGCACGTGCACGGCAGTTCGAACTTCGGCGGCTCGATCCAGATCGTCAAGGGCGGCTCGGCGTCGATCGAACGCGCGCGCGTCAACGGCGACATCCAGTTCGACGAGAACACCGGCGCGCTGAACGCCAGCGACAACACCGTCGGCGGCAACCTGCAGGCCGTGAAGAACTACGGCGGCCTGACGCTGACGAACAACCGCATGAAGGGCAACCTGCAGTGCAAGGAGAACATCCCCGCGCCCACCGGCGGTGGCAACCGCGCGGCCAGCAAGGAGGACCAGTGCCGGCGACTGTGACGCAGCGAGCGCGCGGCCGACGCGCGACGTCGATCGGGCGATGACCTCGCGTCGCAGGCGTCGCGGCCCGATCGGCGTGCAAACGCCCCGGGCGCCGCCGTGGCGCCCAGGGTTTGACCTTGGTCAAGCCCGGGGGCCGACGACAGGGCACAGTGCGCGCGGGTGGTCTGCCGGTCCGGCCGACTCCGCAGAGGACCCGATGGACAGACCCAGGCTCGCGCCCTGCGCGATCGGCGCGCCGGTGACGGCCGAACCGCGTTGAGCGCTGCGTGACGAGCACCCCTTCCCGCTATCGCCCGCGCCGGCTGGCGTTGCGCGACGGGCGCGAGGTGACGCTGCGCGCCGTCACCGCGGCCGACGCGCCGGCCATCCAGCGCGCCTTCGACCTGCTGTCGGCCGAATCGCGCTACAGCCGCTTCCTGCACCACAAGAAGCACCTCAGCCCCGAGGCGCTCGCGCGCGGCGTGCACCCCGTGCCGGGACGCGACTTCGTGTTCGTCGCCACGGTGCCGAAGCCCGGGGGCTTCGACGTCGTCGGCGCGGCGCAGTACGTGCGCGCGACGCCGGACGACGACACCATCTGCGAGTTCGCGATCACCGTGGCCGAGGACTGGCGAGGCTGCGGGCTGGCCCGGCAGCTGCTCGCCAGCCTGCTGCGCCGCGCGCGTCGCGACCACTACGACGTGATGATGGGGCTGGTGCTGTCCGACAACGCGCCGATGCTGGCACTGACGCGCCGGCTCGGGTTCCGCGTGGCGCCGTCGGCGGACAACAACACCGCGGTGGAGGTGCTGCGGCGGCTCGAGCCGAAACGTGCGCCGGCAGGGCCTGCATCGGCGAGCGCGGGCGGTTCAGCTCGTCGTCGCTCGCGACGACGGCCACGACGACGTGCGCCGTGACGCAGGGATCGCACGCGAGTCTGCAGTCAACGGCTGGACCGGCACGCGCGCCGGTTCGAGGATCGGGCACGGCCCGCGGCCGGCGCCGCGGCTCAGCCGGCGGCGGGACGGTCGAGCAGGTAGCGGTGCTCGACGCAGGGCTCGCCGCGGAACACCGCGTCGACGGTCGCGGCGCGCCGGAACCCGGCGCGTTCGAGCAACCGGATCGATGCGGCATTGCGCGCATCGGTGACCGCCTCGACCCGCGCGATGCCGGTGCGACCGAACAGCAGCGCGAGCGCGAGGCCGACCGCCTCGCCGCCGAGCCCGCACCCCTGCGCCGGCCGCGCCAGTGTGAAGCCGATCTCGGCCGAGGCCCCGTCGGCGGCCACACAGGCGCCGATGTCGCCGATCAGCACGCCCCCGCCGCGCTCGGCGATGCCGATCTGCACCCACGCGCCGGCGGGGAACAACGCTGCCGCGACCATCTCGTCGATGAAGGCGAGCGCGTCGGCGTCGGTCATCGGGCTCCAGCCCTGGTACAGGCCGACCTCGGGGTCGCGCCGGTAGGCCTGGAACGCAGCCAGGTCGGCGCGCGCGAGGCGGCGCAGCACGACGCGGTCGCCGGCGAGGGGCAGCGCGTCGGTGTTCATCGCCACCGCGGATGCGCCGACGGCCCCCGGCGCTCGGCCCCCGCGCAGCGCTCTAGCAGGGCGATGGACTTCATCAAGGTGAGTGGGCGGGTTGGTGGGCGGATTGGTGGGCGGGCCCGGGATTGTCCGTCGACCGTGGTGCGCACGCGGCAAGGCGCGGCACGATGCGGAACGGCGGACCGATCGAGCGCGACCGCGGCGGTGTCGACGCGCGACGCGCCGGCCAGGCCCGTGCGCAGTCCGCGCCACGCGGCACACGGGCGGTCGCCACGCAGTCAGAGCAGCACGACCTTCCCGGCGCCGTCGATGCGCTCCAGGCAGTCGGGCCCCATCAGCTGGGCGGGCGTGCAGTATCCGGCCGGCACCTCGCGCCGAAGCACGTGCTCGACCGCCATCACGGCGGTCAGGACCGTCAGGCTGTAGCCGTTCAGCGTGTGCAATGACGCGCGCCTCGCTTCGCCGGCGGCATTGCGCACCTCGCCCCACACGCGGGCCCGTTCCCGCGTCCGCCTTGCCGCCGATGGCCCGCTGGCCAGCCGACGCAGCAGCGGGTGGGCCAGCCGACATGCCAGCGGACCGGCCATCAGCCGGCGCACGGGGACCAGCGCACGGATGGCGCGGGCGCTGGCCGAGGCCATCGGAATGTGGACCTCGATGTTGCCGATGCCGGTCGAGTATGCGGCCGTGGCCACGTCGCCCCACGGGATGACGAAGCTGCGCTCGGGCCCGCGCCCGAAGTCCAGCATCCGGCTGCGCTCGCCGAAGGGGACGTCGACGATGCGTCCGTCCTGCCGCACCCGGGCGGCCCCTCGGAAGACGGCCTCCATCGACGTGACGGTCGTGCCCGCGCTCAGGTGGTCGACACCGGCAAACATCAGCGTCAGGTGGGTCGCGTCCGGCATCGCCGCCTTGAGGCTGACCGCGACGCAGTCGGTCGGCACGACGTCGAAGCCGACGCCGGGGCACAGCAGCACGCCGGCCGCGCGCGCCCGTGCAGAGGCATCGTGCGCGGCCACGAACACGTCGATCTCGCCGGTGATGTCGAGGTAGTGCGCGCCGGCGGCGATGCAGGCCTCGCGCATCGGCGCGGAGGTCTGCGAGAACGGCCCCGCGCAATGCAGCACGGCCGCCAGGCCCTGCAACGCCTGCTTCAAGGCCGTCGCGTCGTCGAGCGCCGCCACGCGATGCGGCAGCCCCAGGCGCTGCGCCAGCAGCGGCAACCTGCCCGCGTCGCGCCCGGCGAGGACGGGCCGAAGACCGCGGCGCACGCACTCCTGTGCGATCAGGGCACCCGTGTAACCCGTGGCGCCGTAGATCATCCAGCGTCTGTCCATGCGGCGCCTCCTTCGCTTGCGTTCTCGTCGATCCTGCGGCACGCGGACGTCCCGGCAGCCGACGTCTCCTCCCGACCCTCGGGTGATCGAACAGGTCGGTGCGCAACCGCGACCACCACGCCGGCGGCGACCGCGCACTCGTCGAATGCCGGAGTCGGACGCGCACCTCGACGATGCGCAGCGACCGCAGCTGCGGGGATTCTCGTCGTCGGCGCGACCTGCCGCACGCGACCCGCCACCCGACCGCCTTCGTGGGACGGCATGTGCACCCCTTCAATGGCAAGACCCGGCCGGACGCGCGCCGACGACGGGCAACGACCGATGTCGACGCCCCCCCCCCGGCGGGCAAGACCGTCGCGAGCCGCCGGGACGTTCAGTCGCCTGCGTCCCGGTCGTAGAACTCGTCCCACTCGAGCTCGGTCCACCACTCGGCCTCGAGCCCGTTGCAGGTCTCTCCGTGAGCTCGGCACAGGAAGCAACCGTCGCCGCGCGTGAGCACTTCGTCCTCGACCGGCGGGTAGCGAACCAGCAGGGCCGCGGCGCCCTCACGCGCGACCGCCTCTGCCGCGCTCATCGATCGGTCCGCAAGCTCGCGAATCCCGCACCGGCGAAGCCGTTCCTCGGCCTGCGGGTAGAGGACGGAGTTCTCGGCGTCGATGTGACGCCAGAGCGCGCGCGAGTAACGTGTCGCCAGGGTCCGAAGCCGGGCAAGATCGTCCGCGGATTGCGGCCCCTGTTCGAGACACGGCACCATCTCGCGCAGCCACTGCGCCAGTTCAGCATGCTCGCGCCCGAGGGCGTGGATCGGCCCGCGGTCGGCCGGCAGTTCGGCTTGCGTGACCAGTGCGCTGAACAGCACGCGCTCCTCGCGATCGTGGTGGAAGTGGCCGGCGAACTCGGTGAAGAACGCCGAGAACCGCCTGCCGTCGTCCGGGTCCACCGCCCCGCCGACGAGTCCGGCGACGTACGCGCGAAAGGAGCCGAGCATCCGATCGATCAGCACGTGTTCGTCTTGAAGTGTGTCGAGCAGCTTCATGGCCGATTCATCGAAGTGGTGCGCGCGAGGCCCAGGCAGTCTATCCATCGCCCACGGCGCGGTCCATCGCGGTCGGTGTCGAGCGGCTTCGCTCCACGGGGTCGTGCCGCCGTACCCGTACAGGTTCGGCGCCAGAACGCGGTGAGTGCCGCGCAAGTCATCGATCGGGCGGCGCCACTGGTGATAACTGCGTGCGCCGCTGTGCAGCAAGATCACGCCCGGCCCGCTGCCCTCGTCGACGTGATCGATGTCGAGATTCCGCATGCTCAGCATCGGCATGGTTCGTCCTCCACATCGACGTGTGCGCGAAGACCTTTGCGGTTCCAGATGTTCGACCCCGCACTTGGGCTGCCGGCCAAATCGTCACCTGGTCCGATTCAAACCGCCGCTCATCACCGGTCCATAGTCACTGCGGCTCCAGTCATCGTCGCAGCGGCGTCACAGTCGTAGCGCTTCTGCGCCTGAACGGCCGGTACTCCCGACCGAAGGAGCGTCGGTCATCGGTACCACCCAATCATGATGACGATCGCTGCGCACATGAGCGCGTTGCAGAGATTGACCAGGACGGCGCGCCCCAGCCGCTGCCCATTCTGCTCGTAAAGCCACACCGCCATCGTAAGGTTGCTGCCGAACCAGGTCACCCACGTCCACAGCGAATGTTGGCTCGCGTCGCCACCGTGGTGGATGGCCCAGATGGTCGGCAAGTAGGCGAGTATCCGCGCCGAACTGAAGAAGGCGAAGCTCCAGGTCAGCATTGCGAGATAGGTATGCCGGAGTCTGCCGGGCGACAGTGCGGTCGTGCTCATCGTGGTGTCGTCCAGATGGTGTCGCATTGCCCGGCGGGGCAGGCCATGGAAGATCGCGTCTCCGTGTCAGGTTTGGGTAGCCCGAGGAGCATGTTGGGCACTGCGTGACGTAGGCTTGCGTTCTCCGCAGTCGCGAGCAAGGCGGAAACGCGCTTTGGCAGTCGTTGGTCGGCGAGCCGGCGCAGGGCGGCCGAAAGCGCCCGGTGCAACGCCAGCACCGGCGACAGCGCCGCGCTGACGCCGTAGGCGACGTGGGCCGACACGGCCAGCGCGCGTCGTCGCACCATGCTGGTGCAACGCTGTTGCACCGAGCGCGGTCGACTCGCCGGCGCGTGCGCAGTTGGTCGCCTGACGCGAGCGACGCTGGGCTCGAAGGCGGACACGAGGACGGTGTCGGCACTTTCGACGAGATAGCTCGAGCCACGCTCGATCTGGAAGTCGCGCGGGCAGCCATCTCGCGTCACCCAGAGATGCCCCTTGACGCAGGTCACAATCGTCCCCCTGCCGTCGTAGATGTGCAGGATTGAAGCGCGGTGGATTTCGGCAAGCGTCTGGTCTGCGTGGTCGTGCATAGTGGTCTCCTTTGCGTAGGGATTGGCCCTGTCGTGTGGTGTCGCCAGTGTCTTTTCTGGCCGCCGCAGCCGCGATGAATGGGGTGTGAAACGTCGTGAATTCACGCTACGTCTTCGGCGACTTCGAGCTCAGGCCGTCCGAGAGGCAAGTCCTCATTGACGGCGCCCCGGTGGCCCTGGGTTCCCGCGCTTTCGATCTGCTGATGGCCCTGATCGAGCGACGCGTGCGCGTCGTCCCATCAGGGGAGCTGTTCGAGCTCGTCTGGCCCGGGCGTGTGGTCGAGGAGAACAACATCCGCCAGCAGGTCGCGGCGCTGCGAAAAGCGCTGGGGCCGAACGCGGTCCTGACAGTGCCTGGACGCGGGTACCGTTTTGGCCTCGAACCCAGCGCGCCGGCCGGTACCGTCGCCCGCGTGTCGGACAACCTGCCGGGGAGCGTATCGCCCCTGGTAGGTCGCGACGACGACCTGAGCGCGCTGCAGGCGGCCGTGCCGACGGCGCCTCTGCTCACGCTGGTGGGTGTGGGCGGCGTAGGCAAGACACGCTTAGCGCTGGAAGTTGCCCGTTTGCTTCGCGGACGGTTCGCTGACGGTATTTGGCTGATCGAGCTCGGGCCCCTGGCCGACCCGGCCCTGGTGCCGCATTCCGTCGCGCGAGCGACGGGAGTGCACGAGGAAGCGGATCGACCCATCGTCGAAACCCTGGTCGACGCCATGCGCCGGCGCGAGACGTTGCTGTTGCTCGACAACTGCGAGCATCTGATCGGCGCCTGCGCCCAGCTGGCCGAGCAAATGCTTCGCGCGTGCGCGGGGATGCGAATTCTGGCGACGAGCCGCGAGCCGCTGGCGATCGACGGCGAACGGGTCTGGCGCGTGCCTTCGCTGCGCACCAGGGACCCGGCCACCGTGTGCGCCCCCGACGATCTGCTGGCTTTCCCGGCCGAGCGCTTGTTCGTCCAGCGTGCGTCGGCATGCTCGCCCGGCTTTTGCATCACCGAAAAGAACGCACCGGCGGTCGCGCAGGTGTGCCGTCGGCTCGACGGCATTCCGCTGGCGCTGGAGCTGGCGGCAGCACGGATCCGGACAATGCGGGTAGAGCAGATCGCCGCGCGTCTCGACGACCGTTTCGCCCTGCTCACCCAGGGCAACCGCACGGCGCTCCCGCGGCACCAGACACTTCGGGCGCTGGTTGAGTGGAGCCACCAGCTGCTGTCGCCAGCCGAACAGACACTCTTGCGGCGTCTGGCTGTGTTCAGCGGCGGCTGGACGCTCGAATCCTCCGAGGTCGTGTGCACGGACCCCGACCTGCCGTCGAGCGCGGTGCTGGGCCTGATGGCGCAGTTGGTCGACAAGTCGCTCGTCCTACTGGACGAAATTTCACCTGAGCCGCGCTACCGGATGTTGGAAACGATACGGCAGTACGCGCTCGAGCAGCTGGTCGCCGCCGGCGAGGACGCCGAGCTGCGCACGCGCCACCTGCGATACGCGGTCGACTTTGCCGAAGGGCATCGACGGCCGCTGGTGCTACGTGACCGGGAGCCTCGCTGGGCCGAAGCCGTCGACGCGGAACTGGAAAACCTGCGCGCCGCGCTTCAATGGGCGCAGCAGCCTGCGCTGGCCGAACTTGGCCTGCAGATCGTCGAGGCACTGCACCGCTACTGGTACCAATCGATGTTGTGGAAAGAGATGGTCGAGCGCGTTGAGCGACTGCTCGAAGCATGCGCCGCGCACGGACCGCCGACCCAGGCGCAGGCACGCGCCTGTTACGTGGGGGGCATGTTGGCCACGAACTACGACCAGGCGGTGGGCCGCCAACTTTGCGAACGAGGCCTGGCCACGTCCCGCTCGCTCGGCTTCGATGAGGGCATCGCGAAGTGCACGATGTGGCTGGCACACCTGGATGCGCGGCGGCGAGATCCCGCTACGGCGGCGATGTTCGAAACCTCCCTGACCTTGGGTCGAGGCATCGCCGACCCGTTCGACCGTTCACACTTCTTGATGCTGGCCATGGTCTGCCAAGCGGGCTACGAGGCCCTGATGCATCGGGACGAGGCAGCGGAGACCGTCGTCGCCGCGTGCGAGCGTGAGAATGACGCGTTTGGCGGCGTCTACCTCTTCAGGGGTCACTGCTTGGCGCTGCGAGGTACCCTCGCGACGAGGCGCGGCGACCTGGCGCAGGCCGCCAGCCTGCTTGCCGATAGCCTCGCCTTCTATCGCGCGATTGGCTCGATCTTCGACGTTGGCGGCAACCTCGTTCAGCAGGGCTTCCTGGCGCTGCGCCGTGGGCAGCCCCGCCTTGCGCTGCAGCTGTTCAAGGAGAGCTTGCCGTTGCACGGTACATACACGCTCTCCCCGTGGGTCACCCGCAGCCTTGCACACCTGACGATCGCATTGGCCTCTTGTCAGAGCTGGCGCCTCGCAGCACGCCTTGCCGGTTCCCTGGGCATCGACGGCGAGTTGGATCCCGCTCAGGCGACAGTCCCGACCGTGATCTCGGGCACCGTGGCAGACAACTACCGGCAAGCCCTTGCCGCCACCCGTTCCGCCTTGGGCGTTGAGGTGTTCAGCATCGAACTGGCACGCGGCAGCCGCCTGAGCCGTGAGGAAGCGATTGCCTTGGCGGGATCCGCCGAAGTTGCCGCCGCGGGCCGAGATTGACCGCTTCGACAGCGCGAAGCTCGGATACACCGTCGCGCACCGGCTGAACGTCGCCGAGAAGTCCTCGTTCAACGTCACACCAGGCGTTGCCAGGCTGTCCCGAAAGCGGACGGTCGGGACCACCCGCTCCTGGCCGCGACTGCGACTTCGAAGTCGCGCCAGCAAGCCGCCGGCCACCGACGATGAGGCCAACGACTGCTGCCCCGCGCTGTCGGTGGCGCGCCTCGACCCTCTGCGGTCACTCGCCCCGCTGACCTGAAGCAGCCGCCCGAAGAGGCACAGGATGGCTACACTGCCGCCCATGCATGCGCTGATCGAGACCCACCGCGCCGAACTGCTGGCCCTGGCACGCAGGCGCGGCGTCACGGGTGTTCGGGTCTTTGGCTCGATGAGCCGTGACGACGGCAGCGACAACAGTGACGTTGATCTGCTGGTGACCCTGGCCCCAGGGACCAGCGCCCTTGCCTTGGGCGGCCTGTTGCTGGATGCACAGGAATTGCTGGGCCGCCGTGTGGATGTCGTCACCGAAGCGAGCTTGCACCCTGCACTGCGCGAGCGCGTGGTGGCAAGCGCCGTGCCGCTGTGAACCC
>CAZUBF010000011.1:30290-36929 GCA_964618555.1 uncultured Azohydromonas sp.
GCTGGCGCACATGCGCGACTGCCTGGACCGGATCCTCGAGTACACGAACGCCGAACGCGCCCGCTTCGACGCATCGCGTCTGGTGCAAGACGCCGTGATCCGCAATCTGCAGACCTTGGCCGAATCGAGCCAGCGCTTGTCGAGCGAGATCAAGGGCACCGAGCCGCAGGTTCCGTGGCGCGAACTCGCCGGGTTTCGCAATGTGATCGTGCATGGCTATCTGGGCGTTGACCTCGGCGCGGTCTGGCTGGTGGTCGAACAGGATTTGCCGGCGCTGACCGAGGCAGTGAATCGCATGGCCACGCGACTCGGCCTTCAGGGCTGATCCGAACGGCCGCTTGGCCGCTGAACGACCGGCCACTCCTGGCCGCGACTGCGAGTTCGAAGTCGCGCCAGCAAGCCGCCGGCCATCGACGACGAGGCCAACGACTGCTGTCCCGCGCTGTCGGTGGCGCGCCTCGACCCGAAGCGGTCCTGCGCCCGGTCGACTTGACCGCGCACAATGGATGTCTCGGCAGGACGGTACACCGATGTCGCCGATGTCGCCGATGAGCAACTCGAGGACTTCATCGGGCAATTGGGTCGTCGTGCCGCCGAGCTGGTCAAGACGGCGAGCTGATGCTTCGCTATCGGCTGACCGACGCCGCCCAGTTGGATGTTGTCCACATCCTGGCCTGGACGCACGAACAGTTCGGCGAGGCCGCGAGACTGCGCTACGAGAGCCTGATCGTTGCGGCACTTCGCGACGTGGCGACGCAGCCCGACTGGCCGGGCAGCATCGCCCGGCCCGAACTCGGCGTAGGTGTTCGATCGTGGCACCTGCGCCTGAGCCGTGGTCACGGGTCTTCGAGTGCAGCGACAGTCCGCCGGCCGCACCAATTCCTCGTCTACCGCGTCGAGCCGACCCTGCTTGTTGTGGGCCGGTTGCTGCACGACGCCATGGAACTGGCCCGGCACTTGGACCCCGAGACGTCCTGGGAGTAGCCGCCAGGACGATACGTTCGGCGCCCGTTCGATCGCCACCAGCACGGTGGATCATACGCTGCATCTCGGCTGCCCCGAAAGCGGTCCCTCCTGACCGACGCCTTTCGGCCGGGAGCTCAGACTCAACGTCGGCAATCAGGACCGGCGACTCGCGCCTCACCCGGCGGGCTCAACGCGCACCGGTTCAGAGGGATCGACCTTCAAGCAGTGACGCGCGGCCTATGGTTCGTCGCCGAAGGCAGTGTCAACGTCGCGGGCGCTGTGCAGCACTCGAACGACATCGATGCCGACGTCAACGGGCGCGTAGAAGATGACGTACCGCCCAAACGGATGGCTGCGCAAGTTGGCGGCTTACTCGTGCCTCGCCCGACCCATCGACGGCTGTGTCGCGATGAGCTTGAACTTCTCGTCCAGCTTGTCGACCCACCGATCGGCCTGATCCAGGCTGTCTTCGGCGATGTGATCCCAGATGTCGAGGATGTCGGCCGCCGCCAGCGGCCGGCGGGTGAGGCGCGCCATCACTGACTATGCGAACTTGCGAGCGCGCCGGGAACGGCCTTCGCGCTTGGACTCCTCGGCGCTCCATGCCTTACTGGGTCCGCTGTTCACGCCTTGGTGGATGTCGTCGCGCAGTTGCTCGAGCTTGGCGGCGCGCAACCGGTCCTGTTCGTCCATCAATCGCAGCGCCTCGCGGACAACTTCGCTGGCGGACGTGTACATGCCCGAGGCCACTTTGGACCGGACCAGTTCTTCGAGCTGCGGCGTGAGGTTGACGTTCATGCCCACCGGCGATCGCCTTGTTCGTGGTCTGGCTCATGAAATCAAGATATGTCAATGATGGACATCCGGCACCACTGTCGGTGCCGGCGCCTTCGCGGTCGCGCGGTGCCGAACTGACGAAGGTCCATCATGCGAACAACGGGCAACACCGCTCATCGCGAGCCGTGGAACAAGGGCAAGATCGCTGGACAGAAGGCGCCGTTCAAGCTCAAGGACATCTGGGCCCTGCGCGTCCGCCTTCAGATGGAAGGCCGCGCCGACTACGGGACGCACTCGATGCGGACTGCTTCGGGTCGATACCGGTCGTCCGTCTGGCCATCCTGTAACGTCCGCCACCAGTCTCTCGCAAACATCCGAGACGCAGCGCAGGCCGCTTTCTTCTTCTTCGATTGGGGGAATGCCGCCGACGGAACGGGGCGGCTCGTCACGCCGGGGCGGCGCTCCCGTGACCTACCATCGCGGGCGTCATGACCGCCCCGACCTCCTCCGCCGACCCGTCGAAGGGCGACCTCGGCGCACACACGCCGATGATGGCGCAGTACCTGCGCATCAAGTCGGCGCACCCCGATGCGCTCGTGCTGTACCGCATGGGCGACTTCTACGAGCTGTTCTACGACGACGCGCGGCGCGCGCACCGGCTGCTCGACATCACGCTGACGTCGCGCGGGCAGTCCGCCGGCGAACCGGTGGTGATGGCCGGCGTGCCGGTGCACGCGCTCGAGAGCTACCTCGCCAAGCTGGTGCGGCTCGGCGAGTCGGTGGCGATCGCCGAGCAGGTCGGCGAGGTCGGCGCGGCCAAGGGGCCGGTCGAGCGCAAGGTGGTGCGCGTCGTCACCCCCGGCACGGTGACCGACGCCGAGCTGATGGACGAACGCGCCGAGACGCTGCTGCTGGCGGTGGCGCGTCAGCGCGCGACCTTCGGGCTGGCGTGGCTGGGGCTGGCCAGCGGTCGGCTCGGCGTGACCGAGTGCGGCGAGGCCGAGCTGGGCAGCTGGCTGGCGCGGCTGGCCCCCGCCGAGGTCCTGGTCGACCGCGACGAACTGCCTGCGGCCGTCGTGCAGCACCGCGCCGCGCGCACCAAGCGCCCCGCGTGGCAGTTCGACGCGGCGCTCGGCCAGCGCAAGCTGCTCGACTTGCTGCAGGTCGCGACGCTGGCCGGCTTCAACGCCGCCGACCTGTCGGTGGCACACGCCGCCGCCGCGGCGCTGCTGGCGTACGCCGAACACACGCAGGGCCAGGCGCTGGCGCACGTGACCACGCTGGCCGTCGAGCGCGGCAACGAGCTGCTCGACCTGCCGCCGGCCACCGTGCGCAACCTCGAGCTGGTGGCCACGCTGCGCGGCGAGCCGGCGCCCACGCTGCTGTCGCTGCTCGACACCTGCCGCACCGGCATGGGCAGCCGCACGCTGCGCCACTGGCTGACGCACCCGCAGCGCGATCGCAGCGCGGCGCTGCAGCGCCTGGACGCCGTCGAGCGGCTGGCGGCCGACGGCTTCGACGCGCTGCGCGAGCGGCTGCGCCACGTCAGCGACGTCGAGCGCATCACCGCGCGCGTGGCGCTGCGCCAGGTGCGCCCGCGCGAGCTCGTCGGGCTGCGCGCCACGCTGGCCGCATTGCCGGCTCTGCGCGAGGCGACGCCCACCGGCGGCGAGCGGCTGGCCGCGCTGCACGCCGCGCTGCAGCCGCCGCCGCAGGTGCACGAGTTGCTGCAGCGCGCGCTGGCCGACGAGCCCGCGGCGCTGCTGCGCGACGGCGGCGTGATCGCCGCGGGCTTCGACGCCGAGCTCGACGAGCTGCGCGCGATCGCGACCCACTGCGACGCCTTCCTGCTCGACCTCGAGGCGCGCGAGCGCACGCGCACCGGCATCGCCAACCTGCGCGTGCAGTACAACAAGGTGCACGGCTTCTACATCGAGGTCACCGCCGGCCAGAAGGACAAGGTGCCCGCCGACTACCAGCGCCGCCAGACGCTGAAGAACGCCGAGCGTTTCGTCACGCCCGAGCTCAAGGCCTTCGAGGACAAGGCGCTCGCCGCCTCGGAGCGCGCGCTGGCGCGCGAGAAGTGGCTCTACGAGCAGCTGCTCGACGCGCTGCAGCCCTTCGTTGCCGCGCTCGGCGCCGCGGCGCGTGCGCTGGCCGCGCTCGACGCGCTGGCGGCGCTGGCCGAGCGCGCGGCCACGCTGGGCTGGTGCCGACCGCAGTTCGTCGCGCATCCGTGCATCGACGTCGAGGCCGGGCGACACCCCGTCGTCGAGGCGCGCCTGCAGGAGACGGGTGGCGGCCCGTTCATCGCCAACCACTGCCGCCTCGACGCGAAGACGAGGATGCTCGTGATCACCGGCCCGAACATGGGCGGCAAGAGCACATACATGCGGCAGGTCGCGCTGATCGTGCTGCTGGCCTCGATGGGCTCGTACGTGCCGGCGTCGTCGTGCCGGCTCGGGCCGATCGACGCGATCCACACGCGCATCGGCGCCGCCGACGACCTGGCCAACGCGCAGTCGACCTTCATGCTCGAGATGACCGAGGCCAGCGCGATCCTGCACGCCGCCACCGAACAGTCGCTGGTGCTGATGGACGAGATCGGCCGCGGCACCAGCACGTTCGACGGGCTGGCGCTGGCCGGCGCGATCGCCAGCCACCTGCACGACCGCAGCCGCGCGTTCACGCTGTTCGCCACGCACTACTTCGAGCTGACGGCGTTCCCCGAGAAGCACCCGCGCGCGGTCAACGTGCACGTCAGCGCGGTCGAAGGCGGCGGGCGCGACATCGTGTTCCTGCACGAGATCGAGGCCGGCCCGGCGAGCCGAAGCTACGGCGTGCAGGTGGCGCAGCTCGCAGGCATGCCCGCCGGCGTGATCCGCCAGGCGCGCGCCGCGCTCGAGGCGCTGCAAGCGCAGCAGCGCGAGGGCAGCGCGCAGGTCGACCTGTTCGCCCCGCCGCCGGCGGCGCCGCAGCCGGCGGCCTCGGCGGTCGAGGACGCGCTGGCCGACCTCGACCCTGATACGCTCACGCCCCGCCAGGCGCTCGACGCGCTGTACCGGCTCAAGTCCCTCGCCGAATCCCCATGACCTACTGTGTCGGCATCCGGCTCGACGCCGGGCTCGTGTTCCTGTCCGACTCGCGCACCAACGCCGGGCTCGACCAGATCAGCACCTTTCGCAAGATGATGATCTACGAGCAGCCCGGCGAGCGCTTCATGGTGCTGCTGTCGGCGGGCAACCTGAGCATCAGCCAGAGCGTGCGCGAGATCCTGCAGGTCGAGAAGCTCGACCGCGGGCCGCACGAGCCGCCGCTGACGATCTGGAACGCCACCAGCATGTTCGACGCGACGCGCGTGCTCGGTAGCGCGGTGCGCCGCGTCTACGAGCAGGACGGCCCGTCGCTGCGCAGCGCCGGCATCGAGTTCAACGCCAGCATGATCTTCGGCGGCCAGATCAAGGGCGAGGCGATGCGCCTGTTCCTGGTGTACTCGGCGGGCAACTTCATCGAGGCCACGCGCGAGACGACGTACTTCCAGATCGGCGAGAGCAAGTACGGCAAGCCGGTGCTCGACCGCATGATCACGCCCCGGACCTCGCTCGACCAGGCCGCCAAGTGCGCGCTGGTGTCGATGGACTCGACGCTGAAGAGCAACCTGACGGTGGGCCTGCCGCTGGACCTGCTGGTGTACGAGCACGGCACGTTGCGCACCGACCGCATCGTGTGCATCGACGAGCACAACCCGTACTTCCACATGATCCGCAGCACCTGGGGCCAGCGCCTGCGCGAGGTGTTCGACGCGATGGACGACCCGCACTGGGACGGCAGCGACACCACGCACCCGCTGCTGGTCGACTCGAAGCGCTACGAGCCGATGCGCAAGATCACGCACCCGGGCGAGAAGATCGTGTGAACGGGCCCACCCCCGAAGCGCCTTCGGCGCTCCCCCCTCGAGGGGGCGCCGCCAGCAGACCGGCCAAGCCGGGTCCGCGGCGGCCGCTCGACGCGTTGTTGCACGGGCTGCCTGGCGGCGTGGGCGGGCAGTGACGGCGAACCGTCATCGCGCCGGCCACCGTGGCGCGATCGTGTTCTCGCACGCCAACGGCTTTCCGGCGGGCACCTACCGCGTGCTGTTCGACGCGTGGCGGCGCGCCGGCCACGCGGTGCACGCGGTCGACAGGTTCGGCCACGACCCGGCGTACCCGGTCACCGGCAACTGGCCGCACCTGCGCCGCCAGCTGATCGACTTCGTCGAACGCGAAGCGGGCGAGGCGGCCTTCCTCGTCGGCCACTCGCTGGGCGGGCTGCTCAGCCTGATGGCCGCGTGCCGCCGGCCCGACCTGGCGCGCGGCGTGGTGATGCTCGACTCGCCGGTGGTCGCCGGCTGGCGCGCGCACGGCCTGCAGGTGGCCAAGGCCAGCGGGCTGATCCGCCGCGTGTCGCCGGGCCGCGTGTCGCAGCGCCGCCGGCACGAGTGGCCCGATCGCGCCGCGGTGCAGGCGCACTTTGCCGCCAAGCACGCGTTCGCACGCTGGGATCCGCGGGTGCTCGCCGACTACGTCGACGCCGGCTTCGTCGAGCGCGACGGCCGCGTCGAGCTGGCGTTCGACCGCGACATCGAGACGCGCATCTACAACACGCTGCCGCACCAGCTCGGCGGCGTGCTGCGGCGCCACCCGCCGCGCTGCCCGGTGGCCTTCGTCGCCGGCACGCAGTCGGTCGAGGTGCGCCAGGGCGGGCTCGAGGCGTCGCGCGCACTGGCACGCGAGCGCTTCACCTGGATCGAGGGTACGCACCTGTACCCGATGGAGCGACCCGACGACACCGCGCGCATCGTGCTGGAAGCCCTCGCCGGCTTCGGTTGACCCGGCCGCCTGCGCGGGCGGGCTGAGG
>CAZUBF010000011.1:36939-42909 GCA_964618555.1 uncultured Azohydromonas sp.
CATCATCGGGCCCGATGCGAAGTCCCTCCGCGACCGACCCGACGCCGGCCACCGCCGCACCGCCGGGCGCCCCGGGCATCGTCGCGCGCGAACGACTGCTGCAGCTGCTCGATGCGGCCCGCAGCGTCTGGCTCGCCGCACCGGCCGGCTACGGCAAGAGCAGCCTCGCGGCGTCGTACGTGCACGACCGGCGCCTGCCGTGCGTGTGGCTGCACCTGTCGGCCGCCGACGCCGACGCCGCCGGGTTCTTCGCGCACCTGAGCGCCGCTGCCGGCGCGCGCCTGCCGGTGCCGCAGGCCGAGCAGCTGCCCGACATGGCCGCGTTCGCGCGCCGCTACTTCCCGGCGCTGTTCGCCGCGCTGCCGGCCGACGCCGTGCTGGTGCTCGACGAGGCCGAGACGGTGGCCGACGCGCTGCAGCCGGTGCTCGCCGAAGCCGTGGCCGCGGTGCCGGCCAGGCGGCGGCTGATCGTCACCTCGCGCGCCGCGCCGCCGCCGTCGCTGGCGCGCGCCCGCGTCGAAGGGCGGCTCGCCACCGTCGAGGCCCCCGTGCTGGCGATGACCCCCGACGAGGTCGGCGCGCTGTTCGCGCAGCGCCGGCACGCCGCGACGGCGCAGGACGTCGAAGCGGTGCACCGGCGCACGCTGGGCTGGCCCGCCGCGGTGTCGCTGGCGCTGCTGGCCGGCGGGCGGCTGCCCGGCGCCGACGACGACGTGCTGCGCGACTACCTGGCCCACGAGGTGTGGCCGGCCTTCGACGAGCCGACGCGGCGACGGCTGCTGCTGGCCGCGCAGCTGCCGTACGTGGGCGCCGCGCTCGAGCGCGCCTGGCCGCGGCTGGAAGGCACCACGGCGATGCTCGAGCGTTTCGCGCGGCGCGGCCTGTTCGTGCTCACCGAGGGCGGCGAGACGCCGCGGCACGTGCTGCACCCGCTGATCCGCGACTTCCTGCGCCGCCACGCCGAGGAGTCCCAGGCGCCGGCCGAGATCGCGGCGCTGCGGCGCGACGCGGCGCGCGCGCTGGCCGACGCCGGCGACGCCGAGTCGGCGCTTCCCGCGCTGCTCGGCGTCGGCGACTTCGAACGCGCCGCGCCGGTGCTGCTGGCGCTGGCGCCGCGGCTGGTCGCGCAGGCGCGGCTGCGCACGCTCGGCGGCTGGCTCGCGTCCTTTCCGCCCGAGTGGCGCGGGCGCGACCCCGACCTCGAGTACTGGACCGGGCTGGTGTGGGTGATGAACGGAGCGGCGAGCTTTGCGATTCTGACTGTGGGCGATGAACCGGCCGGCGCGGGCGCGCGAGCACCTGCTGCGCGCCGCCGCCGGCTACGCCGCGCGCGGCGACGCCGCGGCGCGACTGCGCACGCTCGCGCACCTGGCGTACCTCTCGTTCGTCGACTTCGCGCCCGACTACCCGATCACCCGCTGGCTCGACGAGCTGAAGGAGGTCGCGCCGCGTTTCGACGACCTGGCCAGCGCCGAGGACAAGGCGCAGGTGGCGATGACGGTGGTCTACGCGCTGCTCGTCGGCGAGCCGGCGCACCCCGAGCTGCCGCGCTGGCGCGAACGCGCGCTCGACGCGCTGCACGCGCCGATCGGGCTGCAGCTGCGCGCGCGCGTGGCCTCGGTGCTGGGCATCAACCTGCTGTGGAGCGGGCTGTTCGAGCAGCTCGGCGCGATGCACGACCTGCTCGCGCCGTCGGTGGGGCAGCAGACCCCCAGCGACTACGGTCGGCTCGTCTGGGGGCTGGTCGAGCTCGACGCCTGCTGGGCGCGAGGGCGGCTGGCCGACGCACCCGGCGTGCTGCACCGGTTGCTGACGACCGCCGGGCAGTGCGGCATCCACGGGCTCGACACCTACCACCGGCTGCTCGCCAACGACGCGCTGCTCGCCTCGGGCGACCTGGACCGCGCCGAAGCGCTGCTGGCCGAGGCGCGCTCGGCGATGCTGCCCGCGCAGCTCACCGAGGTCTGGCACGCCGCGTTCCAGGCCGCATGGCTGGCCGTCTGGCGCGGCGACGTGCCGGCGATGCTGACGCAGGCCCGCGCCGCGATCGACGCCGCGCGGGCGATCCGCAGCCCGATGTGCGAGGCCTTCGGCTGGATCGCGCAGGCGCTAGCGCACCGCCGGCGCTGCCACGACGCCGACGTCGAGGCCACGCTGGCCGCGCTGCACGACGTCGCCGCGCGCGCCGGCAGCGCGATGGTCGACTTCCACGTGCACGACCTGCGCGCCTGGCTGGCGCGCCGGCGCGGCGACACGGCCGGCGAGGCCGCGGCGCTGGCCGAGGCGATCGCCCGGCTGGCGCGCCACGACATCGTGTACCCGGCGCTCGGCACCGACGCCCTGCTGGGCGAGACCGCCGCGGCGGCGCTGGCGCACGGCATCGAGCCGGCCTTCGTGCAGGGCTGGATCCGCCGCCGCGCGCTGCCGGCTCCGGCCGACGCGGTCGCGCCCGACTGGCCCCACCCGCTGCGCCTGCAAGTGCTCGGCGGCTTCGCGGTGGCGATCGACGGCCGGCCGCTGAGCTTCGAGGGCAAGGTGCAGAAGCGTCCGCTGGAGCTGCTGCAGGCGCTGGCCGTGCATGGCCCGGCGCCGGTCGCGGTGGCGCAGCTCGTCGACGACCTATGGCCCGAACTCGACGGTGACGCCGCGCGCAAGGCCTTCGACGCCGCGCTGCACCGGCTGCGCAAGCTGCTGGGCGAGCACGGCGGCGCGCTGCGCCTGGAAGCCGGGGCGGTGCACCCCGACACCGCGCGCATCGGCTGCGACCTGTGGGCGCTGCGCCGGCTGGCCGAGCTGCCGCCCGCGCAGTGGCAGGACCGCCCGACACTGGCGGCCTGGGCACGGCAGCACGCCGGCCTCGCGCTGCTGCCGCGGCAGGACGCGCCGTGGACCGGTGCGCCGCGGGATCGCCATGCACGGCGCATGCAGGCGTGGTCAGGCGACGGCGCTGCGGCGTCGCCCCGATAGGCCACCAACGCCCCGCACGCCCGCCGCCCCCCCCGCTTGCGGGGGAGGGGGCCGCCGATCGGTAGGCGATCCGTAGGGCGACGCCGACGACAGTGACGGCACTGGACATTTCGGCAGCTTCGGGCGGCGCAGACCGTTTTCGGGCCGCCCGGACCGCGATCTCCTTGGACCACGAAGAGGCCTCACCATGCATTACGACGAGTCGATCAAGCACCCCGGCCGCGCCCTTGCGATGTACCGGCACACGCTCGCCGCGGCCCTGATCGGCGCCGGCCTGGCGTGCTCGACGGCGCATGCCGACATCATCGTCGACGGCAACCCCGCGCCCATGCTCGCCCCGTACGCATCCAACACTGCGACGATCCAGAGCAGCGCCATCGCCACCAGCACCTTCCGCGGGTCGCTGCGACTTCAGAGCTGCGGCGCCTTCAGCAACTCGCAGGGGTGGAGTTGCCGCACCATCGTCGACAGCCAGGACTACCAGGCCAACCGCGTCGAGCAGTCCACCACGTCGCCGGGCATCGTGATGAGCGCCGAGCGCACCAACCAGAGCTTCAACGTCGGCGGCTCCTTCCCCGCGTTCGCCGACTACGACATCGCCACCGCCGAGGCGCGGGCGCAGACGGGCTACGGCAGCAACAAGGCCGAGGCCACCGCGCGCAGCGCGGCCACGTGGGACGAGACGCGCGTGCTCGACGCGGACGACTCGACGCTCAAGACCGACGAGGGGTTCGTCAGCAGCAGCATCGCGGCCGCCCGCAGCCTGTACACCGAGGTGATCTCCGCCGCCGCCGACGGCCTGGTCAAGCTGGTGTTCTCGCTGAAGCTGCACGCCGCGCAGCTGTACACCTTGGCCGGCGGCTACGGGCAGAACAACACTCCGCGCGAGGGCGACGGCTTCGCCGAGCTCGCCGTTCAGTTGTTCGACCTCGGCCAGCCCACCACGTACGGCGACGGCGAGTCGGACCCCTTCCTCGACAGCTACGCGCTCGTCGCCGAAGCCCTGCTCCAGCGCGATCCCTCGTCCCCGAACGGGACGGAGGTCTTCACGCTCGAGTTCGACGCCCTCGCCGGCGGCAGCTATTCGCTGGTCTCCCTGCTCGCACTGGAAGTGATGGACAACGCCCGGCTCGACCTGTTCGGCACCGCGTCGCTGGACTTCATCGAAGTGACGTCGGGTCAGCAGCTGAGCTTTGCCTCGGGCACGGCCTACCTCGTCTGCGACCCGGTGTGCCCGTCGGTCGAACCGGACCCGGATCCCGGTACCGACACCGGCACGGTGCCCGAGCCCGGCACGCTCATGTTGAGCCTGGCCGCCGTGCTGGGCCTGACGACCTCGCGCGGACTGCGACGCCGATGGCACCGCCAGACACCCCGTGTCTGAGGGGGTCGGGCACATCGGCGGGTGATCGGTCAGGTCGCCGGTGCGCATGCTGACCGCCGTGGCCGCCGCATCGGCACCGTCCCAAGGAGTCCCCATGCTCAAGCGCCCGCGTGCTGCAGACGTTCGACGTCGCTGAACCCGGCGGCGACCGCATCGTCGCAGCCGCTGCGGCGAGAGGCCCCGTTCAGGGTGGTGGACCGAGTGGCCTGGGCGCGTGGGCGCAGGGCGTCTTCACGTTCAGCGCAACGAAGCAACTGCTGATCATCGTGGGCCGGCGGCCGGGGCTCACCGTCTGCGCGGCCGGCGGCGACGGCGCACATCGGTAGACGATCCGTAGGTGGTCGGCGCGCATGCTGGGCGCCACGCGCACGTCGCCGGTGACGGTCGGCGCAGGCGCCTGGATCTGGGAGAGCGATCTTGACCCACGGCGTTGGCATCCTGCCTTCTCGCGCGCCGGCCTGGCTGGCCGTGCCGGTGTCGCCGACGGCGCGCACGGCGAACCTGCTGCGCAACCCGGCGTTCGAGCGCACCGAGGCGCTCGACGGCGCGTTCCGCCGGCCGAGCGACTGGCAGGCGACGGCGTTCGGCCCGCACGCCGGCGCGGTGATGGCCGCGTGCCCTGCGCCGCTGGCCACCCGCCGCGCCGGCCGGGGCGCCAGCGTGGCCTGGCTCGGCGACGGGCTGCCGGTGCGCACGCCGCGGCGGCCGACGGCGCTGTACCAGACGCTGCAACTCGAACCCGGTGCGTACCGCTTCGGCGGGCGCTTCGCGCTGCGCATCTGGGACGCCGCGCTCGACCCTGCGACGCGCCGCGTGCTGAACTCGTCGCAGGTGTTCCTGAACGCCTACCGCGGCAGCGTCGCCCACGACGCCGGGGCGTGCGCCCCGGCGCACGTCGAC
Source organism: uncultured Azohydromonas sp. (assembly GCA_964618555.1). Classification (GTDB taxonomy): domain Bacteria; phylum Pseudomonadota; class Gammaproteobacteria; order Burkholderiales; family Burkholderiaceae_C; genus Calidifontimicrobium. The sequence goes on from CAZUBF010000011.1 coordinate 42,191, forward strand.
GGCACGCTGCTCGCGTCGATCGACCTGTCGCCGCGGCGCTTCGCGTTCGGCGCCTTCCGGCGGCCGCCCCGGGGCGCGACGATGGTGCGCTTCGCGTACCTCGGCTTCGACACCCACGACGACGTCTTCGCGCTCGACGACCCCGGGCCGTGCGACGTGACTGTGCAACTCACCGTGCAGCCCGTCGCGCCGCCCGCCGGCGAAGGCGGCCCCCTCGTGCCGCTGACCCACGTCGCCGTGCTCACCGACCACCTGTTCGTCGAACCGGCGGCGTGCTGACGCACGCGGACCGGCGCGGGCGGCCTCCCTATAATCGGGCTTTACCTACACGGCACCCGCAGGCTCCGCGCCTCGGGTGCCGTCTGCCATGACCAAGTTCGTCTTCGTCACCGGTGGCGTGGTGTCCTCGCTGGGCAAGGGCATCGCGTCGGCGTCGCTGGCCGCGATCCTCGAGTCGCGCGGCCTGAAGGTCACCCTCATCAAGCTCGACCCGTACCTCAACGTGGATCCGGGCACGATGAGCCCGTTCCAGCACGGCGAGGTGTTCGTCACCGACGACGGCGCCGAGACCGACCTCGACCTCGGCCACTACGAGCGCTTCATCACCACGCGGATGAAGCGCAGCAACAACTTCACCACCGGCCAGATCTACAAGAGCGTGCTCGAGAAGGAGCGCCGCGGCGACTACCTGGGCAAGACGGTGCAGGTGATCCCGCACG